>CAYRMN010000013.1:11552-32198 GCA_964425575.1 uncultured Gammaproteobacteria bacterium | reverse complement strand
AGATCGAGGGTTCGAATCCCTTCGCACCCGCCAGCAAAAGTCCAGCTTATTTGCTGGGTTTTTTGATTGAGGAGCGAAGGGAAATCGAAACTTTGGTAACGTAGTAGCTGAGGTAACCAGAATATGAATATATGCTATATATTTAAAGTCCATCCTCATAAAAAAATGAACCCATTCCTGTAAGAGCATAGCTGGTCTAAAAATTATCAATTTCTTCTAAAAGAAGAGCGACATCCAAGAGGACGCCGCCCTTCATTCAGGCCGACGTATCCAGATGTCGCAGTACGAACGAACTGACTACAACCCCCTTCTCTTTCTGTCTTCGTAGAGGAGATACGCCAACCAGGCGGTTTCGTTTCTTGAAACAGAAAAAATAGCTTCGAGAGGCACGATACGAACATGCGTTCTTTCTCCCTCCTCATGCACGCCGCCCTGTCGTCCATTCAAATGATCGAGCGCCTCACGGGAAATGGAAGTACGATACAGGAGAACCGCGAGAGCTTCGTCGCATGCTCCATGAGAAGGAAAGAGGCTCTGCACTCGACCCTGAGAAGCAGTCGCCACGAGATCCACGAGATCTTTCCGGTGGATCCTCAGGCCGAGTTCTTGCTGCAGCTCCAAAGCAGCTTGACCGGTAAATGTCCCATCCTTATCGCACATGCCGCCCGCAATCTCCATAAAGTGCAATTGACCAACCGCGACCCTGGCTTGCGCCGCAAATGCGGCATACTCACGGCCTTCACATTCGAGTACCACGAAGACTGTTACAGAGTCTCCTCGGAGAAAGACGATCCCGGGCAAAGGTACTTCATCCGGATCCGTGGCCGTAACCTGCATTTTGATGAACCCCACCTTGGAACCGAAAAAATCAACCGACTGAAAATGAATAGACGTGACCAGTAACCCAGCCTCTAAACGCTCCACCCAGGAACGAAATCGAGGAGAAGCGATGACATCCTCCACATCGATTCCTACAGCAGCTGTTATGATGACAGGCTTCCCATGGATGAGCAGGCTGAGATTCTTCTTAGCACCCCTCTCTTTCCTCTTCAGGAAGAGAAGAACGAGGGTGATGATCACGATTTCAGGTACGATGAAGATTCCACACTCCAACATATAGCACCTCCTCAGGAAAAAGACTTGATAGATTAACAATCTATATCAAATAAGGAGTTCTAGCAAGAATTAAACGCATCACCTCTTCAAAAATCCTAACTCAAAAATTGAGCGTTAACCATCTCCCAATTTCGAACCATCTCCCTCATCCCTCGCCACGTCGATCGCGAACGACGTGGCCCGCCAACGAAAAATCCAGCGTATTTGCTGGGTTTTTTTGTTTGAAAATGGACAATCTATGAATAAGTGATACTATCGCGATGCGATTTGTTTTACACAAAACATCTTAAAAGGAGCCATGCAAATGATGCTGTTAGTGCGATGCGCAAATTGTTGTGGCCATGGTCATGTTTCCTACATCTCATGCAGCTCTTGTAAGGGTAGAGGATGGATACGGGCAAATACCGTCTGCCCGAAGTGCGGTGGCACGGGAAGAGTGCGGATCGATAGGCGCGGCAATTCGTTTGGCTGTGGTATGTGCAATGGCTCTGGCTCAATCACCGCATAAACAAAGGCTCTTTCACCAAAAAAGTACCCCTAGCTGCCAACCCGCAACAGACACCCGTAAGAGCTATAAAAATGGCATTTTACAATTCTTCTTGTTGTGGGTGTTTTGTATGAATGAGCATCTGTCCATACTAAATACTGTTTCAAACTTGCTAACCAGCTCCCATATCCAACGCCGTGAAAAGCCCGTCCGACATAGACGATTTTTTCAACTCAATGATGAGCATTTTATTGCCTTAAATGAGTTTCAAAGCGATTTCGCGTAACAGCATTCAATCAAAACGACTTTATTTGATTATGTGATTTGATTTTTAAAAAAAATAGAGTAGAATATATTTTCTATGCAATACACAACCGACGGAATTTTTTGTTTTGTACAACTACATTTTCCCAAAAACAATATCGCTGATTGGGAACAAGCGAACACTACATATGATGAATATGAGTGGGAGGGAAATTTTGACTACATGATAAGCGATCTGGAACTTTCCACGATCAAAGATTTTATTCAATCTCAAAAGGATCTTTGCGCATCAGGAAAAATCTTTTTTCAAACAGAGCCATCACAAGATGGAAATGAAATAATCTTAAAAGGCTACATGGATTTTGACACCATCAGCATGCAGCTTATTGGATGGATCAATCTGTTTAGAAAAGCTGCTGAATTTGGAGCCGTGGGGAAGGCGGCGTTCATGTCTGACACCGGATGGTTGGACCCCATTATTATGTACGCATTTGAAATAAAACCTGATGGAACATTTCATTCCTACATCTGTCCTGAATATACCGTCGACGATCCAGAGAGCCACCCACAGATAAAAGAATTCAATACCATTTGGAACGACGAAATAGCAACGGATATTAAAAAATTGCTTCAAGCATAGTTCCGCAATTACTCCGCTCGATACGCTCCCCTATTCCCCGCCACGTCACTCACGAACAACGTGGCCTACCAACAAAAAAATCCAGCATATTTGCTGGGTTTTTTGATTGAGGAGTGAAGAGAAATCGAAACGTGGGTGACCGAGCAACTGAGGTAACTAGGATATAGATATATCCTTGCATTGCCTAAATACGCCCACTCTCCTATGATCTCTCCAATTCCGTATGAGAATCATATTCATCCGACATGGACAAACGACCGGTGACATCGAAGATCGCTATGGAGGTGATTATGACGATCATCTTTCCCCTGAAGGGAGGAAACAATCTGAAGGCCTGTCTGAAGAACTGAAGGGCAAGGGAATGGAATTACTTATGTCCAGTCCCTTGATCCGTGCCCGTGAAACATCAGAGATCATTTCACAGGATGTGATTCCGATCGTGATTGAAAAAGATTTAAAAGAACAAAACCGATACGGAATTTTAACAGGAGAGGTAAAAGGCGATGCTCAACAAAAATACCCTGATCTAGTTGAGAAGGTAAAAAATCGGCTCAATACCATTGATGGAGCCGAATCCTATGAGGATTTTCGTTATCGCATTCATATGGCCTTCAATCGCCTTACCGCTGATGCAAGACATTCCTGTATTGGAATCGTCTGGCATGGAGGCCCAATGAGGGTCTTGTTCAGAGATATCCTTAAAAAAGGTGAGCTTGGCTCAGAGATTGGCGACTGCAGCTGGGTGGAGCTACAACAAGAAGGAAATACATATACGGTGATAGATTCACGAAGAGTAGAGTTTTTATAAAAACACCGTACTCGCTAGGGTGCATCTTGCCTCAACAGCATGCCATCTACTGTTATTTCAAGGATAGTGTAGAGAGATGGATTGGCCACCATGGCTTCAGTAAACCCTCGATCTAGATAGCTAACCGTCATGTGATTATTACTCAGTTGTACGTCGTGCGGCGTGATTCGATCGCCAATAAAAATTGCATTTGTACCTTTTGCACCACTGGCGGCTTGTATGGCAGCGGCAACGTAATAGAATGTACCTGTCCCACCCATTGTTTGAGTAAGAAACACGACGCCATCGTTTTTTCTATCTCCATTTAGATCTCCAATCGTCGGTAGGCCAAATACCGCTGTAACTGTTTTTACACGTTTCTGTACAACATTGGCTCTTCCGTTCACGAGCGTCACCGGCACATTGTCAATAATATAAGTTGCATTCAACGGATCAAATATCACTGACTGCGTCGAAGAAGTCTGTGCTGGTATCGACTCTGTTTTTTCTATTGTCGCTGAAGGCACCCTTGAGATTCGTCTTTGACCAAACAATGTGTAGACGAGGCCCCCTACAAGCACAAGGGCGGTGGTTGCAGCAAAAAACTGAAGTTGTTTATTCATATTTTATACTATGCACCTTATATGAAGCGCTGTATATGGATGCATAAACTCGCTCCCCTATTCACCGCCACGACGCTTGCGAATGACGTAACTCACCAACAAAAAATCCTGCGTATTTGCTGGATTTTTTGATTTAAAAAAGAATGAAGCTGGCCGAGTTCGTTACAATGGTAGACGAAAGTGATATGGTAAAAATACGCAATCTAGATCAAAGATGCTCATCTATATCCTTCCGTTCTATGACGAAATCTCTTCTGAAAGACTTTCTTGGATGGGGAATAATGCTTTGGTTGATAGGATATATTCTCGGCATTATCCTTTTTATGGTCGTCCCGTCCACCTTCATTGGCTGGATCATTCTGCCTATTGGAACCGCACTTACCTGCTGGGTCTTAGTACAAAAAATACGAGGCACTTCCCTTCTCTCCTTCGTGTTGCTTGGAATCTGCTGGACTCTCATTGCCATTATTGGTGACTATTTTTTCTTAGTCAAAATGTTTCATCCGACGGATGGATATTATAAACTTGATGTATATTTTTACTATGCCCTCACGCTGCTTTTACCGCTATTCATTGGCTGGTATAAGACAAATGTCGTCGAAAATCCAATCACCAAAAAGCATGACGCACAATCCTCTCTGTCCTCCATCTCTATGAAGACTCGATCGATGGGCATCCTGCTGGGCATTTTTATCCTCGGGCTTGGAGGTACTCTTTTTCTCGTTTTCAAAAATACTGGGTGGCTGCATCGTCGCCCAACTCAACAGAATAATCCTCAAAACATAGTCAATTTTTCACATAACGGCAATCTCGTAAGAAATAATCCAGGGATGAGCCCGGGGGTCTGGTATATCGCATTTGAAGAGCCGGGTAATCCCGCTCGTCTCACGCAGCTTAGTTTTACTCAGAACAGTCTATGCAGCACATCACATACGCAGAGCGTTCCATGTGATCTCTCTTCCTTCGTGCAAGGCCAGCAAGCCCTTGTCGAAGGAACTCAAATAGATACAACTTCAACGCCTTCAGTTCAAGTAACGCACATCACATTCGTCAACGTATCTCAAACAAATAACATTCATCTATTCTCTCCTGAACCGAATACAATGATCAGTAGCCCATTTCACATTACAGGTGAGGCGCGGGGTAGCTGGTATTTTGAAGCTTCATTTCCGATAAAACTTATTGATGCGCATGGGAACGAGCTTGTACGCACTCATGCTCAAGCTCAACGTGACTGGATGACGGATGCATTCGTCCCATTTACCGGAGATCTTCTCTTTACCCAACCAACCACAGCTAGCGGAACGCTCATTCTTGAAAAAGATAACCCATCAGGTCTCCCAGAGCATTCTGCCGAGGTACGCATTCCCGTGCGATTTAATCCGCAGCAAACCACTGTTCGTTTATACTATTACAATCCAAAAAATGATGTGGATAGCTCAGGCGCCATTCGTTGCTCACCACAAGGACTTATGGCTGTTACGCGCGAAATCCCAAAAACCATGACTCCAATTCAAGATGCGATACGCGAGCTCCTGAAAGGGGCATTAACACCTGAAGAGCTAGCTCAAGGAATTACCACGGAATATCCCCTCCCAGGCCTCAATCTTAAAGGCGCAGCCCTGAAAGATGGATCCCTCACATTGGAGTTTGATGATCCACGGAATACAACCAGTGGTGGTTCTTGCCGCATAGGTATTCTTTGGTCCCAAATTGAAGCAACTGCCAAACAATTCACTGAAGTGAAACAGGTCGCATTCAAGCCAGATACGCTCTTTCAACCCTAGAAAGAATATCTTTCCCATGGGGAATATTGACCGATAAGACACCATAACGCGCCCCACCTATTAAGCAAGTCGAAAAACGCTGCCACTTTTACGCTCAACGGTCAGCAGCTTCAACACCACTCATCGGGCGGGCTTCCATAATTTCGATGGTCGCACCTGGAATACCAAGATGTGGATGATCTGTAAAAAGTTCAGCAACAGCTTGAAGCGATTCACCTGCAACATATGAAGAAAGCATCATACCATTCCTCACATCCTCAATACCGTTCTTGCTCACACGTTTTGTAACCCCGAAACCAACGGTATTGAGCACAGCATCTTTATGGGTGATAAGCCATCCGTCCCAGTCCTGTCGCATCTTTGCTTCTACCTCCTGACGCTCTGTTTCTGATTTTTTCATCCATTCATCAAGTGTATTCACAGGAGCGATATAGATCACAGTAAAAAATTTCATAGATATAATACATGGAATAAACTGATTCACTAAAGAGGATGCCGAACTGTTCAAGTTTTTACATTTTAAACACATGCATTTGACTTTGCAAGCATCTTTACTCTTCTTTGATTCCTCTAACAAAAAAGTGTAAAGTCTCAACATTATGCTCACCCATATCAAAAAGGGACTCGTATACACGCTTCTGTTTGGCTCAACTCTCTCGCTATGTTCATGGATCCTCTCGCGCCATGACATTTCCACAAGTCAAAGCACGCATATTTGGGCTCTTGGGCTTCCGAGCATAGCCAAGGCTGGATTTCCGTTACAGGCCATTGAGATTCCGCAGCCTCCACTTGGGAATGACTGGATCCCAAGCAGCATGCTCCACGGTGTTCTATTAAATGAACTTTTTTGGATCAGCGTTGGATTGGTCCTAGCTCTCATATTTATTCGACGATTTCCAGTCAACGCGCAGGCATGGACCACTAAAAGTCTCACCATCGGAACAATCGCGGTTTTCTTACATATCGCGCTCATGATGCTGTGGTTTGATTAAAAAATTTCTTCTCCTAAGAACGGCTGAATAGACGCATGTTAATACGTACGAAAAAGGCCCGCTCCACCCATGTCCCAACGATTCTGTAGAGGCGTAGAAAGCCTGCCGATTCATCGGAAGAATAGAACGTTTATGTTATAATTGGTTATAATTAACCTTTTATGAAAGTGCATGGTTGGTTTTTTATTGGAGTCTCCATTGTTCTCGGACTAAGCAATGCGCATCTTAGTTTTGCGCTTGCACGTTTCGCACCGGGGGAAACGCTCAACCCGAACTGTGCTCCAACTGATCCAGATTGTAGGGTTTCAGCTATTCGCACATCACATAGCTTTACGGTACCAGATATCGCGGCTCGAGATGCCCTTCCAGACGTACAGGTCGGTGATCATGTAGAGGTTACAAGTGTTCGACAATCATTTTTATTTGCACAGGATAGATCATGGAAAGAACTCTCAAAAACTGAGGGGGAAGTTTTTATCGTGCCTGATCTAACCGCGCTAAATGACCTCACAAATGTTCAAGTCGGAGACCATGCTGAAGTAACAAGCCTCAAAAAATCGTATGTCCGTGCCCCAACGGGGGCATGGCAAGAATTGTTAACGCCCTATAGCAATACATATGTTGTTACGGACTTAGACGAACTCAATGCATTAACGAATGTTCAAGTCGGAGACCATGCTGAAGTAACGAATATAAGCCAATCATACATCCGCACCCAAGATAACGTGTGGCAAAAAATATTAACACCTCACGTCATGGATCTGGAAAACATCTATGTCGTTACAGACATCTCAGCGAGAGATGCGCTTACCGATCTTCAATCGGGAGATATGGTTGTTGTTACGGGCTCGAACATCACCTATGTACGTACGCGCGATAATACATGGCAAGAGCTATTAGCACCCTCCTCCGACCTCGTGCAATCCGTGAATGGAAAAATCGGATCTGTGGTATTGAATGCAGACGATATCCTTGAAGGTGCTTCGAACAAATATTTTTCTCAGTCGCAGATTCGATCGAACGTCTCAGCCTCGAGCCCCCTCTCATATGAGGTCCTCACAGGCACGTTTGGCCTCTCCTTTTTACCTCCCCTCGTCCTCAACGGAGGACAGTTGGCGCTCGATCAATCACAAATCGGAAGTCTACTCGGATTGGATGAACAAAATGCGCTGCAATTAAACCCCTTTGGAGATGCGTCCGGAAATACCAGTGAAATTCGTTTTCTAGAACTCGGCATGAACGGCTCACAATATGTGGGATTCAAAGCACCGGACGCCATCACCACAGATCAAGTTTGGACACTGCCAAACACAGATGGCTTCGCAGGTCAGGTTCTTTCAACGAATGGTCTTGGAGGGCTAACATGGATCACTCCTACAGCTGGTGGAACGAGTACAGCGTATACGGCAGGGAGCGGTCTATCGCTCGTCGGAACAGAATTTCTCTTAACATCGCCCGTCTCTATTGAACATGGTGGGACAGGGACAACAACAATAGAAGGTGCACTCGCATCCCTTGTACCAGATCAAACAGGGAATGCCGGCAAAGTCCTCACAACAAATGGAAGAAGTGTTTCATGGCAAAATCTCTCAACGAACGGGGGTGTGACCTGGGGCTCCATTACGGGCACATTGGCGGATCAGACGGATCTTTCATCGGTCCTTGCTGAGAAAGAGCCCTCGATCACCACTGGAACAACATCTCAATATTGGCGTGGAGATAAAACATTCCAACCGTTGAATAAAGCTGCGGTAGGACTTACAGACGTAGAAAACATGGCATTGAGTCTGTGGCCGGGAACAAGCAACCTAACGACACTTGGCATCGTAGCAAGTGGTACATGGCGTGCCGATCAGATTGAAATAGCCAAAGGAGGAACAGGTGCGACGACCGCAGCTGCGGCACGAACAAATCTTGGGTTAGATATTGGTGTGAATATACAGGAGTTTGATGCGGATCTGGCACGATTAGCAGCGCAATCAGGCATACATACATTCCCTGTACGAACGGGGGTGGGGACGATTACAGAAACAGCATATCTTGAAGGCACTTTTACGCCCACCGTGACGCTGGTTGGTGGATCTGGAAATATCGTCCCTGTCTATACGACGAACATCGGGCGCTACACCAGAATCGGCAGACTGTGTTGGGTCAATATTTTTCTAGAGGGAGATGGCGGAGCTGAAGGTGCTGGATCCGGAATTATCAACATCGCACTACCCTTCACCGCCTCCGCGAACCAACCATCAGGCCATATGAATGTCGTCGTCAGAACAAATGGGACTCTTACACCAACCGTGGCATCTATCGCAGCAAATGCAACAACGATTGAGTTAATCGCCAGCCCCGGATCATCACAAAACAACACAACGAGATCTTTGCGACTGTCTTTCTTCTACGAGATATAATATGCGGTTAAGAACAGGGGTTATTCTTTCTCTCTTGTATTGTGTCATTCCGATCATGACGTTCGCATCCACATCAGATGGCACATTGAATCCAGAAGATAGCAATGTCGCATGGTCGGAAAATATTGGATGGATCAATTTTCATACCCATCAAGGGAATGTCCGAATCACAGATGATGGAATGACTGGATATGCGTGGAGCGACTCGTATGGATGGATTAATTTAGCGCCCACACAATCAGGAATTCGGAACGATGGAGAAGGCCATTTGTCCGGTTCTGCGTGGGGAGAGAATATTGGATGGATCAATTTCTCAGGCATCACAATTGATGAACGGGGGGTATTTCATGGAAGGTCGTCAGGTGAGATAGTAGGTACAGTAAATTTTGACTGTACATCCTGCTCTGTCAGCACAGACTGGCGTCCGCGCCGAGCGCGAAATACCGAAGCGCCGTCCCCTGCAGCTCCTCAATACGCAGGCGTTCCGGCAACACCCCCAGAAAGTTTTTTACCACCAATTCGACCTTCACAAAACTTTTCACTTTCCGTGAATGGAGTCGCAGGAACCTCAACCGTTACGTCACGAACTGTTCAATTGACACTTCATGCTGGCACAGATGTGAATCGAATGGCTCTTTCTTCTGACGCAAACTTTTCACATTCCTCACTCGAACTCTTTACCCCTACAACCGCGTGGGATCTCTGCTCCTCTCAGCATGGACTCATAAAATTCAAACAATGTCCGCCGGGTATCTATCATATTTATGCAAAATTCTATACAGCGTACGGACGCTCAAGCGATCCAATTTTCACAACAGTTATCCTACAAACGCCCACGTCCTCTCAGATACTTCCACCCCCGCAAATAATACCACTCCCTATACCTCAACCTGTATTCAATGCTCCAACAACAACAAACACAGTCAAGACTCCATTGTTTACTCGAAACCTCAGCCTTGGCACTAAACACCCTGACGTGCAGCGTCTACAACGTTTTTTAAATGCAAACAAATTCTTCGTGAGCATGAGCGGATTTGGCTCCCCTGGTCATGAAACAAATGAATTCGGACGCAAAACCGATCAAGCGCTGAGACGCTTTCAGCACGTATATACACAACAAATTTTTACTAAACGATCTGCGCAATCGAATGATTTTGGAACATTTGGTCCTTTAACACGCCTATATGTCAACTCTTTGCGCTAAACATCCTTAGGACACGTTTCGTTTCTATCTAAATAAGAAAAACCACCTCCAGCCATTGCTTTTTTCAAGAAATAGGCTATGCTTCGTTGATTATCACTACATAACCTTTTACTCACTATGGCCAGAGATTTTAAAAGCAATCGTTTTGACAAGAAATCGGGTGGAAAAAAATTCGGAGGGAAGCCAGCACCGTGGTCAAAGCCATCCTCGCACAATAGCGAATTTGATCGACCAGCCATGCATACGGCCACCTGCCACGCCTGCGGAATAACGTGTGAAGTTCCCTTCAAACCAAACGGAAGCAAACCAGTCTTTTGTCTCAAATGTTTTGATCGTAGTGAACCCAGTGGTTCGAAAAAATTCGGCAAACCATCTTTCGAAAACCGCCGAGGTACAGATCATGTCACCACAAGCAAAACCGACGAGCAACTGCGAGCAATCAATACCAAACTGGATACCATTTTGAAAATGCTCGAATCCGAAAGATAGCCATCACCCTCTGATCCAGAAAAAACTCTCGGCCTGTCTGGGAGTTTTTTAATTATTTTTTGCTGATTTCTTTTGTTTACCTTTTTCTGCCTCAAAACTCGCTAATTGCGTTTCTGCAATCTTACGTATCGTCTGCGCTAAACGAACTTCTCGTTTTGGAAGATTCGTATTTTCTCGAAGCGAATAGGCTAATTGCTGAATCTGTTTTAAGCCCTCAATAACAACACGTTCCATCACTTCATTAATCATATGAATTCACTGTGGACGCTTTCTAGTGAGGCGTCAAGGGGCGGATCGTAAAGCGGTATTTGCTCTCAACGCGATCATCGCATCAGCCGATCGCATTTCAGATAGCGCGAGCAGAAATGAAAGAGTCGATTCTGCCCCCTGGTTTTGATTGACCCGATCCTCATGCAAACCATCACGACATCCGCCCGTCAATGGATCATATAATGATTGGTGTAAATGATTATGACCAAGCAACCAATAAAACGCGCGATACGCGCAATCAACCCAATGCCGATCACCTGTCGCTCTAAACGCCTCAAAACACGCAGCCACCATTGCATGTGCCTCCACAGGCTGCTCATCAAAGGGCGCTATATTTCCTCCTCTTGGATAAAATCCATTTGATCCGATGGGCACGAAGTACCCGTCCTCTGAGTTGTGTATTGAAACAAGCCACTCCAGTGAATGCAAACCTCGTTCCAGCATTGCATCGTTGTCCATTCTTGCTCCAGACACAATCAACGCCTGGGATAATTGAGCATTACAATATGTCACAGCATCCTCGAACCACGGCCATTTAGCCTGATGTGTTCGTTCAAACAAATCAAATAAGCGCTCTGCGAGCTGCTTCATCATTGATTGCGCACCGACATCTTCTTCAAAAACCTGGAAATACTCATCAATGCCCAAAATGGTAAAAGCCCAGGCACGAGGACTTGAAAAGTCATGAACCGCAATGAGAGCGGCATGGAAGAGGTTATTGCTCAATCTCTGTCGTCCTGGATCTCCACTCCGACCCACCACCGTACCCAGCGCCCACAACGCACGCCCGTGACTATCCTCTGAGCCCTGCGCCTCACTCCACTGCCGTGAATACGCCATGAAATTACGAAATCGACCATGTGCTGCATCAAATGCGTGGTGCACAAATGCAAAATACCGAGACGTAAGAGCACGTGTCTCTTGTGTATCCACCATCCCCTCCTCCTCCAATCGCGTCATCAATAGCAACGCGCGTGCATTATCATCAAGACAATATCCATCTTCGTAACGCGGAACAGTAAACGCCGCATGTTGCAAGATCCCTGTATCATCTGTCATGAGCTTCAAATGATCAAGGTTTAAATCGGGAAGTTCTATTGGTCGCTCTGCCAATGTCTTGGCACGAAAGGCACTACGATATCGCTCTGCGCGATCTTTTTGCGCCCGCTGAAAACTCTGCATATAGGATGCGGCGACTCTCGGCCAGAGCATTGTCTGCCCATACGCAGCCGCGCATGCACGCATCGCAGCCTGTTTCGTCGTATCCGTAAGCAATCCACATACCTCTCGAGCAATCGCAGATGAATCTCTCCAAGGAACCACGATACCGCGTCCATCAGCCAGAAGCTCAGTGGCATGAGCATAGGGCGTTGAAATAACTGCACGGCCAGATCCAACCGCGTAGGCCAATGTCCCCGACGTCGCCTGCTCTGGATTGAGATACGGCGTGATATAAATATCCGTCGCTGACAAAAATTCAATGAGCTCTGTTTGTGGAACAAATCGATTATGAAAAATAACGTGCGAATCAACGTTGAGACGTTTCGCGCGATTCTCAAGCATCAATCGATACATTTCCCCTTGATACTGCTTGATGTGAGGATGTGTCGCGCCAAGGACAATGTATACCGTATCTGGATATTTCTCCAGAATTGTCGGCAACGCATCAATAACATATTCAATCCCCTTATCTGGGGACAATAACCCGAAGGTCAATATAACAGATTTTCCATCTACGCCAAGCCGATCTTTGCTCTGACACTCAAATGGTACAAATGGAATTCCATGAGGAATCACATCGATCTTATCTCGAGCAACACCGTAAACCTCGTGAAGTGTGCGTGCTGCCAGTTCTGTCATGACCACGACTCGTTCTGATATTTGAAGCACCTCTTGCATCACAACTCGTTGAAGTGAGTTGGGCTCAGGTAGAATCGTATGGAGCGTCGTCACAATCGGCATGCGCAACTCTCGCAGGAGGGCCAGTACGTGGCTCCCTGCCTTACCTCCAAAAATGCCATATTCGTGCTGAACACAGACAACGTCGATATCATTGACGTTCAAAAAATCTGCCGCATGTCGATAGGAACTGATATCATGTTCGGCAATCTCAAAACGAACACGTTCAGGATATGTATAGCGTTGATCAGCATCATTCATCGCCAGCACAAAACACCCTGCTTCTGGAAACTGAGCGATCAGAGCATCACTCAAATCGGAGGTAAACGTAGCAATGCCACATTGACGAGGAAGGTGATTCCCAAGTATGGCAATCTTTGGTACCGATAGATGAGAAGGGGGGTACATAAAAATCTACCTTAGACCAATACCGGTTTGAATACTAGCGAAACCGAATCTTTTACTATCTAGTAAGAAAAAAGTGCTGTGGCCATAATGACAAACACTGCTGTGTGTGGCCATAAAAATGCCTTATTTGATTCGAAATGAGCCAACTATCCTTGACATACTCTTCATTCTATGGCATTCTATCTTTTCGTAACGATCCTTTCTCCAGTCTAGTAGTTGAGTCTCTCAACCCCTGTACTGGGTGAAGCCGGATGAAAGTAACTTTGTCTCAGATCCGATACGTTTCTATCCCATAAAGCGCACAGGAAGAACTTGATATATCAGTTTTTGCGAGGCTTGTCTCGCCCTGCCGCCCCTACCTTCATGCATATGAAGCTAGAGGTGACGGTCCTTCAACAAAATCACCCCGCCTCTCACGAGAGGTGGGGTGATTTTTTATTACCGCTAGAAAACTTATTGAACAATCGTAGCTGCGCCGTTTGATCTGCTGGTTGGAGTCGGACGAAAACTTTGAAAGATCGCGTTCGCCGTGGCTGGCCCATCTTCTACGGCTGTCGTAACCGTCATGACAATGGTCGTTTCTTTTGAGACGGCACACAACTGATAACGCACACCTCCTGCATCTCCCCCAACCGGTCCCAAACCAACCCAGGCACGATATCCATTATCATATGTAATAAGCGCTCCTCCCTTCTCTTCATGACATTGTTCCACTGTCGCAATCACTCTCTGTGGACCGCGCACAGCATAGAATTCAAGATAGTATTTGCCTTTTTCAAGACCTCCGAAATCCCTCCCACCTGTATAGTTCTGAATACGACCGCCCCCAGGTTCTTCCTGCTGCAAGAAGCTACCAGTAGGAACGATAAAAGAATATCCAAAACTGGAATCCTGATACGTTGTCAGATATTTCACAGAGGTTGTAGCGGTCTCGCCTTGGGGGACTGCTGGAGTTACAGACGGTGTATCTAGCGCCTCAGATATACGAGGAGTGGATACGGAAGATCCGCATCCAGCCCCCAGCAATGCAGCCACGAAAAAAAGCGGAAGAATGACTTTCATGCAATTAATTTTTCAATACACTGTCGATATTTTTCACATTTAGCAGGATATCAGCCAGGTGAAAATCTGAACTCATCAGAACATCAGATGGGCTAAATGTGTAATCCGTAAAGTATGCATCGGAAATATCAAGGATCTTCTTGTTCCAGCTCGATCCATAGAGCGCGCTCGCAACCGCCTCTGAGCGAACTGAACGAAGGACGCCTCCAATGTCAACGACGTATACGCGCGGATTCGTTAAGAATTTCACCATCTTTACTCCTGGTTTATGAATCACATTTCTGCCAAGTGGAATCTTGGCAAGAGTATTCAAGCTCACCGTTTGGACAGTGGAAAAATCCGCAAACCACGTAAAGTACACGCTTGGATTTGGAAAGACGTGTCTCTTCCCATCACTCCCAATGTAATAGACCGTTGAGTCTAGCTGGGTAAGGGGATTGCCGTCATCTGGAGCTTTGACCAATGAACCGACGGACAGGCTGATCTGTTTGAGAAAATCCAACAATGGATTGCTTACACCACCATTTCCTCCATCCACAATGTTCCCGTTATTCACGACAGGGGGCGGAATAATTACAGGTGGAACAGCTCCTACGGAGGGGGTTGCTGGAGGTGTAGAAGGAGGGATAACGACAGCTCCACCTTGGCCGGTAAACGCAAATGCTCCCGCATCAGCAACAGTAGCTCGAGCCTGAGTCGCACCGAGAGATACATACTCTTTATCAATGACGTGACCATTCGCAATCGCGATAGGATCTAGTGCTGCGGACGCCCCAATTGCCAGCGAACCTGCTTTGAGATGAAAATCAAGATTCGTCAGATCGGCAAACAGAAGACTGTTGTTGTTATTGGGAATCAAGATATTACTCGCCATTCCAGTAACAGTGGTATTCGCCCCTGCTCCGTGATGATTTGGCCAAAACTCCGTGTTTGGTGTTGTGACAAGATTGTTCACTAAATTCACATTGCCACCACCACTAGACGAACCTTCAAAGACAAGCAGGACTTGCTTCCCGCCTGCGACTAAAGGTTCAGCCGCAAAAATATTATTTCGTGCTTCAATCTTTGTTCCAATCGGATTCATGAACAATAGCACCTCATGCGTCGGTTCTCTTTTTACAAAAACCGTATTGTTAAAAAAGTATACTGTGCTGGCTGCATCTCGATCCGTAAATAAGAGCCCTTGACCATTTGCTTTATCAACAAAGATATTGCCATAGACGAATGCCTTATTATAATTTGACGCTGCTTTAATAGGAACTGGGCTTCCATCCGGTTCAGAATACCAAAGTGCTTGCTGAATACCGCACATCTTCTTCGTTTGGAGGCAAGTATCATTTGTTTGAGCAGGATCAAGAATAACGGTGTTGTAGCGGAAAACCGAATCTGAGCTACGCGTTTTGTATGCCTGTGGGTGAGATCCTGGTCTTCCCATGCCAAAAAAGTTTCCCTGAACAATTTCGCCGATTGCCTGAACATAAATATGATGTTCGTGGAAATCGCCAATACGACCATTGTTGGTAAAAATATTTCCTTCAATCAATAGATCTCGCGATGTATTCGCAAAATCATCGTATCTTGAATTGATAAAAATACCGTTTCCGTTATCGGTAATAAGGTTGTCCTTAAAAATGAGATGGTGACCAAATCCATAGATACCCGAAGCAAAATCGTCCGTTTGGGCCGTTACCTGATTTTTCTCATCGGTAAACGTATACAAATCAGAAGCTCCTCGGATCTCAAAACCATCAATCATGATATTTTGAGGAGTATCGCTCCCCCATTTAGCTCCCGCTTGACTCCAAAGAATAATTTCCCCCTCTTTATATAAAGCTCTCCATTGAGGATTATTATTGTCCGGATACTGTAAACTTCGAACCTGGCCATTGACCGTTTCTTTCTGAGTGGAATTTGCACGATCCAAAATTGGGCGATTCCCATTTGCATCTTTCATACCCTGCAACCGAAACCATTTATTGGGTGTGGTAGGAGTGAGATTTGTTCCGGCAGAAATAAGAACCTGCTCATAATATGGCACGATCTGACCATTCAGTATGTTTGGCCATACGCGTACTGTATCGCAACCTTTCAGCTGACTCCAAGGCAACTGACTTAAACGAGTGTACTGCTTTCCAGGCCCCACGTCATAATACGTCACAGGATTACAGCCGGATTGATCAAAGGTTGCAGCACTCACAACATTCGAACAAAGAATGGAGAAACCGAAAACAAAAAATAAACCGACAAAAAAAGACCTTATTTTTAATGGATTCATATACACCGAGTGTGCCAGAATGTGCAGAAAAGTCAAAGGAAAACAAAAAAACTATTTCTTCGTAAACACATAGACCCCATTCCAATCAACCGGTGGTGGTTCAACCATAAAATACTTGACCCGTTCTAAAATAATCTTCGTCGGACCATCATCAGGAAAAGCGGCTTGGATTGCTTCACACGCAGCTATTGCCGTTGAAAAATCTTTCGCAAAATAGGCTGCTAAGGCAGCTTCAAACATCTCGACGAGACGTTTCTGTGCAGGGGTCGCGCGCTCGATAAGAGCAACGGCTTCATAAATAATAACGGGTTCCTTTTTACCTTTCACTGCTACTTTATCAATTCGTCGAGCAAGAACAGTCTGCGCAACATCACGATAGGTCGCCTCAGATATAATGATCCCAACGCCATATTCTTTAGTGATCCCTTCAAGTCGTGATGCTAAATTTACATTATCGCCGATCACCGTGTAATCAAAACGCGTCTCTGATCCCATGTTACCCACAATCATATCACCTGAATTTACGCCCACACCGATCTTAAAAATCATCCCCTCTCCAAACGCTTGAGCTGCATTCATCTCACTGAGCGCGGTCTGCATCGTCAAGGCCGTTTTGATCGCTCGGAGCGCATGATCAGGCTGGTCAAACGGAGCATTCCAAAACGCCATCACCGCATCACCAATGTATTTGTCGAGAACTCCTTCATTCGCAAAAACGATATCCGTCATGCGAGTTAAATAAATGTTCATGACGTCAACCAAATGCTCTGGCGCCATGCCTTCAGCAATGGTGGTGAAGCCCCGAACATCAGAAAATAAAACGCTCATGCGTCGCTTTTCCCCTCCCAGCTTTAATTTGGATGGATCATGCAGAATGGACTGAACGACAGAACCGGAGACGTACCGTGAAAAAGCGGAACGGAGTTGACGCCGCTCATGATCAATCGTAATACGGCGCTCAAGCAGCACCGCGGCTGAAACAAATATGATCACGAGCGTTGGCCAAACCAAATCTACCATCCAACCTCGATCAAATAATACGAACGCACCGATAATATAACCGCCCCATAGCAGAGCAATCGTTAGCAGGCTGTAACGAACACGAAGGAGAGCAATGCAAAGGGCAATCGATGCGCCCAACAGCAACAAGAAAAGCGCCTGCCATACGATTGGCGACATGCGCAGCCAATGTTCTGATCGAATAGTTTCGTACAATGACGCATGTAGCTCCACACCAGGCATTAACACCCCATTCGAGGTAGGCACTAGCTGCTCATCGTGTAGATCAGACGCTGTTGCGCCAACGAACACTGTCGCGCCCTTTAAAAAAGCCGTATCGACCGATCCGCGCAAAACATCAATGGCGGAAATCGTTTTAAAAATATGTTTTGGCTGACCATTAAAATTGATCCAGACCCGAGCATCCCGATCCATTACGAAAATCGCGCCCGTTGTTGTCGGATGCGTGAGCCGAAATACTCGATACGCAAAGGCCGGCACGCTGTTGTCAACATCAAATCCCCCAGGATATTCCGATCCAAAAACAAACAACGGAATACTTCGCACAACCCCATCGCCGTCTGGTGGCGCATTCGTATGTCCGGTTTGTGCAGCCGCGGCAGAAAAGATCGGAAGAGACTGCACCACACTCTTCATTGAAAACTCAAATCCATGATGTTGCTTAAAAAGCGACAACTCGATAGGTAATACGACTTTTCCTGATCGACGAAGCGCCTCAGCTAAAGCTGCGTCATCCTGTGGCGTCGAAGGTTCAGGAAAATTGACGTCATACCCGATGGCTGCCACGCCAGCTTGAGACAGTTTATTGATAAGTTCTGCATGAATATGACGATCCCACGGCCAGCGTCCGATCTGAGCAAGTGAAGCATCATCAATGGCCACGATTACGATGGACGGATCAGCCGGTCGAGGAAGAAACAGCCGATCGCGTGCCAATGAACTCCAGCTCTGAAGAATTCCAAGCCATAGTCCGATTGCAGCACACGCAGCGATGATCAACCCGACCAGTAACGGACGACGAAGTTTGGAAACCTCTTTCAACATAGACCCCTCTATCATTACTTACGCACAGGCAACGCACCAGTGCCACCAACAGGATGAAGCTGAGGATCAAGTGAGATAGTAAACGTCACATACTCGCTGAATAACAGCCCACTTTCCGCATATTTGCAGATCGCATTTGCTGACCCAACACCTGATAGAGATACGAATTTTCCATTTTGGATGCCGCCAAGCTCGGGATTACTGCTCGACCAGACACACTGAGGAGTAACGTAATGAATTGTTCCATCGCTATATTCCACTTTTGCCTCAAGCGGCGAGGATTGTCCGGTCGTCAGACTCGTGGGGCCAAGTGCAGAAACAATCAGCTTAGTGGGAAGAAATTTGGGAGCAGGTGCAGGGAGTTTCGACTCCGGTGGAATCGGTGGCGTTGAGGTCGGTGATGGAACCGTAGGAGGAGTAATAAAAGGCACGATAGGCGGAGGCGTAACAGGTACATCATCCAACACAATCGTTACTTCTTCCGCTGCAACAATATTCCATGAACCAGTCCGAACAATGGCCTGTTTCCCTACAGACGCTGGACGACGGACGCGATAAAACAGTTTTTGAGAGGCTCGTAATCGAAAGCTTGTACTTCCATCCACGTAGGTTGTCGCAACCGCATCATGTACTCCAGCATGGAGTAACTCATCGGCAAGCATCGTGTTCAGATCCTGCTCCGCCCCTTGGGCACTCGTAAATAATTTAACCAAGACTCCTGGTATTGGCTGAGTGGATGGTGTAACAACTCGGACGACGACCTCCACGTTCTGTGATGTCGTTACCGGTTTGCGCTTGCCCGGTCTCATGATGGAATCCGGCAACTTGGTCTTCATGAAACGATACCCAAAAGATCCTTTCTCATCCTGCTTCATCATCCGAATGCGCTTCTGCATTTTTTCATGATCCTCGCGCTTCAAGGTATCGGCATCAATCTTGAGTCCACGCCCCTCAGTTACATCAATAGCTTTTTTTGCAGATGAACCATCATCATCAAATGTTGCGACATCAACCACATGCTCTGCCACCTGAACATCAGCGCCTTTGCCATCCAACAGCATCCCAAAGGCTGTGCCACGCACTGTAGCGACGACACCATTTCCGCTGACCGAAAAATGTTCATCTGGACCAAGCAACCGTTCAAAACGTGTCCAAATACTTCCCGCTTCAAGCATGACGCGTGCATACACGCTCCCCTGCCCGCTTCCATGCGCCACCAATGTCACCTTTGACCCAGCCGGCAAGGCAGACGCACCCGCTTCAGGAAAAACGATCTCTGCGGTTCCAGAAGCAACTTCAACCGTATCGCCAGCAAACAAAGAAGCGCCATCCTGACCGAGCTGCATGGTTTGATCATGGGTCACATTCACCACTCCTCCATTCGTTTGAAGAATCGCCAATTTCACCTCTAAGTCTGTATCGGAGGTCAGTGCTGGACTTGGTGTAGACGGAGCTTCAACCTGTGAATCCGAGGCGGGCCGAGGAGATGGAGCTGGTTTAGAGCATCCCATCCCAAAGGCACTGATGATGACAACTGAGCAAAAAAAGCGAGTGAATTTCATATATAGAAACCGATAATAGCACAACTTAGCGAAAAAGGGTATCCGCACCCTGCATGAAAAGAAGTGTATCAAATATACTTGACAAAAGAGCTGTTGCGTGCTAATTTTTTTTCGTTCGCCTCGTGTTTGAAGGCGAACAATCACGTAGCGTCCCTGTACGGGATGCGAATTGCTCCTTGAAAGGGGGAGGCATGGACATCGATCACTATCCCACGCGTCAGCCCCACCACGGCCTTTGCCAAATCACCAAATCTTCAGAGCTCCAACCCGATCAAGCAGTCTACGTCCACGTGGCCTGGAGCGCCGAGC
>CAYRMN010000013.1:0-11542 GCA_964425575.1 uncultured Gammaproteobacteria bacterium | reverse complement strand
ATAAAGCAGCGCCTGACAGTGAAGAGCGTCGAGAAGGAAGATAGCTACAATAATAGTGTAGATTGGGTCGGTTTGCACTCGCTCCGTGATCTTGGCGTCCTTCCCTACGACAACGGTTGCTGGCATCCGCAGCACTGGATACAGCGTACCTACAAGGATCTCACCAACACCGAGATCAAAGCGGCGCTGAATCACATCTGCAACACTGCGACATCGGACGATGAGATGCGGCGGCTACTCCTGGACGAGCTCAGCTACTCCGATACGGTGACGGTCATGCGGCTTCAGACGCCCCACGGCCTTCATCTCACGGTGATGATTTTTGGCCAACGCGGCGACATCATCAGCTTCTCAGGTATCATGAAAAACAGGCCTACGGCTACCTGATTTCGCACCTCGCATTGCGACGGAAAAGCACCTCTCGCTTCTCCCCGTCGCGGTCGAGGTCTTTTTCGTTTTAGTGTACGAAAAAGCTCAAGAATGGTACTTTCTTGTCAGAATCTCCTCTATGGACCTCATTCAATGGATGCTGGCGTTTAAATACCCGGCCATTTTTTTTCTGTCGATCCTTGAGGGACCGGTGACCATGGCAGCCGTAGGATTTTTGCTCAAATTAAACTATTTTTCCTTTCTCCCCGCCTATCTGGCGCTACTCTTTGGCGATCTGACGGGCGACATTGGCTGGTATGCCATTGGCTATTATGGCGCTCATCGTTTTATCAAACGTTTTGGAAAATTTTTGAGTATTACGGAAGAATCCAGTGCGCGTATCTCGCGTATTTTTCGAAACCACGAAGGCAAGATTCTCTTTCTTTCCAAAATCACCATGGGCTTTGGATTTGCCGTAGCGACGCTCTTTACAGCGGGCATGAGCAAGGTGCCACTCAAAAAATTTATCTTCTTAAATTTTCTCGGCGGCCTGTTTTGGACGGGGCTCATGATGCTGCTTGGTTATACGTTCGGTCATGTGTATCTAAAAATTTCAGAGGGTCTGCGCATCGTTTCTATTGTGGTATTCATCGTCATTTTGCTCCTCGCACTGAAGGGTTTCGGGAGCTATGTCAAAACAAGATACTCAAAAATGAGTGATGACTCCGTATGATTTCCATTATCGTCCCAACATTCAACGAACAAGGCGCTCTTCAACACACGCTTGAGAATCTCAAGACCATGACAACCACGTCATACGAAATTATCGTCTCCGACGGTAGGAGCGTAGATGCAACTCAGGAAATTGCTACTCGCTACACCGACAAGATTGCGATCTATCAAGGAACGACCCGTCAAACCATTGCCAACGCTCGTAACCTAGGAACAACCTTGGCTCGGGGAGAATATCTTGTCTTCATTGATGCGGATACACATATTCCAGCTCCAGATGCCTTTTTTCATACGCTTATCCAAGCATTCGAGTCAGATGCATCCCTTGCAGGCGTAACTGTCTCGATCAAGGTTGCCCCGGATCAAGCCTATTGGCAAGACAAACCTTTTTTCGGATTCGTAAATCTTGTACATCGCCTGATGAACAACGTATTTCATACCGGCTCATGTTCTGGCGAATTCCAAATGGTGCGGCGTAGTTTTTTTGATCGCATCAAGGGCTACAACGACCTGCTTGTCACCTATGAGGATAATAATCTGTTTGAACGCCTGGCAAAAATTGGAAAAACGCGTATGATCCACGAACTCACCATCTTTCACAGCGGGCGACGAGTTCATAAAGTAGGGCATCTAAAACTCCTCGGGATTTGGGCAATCAATGTTATTTGGGTCAAACTATTCCAAAAAGCACTCACTCAAGAATGGCAGCCTATTCGATAATCGCTATGAAAATCAGTTTCGTTATTCCTGCCTACAACGAAGCCGCCTGGCTCGGAACATGCTTGAAATCGGTACAAAAAGAGCTCGCGCGTCAATCGTGTCAGGATGCGGAAATCATCGTGGTGAACAACGCAAGTACGGATACAACAAAAAGTATCGCAAAAACGTTCAAAAATGTGATTGTCGTCGACGAACCTAAAAAAGGACTCACGTATGCGAGACAAGCTGGCTTTCAAGCCGCACACGGAGACTTGATTGCGAATGTTGATGCGGACACAGAGCTTCCAGCTGAATGGTTAAAAAAAGTCTTTGATGAATTTACAAAAAACGAACGCCTCGTCGCACTTAGTGGCCCTCACATGATGCGAGATCTACCGCTTGGCGCACGTATCAATGTCCGTTTCTTCTACTATCTGGGATATATCAGCTATCTTGTGAACCACTTTATTCTCAAAAAAGGTGGCATGCTCCAGGGTGGCAACTATATTCTCAAACGAACCGCGCTTGAAAAAATTGGTGGATTTGATACAGGCATTACATTCTACGGTGAAGATGCAGATGTCGCACGCCGTATGCAAGAACAAGGTGAGGTAAAATTCACGTTCAGCCTTCCTATCTACGCCTCCAGCCGACGCTTAAAAGCAGAAGGACTACTAACAATGGGCCTACGCTATGGAATCAACTATTTCTCTATCATGATTTTTAAAAAACCATTCACAAAAGAATATCGAGATATCAGATAAGCAAAACCCCTCTTTGGAGGGGATTCACTCGAAGGGACCGATGGAGATTTTCGGATCTGCATCAAAGTGAGCACATCGTCAGAGGGAGCGAATTGAAACAGACACATGTCCGTCCAACCGACTCTCCAAGATTGAACGCTGCGAGACCGTCATCGCTCCACCACGGCGGATACCGAAATCGTAGTCTCAAGAACCGATTTTAGGCCGAAAATCTCACACCAGTTACCCCTCCGAGCAGTTTCACTGTGCCAAATCATCAAATAAGGGTCAAGTTCAGAGGGCGTGTGGCACACGCCCCTACGCTGATACAATAAGAAAACGAAAAGCCTTAAAAAAGGATGAGATGCGCCGTGCTGGAGCCCAGAAAAACCGGAGGCGCCCCGCTGCTCATGAGCGGCGGGGCGATGAGGATTTTTCTGGGCGAAGCACAGGCAGATCGCCTTTTTTAAGGCTTTACTCCATGAACCACTTAGGGTCGTACTGTACCCGATCATTCACATGTTCGTATTTATAGAGCTCTGTTTCCGTAAACCAAATCGGCATTTCATTCATAGCCTCATCAACCGTTCCAGACGCATGAATCAAGTTTCGCAATGGTCGGTTCTGTGCATTAGAGAGTGCGTACGTATCATGCGAAAGATCGCCTCGGATCGTGCCAGGTGCAGAAGAGGCTGGCTCCGTTGCACCGACGAGCTTACGAACTAACGATACAGCCCGCTCCCCTTCCAATACCATGGCAATAATCGGAGCCGATTTCAAAAATGTAACCAATCCATTTTTGATTTCTGTTCCATATGCGATATGGTCAGGAAATGGAAAAGGCTCATTTGAAGCTTCATATTTCGCTTTCGCCTTGTCATACACAGCCTTCATCCATTCTTCGGTGAGCGCATAATGGCGATCAACGTCTTCATGTGCCGCATGGACCATTTTCATGGCCACTAGCTTCAATCCAGCTCGTTCAAAACGACCCATTATTTCGCCTACAAGTCCTCGCTGAACGCCATCTGGCTTGATCAGCACGAGTGTTTTCTCTAAATTCAGCATAATTTTATGCACAGAGCTTATCATGTATTTTAAACAGGAACAAGGGGGGCTCTTGCCAAAAGCACTTTTTATTGCTACACTATTCATATAATTTGTTGAACTTGGACTTACTATGGGTCTTCCTGGTCACCGCCGCACAAGCTCAGATAAACGTCGTCGCGCCTCGCATTTTGCGCTTAAGGCCGCCTCTATTGTAAAAGATACAAAAACAGGTGCAGTCCACCTAACGCATCGCGCTGCCCCAGGGGCAACGGAATACAATGGTCACCCTATTCATATTAAAGGCAAAGAAAAGAAGCTTGAAAAACTCCTGAAAAAGACTTCAAGCCCAACCAAAGAGCATTCCCATGAGGGCCATGCTCATGCGTAGTCCTCATTGTTTTACCGGCCGAATATTTACGGCCTCGTCCCTTTTGTATGTCTAATCGTCACCTCGCTCGCGCTCTTGCCATGCAGTCTCTCTATGAATGGGATTTTCATGGTGGCCAAAAAGAGGTTTCAGAAATTATTTATCGAAATCTAGAGGAATTTGCCCCAGAATTAGATGAAAAAGATTTTGCACAAAGTATTGTGCAACATGTTCTTGAGCAACAAAAGACGATTGATGCCACCATCGCTCGCTTTGCTCCAGACTGGCCACTTGAAAAAATCACCACTGTTGATCGGAACATTCTTCGTATTGGTACCTATGAGCTGATGTACAACCAAGAAATTCCATCAAAAGTAGCCATTAATGAAGCGATTGAGCTCGCCAAGACGTTTGGTGGCGAATCATCTGGAAAATTCGTGAATGGAGTTTTGGGTGCTATCTTTCGTGATCAAGCGGATAAAGGAATCGTCAAAGAAGCGGACAAGCTAAAAGAAAAAAAGGATAAAAAACCTGAATCTACTCAACCCGCATTGACTGGCAGCAACGAGGCAAACGAACAAAGAGGCATTGCGCCGTCCGTTTAGACCTCGTTGATGCCCGTTTGTACGTACATCCCACACATGAATATGGAATCACCCATTGCCGACCTAAGCCCGTTTGAAGAGCGCCTTGGTCATGTTTTTCGCGACAAAAGCTTACTCATTCAGGCTCTCACCCACCGCTCGTATTTGAATGAACACGCAGATTTTCCATACACGCATAATGAGCGACTTGAATTTTTGGGAGACGCTGTACTCGAACTTATCGTAACGGAATATTTGTATAAAAACTACGCGAATCCAGAGGGTGAACTGACCAACTGGCGCGCCGCACTGGTCAACGCCAAGACGTTAGCTGGAATCGCTAATCAACTTGCATTTGAAGAAGGGCTACTCATGTCCAAGGGCGAAGCACGAGATTCAAATTCAAAAGCCCGCATGTATATTTTAGCCAATGGGATCGAAGCGATTATCGGCGCTATCTATCTTGATGCGGGGACACCAGCTGCAGAGAAATTTATCAACCGCCATATCCTATCTCATCTCCCCTTCATTTTAAAAAATGAACTCTACGTGGATCCAAAAAGTAAATTCCAAGAAACAGCTCAGGAAATGCTTGGCGTAACCCCTTCCTACAAAGTACTTGAAGAGGTCGGACCGGATCACAACAAAGAATTTACCGTAGGCGCCTTTCTTGAAAAAGAACTTGTCGCTGTTGGACGAGGCTCGTCCAAACAAGAAGCGCAAGTTGCTGCGGCGCAGGCGGGATTGGAGGTAAAGGGATGGGCGACGAAAGAAACAAAATAGCGACTTAGTACATACATCTATAAAACAAAAACTCACTCGTTGATAGAGTGAGTTTTTGTGGTGCACCCCGAGGGACTCGAACCCCCGACCCCGTGGTTCGAAGCCACGTGCTCTATCCAGCTGAGCTAGGGGTGCATATGTCGCGGCCTAGAATATACCTAAAAGATCGCTTTCGGTCAAAAGCCCTCCCCTTTTTGTTATTCCATTCTCACCACCCCCTTACCCTGTGCCGTTTGATCATTGCGAAGATCCGTGGTGAGCGCTGGGCTAGTAGGAGAGATTCCTTGATTCACAACCGCATCAGTCGCACGAACTGTCGTCTCTCCAAGTAAAGACGCAAAATGATTCGCATCAGAGATAGTGGGGATAAGCTCAACATCAAACTGTCCAGTCGCTGAGCGAACATTGGCCGGCAAACGATTTAGCGTCCACGTCACGATGCGCGTTGCATCGTTAAACGCGATACTTCCTGCATCAACCAGTGGATGATTCACCCAACGAACAGACGCTGGCAACTTTGCGCTTACCGAAATATTCTTTAATTCATGAAAACGCTTAGCCAAACTCCATTGAATGCGATACATCGTTGGTTTGCCTACAACTGGCGGCATAGGCCCGGAACCAAGTGGCGCTCCCTCTTCAGAATAATAGCGCGCTTCGGCCTGAATGAAGGCGTCGGTCAGGTATCGAAGGATGATTGGGGTCGAACGAACGGTACGATCCACCTTTGTATCCCCAACAAGAGAGATATCAGCGACAAGCGTAACCTTCACCGCCAAACCCGGAGTACCTGATGCGCTCTGAAGCGCATTCACCGATACATCAATCGACCCATCCTGATGAGAGGGCAGGCGAGACAACACAGGAATCTGGTCCTTCGTCCAACTCACCGTATTATTTTTCTTCACACCTTTTGCCTCATCTTGAAGCGTTCCCCAATCAATCAAGTTCGGAACGCTCTTACCGGTTGACGTTACGGCTGGTTCAAATAATAGATGAAGACGAATGTCTTTCACATCTTCAGAAGCCGTATTCTCATAGGCGAGGGCGAGGTGTAGCGGAATTCCGTAGGTAATAACCTGATCGCCCGTCTGCCCATTCATAACGATATGTAGGGCCAAATCACCAGCCAGCACATTAAATGATGTCTCCGTATGTTGATATGCAAAAAAAGCCCCATCACCTGCCACCCTGCCAGCTTCTGCTACCACATGGGCCTCACCAGACACTCCAGAGGCAAATGTCCCATATACCGAAATCGTCGTTGACGCGTGTGGAGTAATGTCTGCAATGGAAAAACTTATCATGCGCCCATCAAGTGCAGAGCTAGAGGTGCTTTCTCGCTGAAATCCTTCAGGCAAGGCGATATGAGCCACAAGGCCATGAAGAACCTCTTCACCATTATTGAGCAGCTCATATTGAATCGCGACACGATCACCTGGCAATACCTTCACAGGAACATGCACTGATCCATTTAGGACGCTGTCTCGATAATTCAATACTTTGGTTGCCAATGCTTCAAAATCACTATTAAAGCTAGCTGGTCGATACGTTCCAACCACCTGAATCGCTGTAGCCGTTCCAAGCGCACCGGTAAACACCCCATGAACGGTCAGCGTCCCTTGTCCCTGTAGAGGCAGAGAGCCCAACCTCCATGTCAGCTCCTCAGGCTGAGTGGGCATAGGTTCAACGCTTTTAACCACAAAGTCTGAAGGGAAACTCACCCGAACTTCAGCCGAGGCTAATGGTTCAGATGTTTTATTTTGATAATTGATCAAATAGGTTATTTCCTGGCCAAGCGCCACCCGCTCTGGTCCATCGACCTGGATCAAGAAACCTTGCCCGGAAAAACCATGAAAGGGACGAAACCATGTAAAACCGACCCACGCCGCCACGATGATCAAACATACAAAAGAAGCGAGTCCACCCAGAAGATACAATCGCCAACGTGAACGCCCCGCTTCAAACGTGGTCAAATCAGGCACATCCCCCTTATCGTCACGATAAATGGCAGACAGTCCTTTTTCTATTTCTTCTGTCCGAATACGCTGCTCTTCTTTTTGAAGGAGCGTTTTGGGTGGAATACGATCTTTGGAAGAACCTTTTCTGATCGCCATATATCAATGTGTTAGCTCAGGCGATGCAAACAAAGCCGCTATGACGCGATCGCGATCCCAAGCGCCATTATACTCAAGCGGTGCAGATCCCGATCCTTGCTCAATGCCACGTTTCCAAGGAATGGTCCATGTATCGGGCATATGGATGGACAGGTGAATCGTTCGCGTCGTCTTTCCAGACTGGCTCGTTAAAAGTAGAAGATACGCAGTACGTCCGCCGATCTGTTCATCCGGTGCAGCATCAAGATGCCCATAAATATCTCTGACGGTAAATGGCAGACGATAGGTATAGGTGAGTTGTTGTGTGGCACCAGGATCAAGCTGTGCCCAACCGCCAAAGACTGTACGCGATCCTTCATCTGATACGCGTACCCCACCTGCGACCAACTCCGCATGCCCCTCACTCGCAGCGAGATCGGAATCAATACGATCTTCTGCCTCGGGCTTTTTAAAAAGTGTGCTCGATGGCGTCTGGAATCCAGTTGCCGTCATAAGTTCGCTCCCTTTCGGAACATAGGCGCGAATATAGGAAACATTACGTACGCCGCGAAACTGCTCCCCCTTCTGACCACGGTGCGTTCTCGTTAATGTAACTCGATCAATAATGGAACCGTCAGCTTGAATTTCAACCTGCATGTCCGTTTTTTCCTCAATTACGCCGTCCGTTTTTTGACCGGCAATATTTGCTTCAATGATCGCTAAACTATCACCGTTCGTCTCCTTCAGCTGTCCGTTCCAACCATAGCGCTCAGCCAAGCGCTCCTCTTCCTCAGACGAAAAAGCGACCTGAATATCCTTGATCTGCAATGAATCAGAAACAAGACCCGCCACCTGCAGCCATTGTTCATTCGTGAATTTTTTCACATGCTCCATCATGGCTTTGGATAAATCACCAACAAACTTTTTCGGCGTGTTGGCAACACGATCATATTCAACTTCAACCGCTTTCTGCGTCTCCAACAAAAAATTGGCACGATTAATCACTTTACCATACTCTGGCATGTCGATCGGCCCAGTGATATCGAGTAGTCTCTCAACAAATGAAGCATTGATGGCGATCACCCCGTCCACGGTCGGCTGACCAGACTTACTCCAAAACCAACGAATCTTTTTCGCGGATGTCGGAAAATCAGGAAACCAATTTGCATCCTGAAACTGCCAGCTCGGATTAATAAGATGCATCGGCTCTGGTGAAACTACATGCTCAAGCAACTGGCCTTTTATGTCATAGGTTCCACCCGGTGGGACAAACATTTTTTTCAATGTTCCGTGATCAAGCGTGACTTCAGCCACCGATCCCATGAAGCCACCTGTTGGACGAAGTTCTGTCTGGTTTTGAAAAATCAACAAATAGGTTCTCGCCTGATCTTTCCCTGCGAATACCGCGAGTACATCGGCCATAACCGCGAATTCCCGCACAGACTCAGTTGCGGCTTGTAGTTTTGTAGTTAATTTTTGAAACGATTCACGCCTGTCTTCGGGCAGAGAAGATGGGGAAACACTTGCCGCTGCCTTTTCCGCTTCTTGCAATAACGGAAGTACACCGCGCGCGTAGGTCGCGAGCACACCCAATCTCTCATCCAAATGACGCGTGGGATCTTCAAATACTTTTAGAAAACCAAGACCTAAAATTCTACCCGCTTCACTAGTCTTATCCCCCACCTCAAGCAACGCACGAGCCGCTCGATACTTCGCGGGCACGAGAGATGAGAGCCCTAACGCCAACCCATGCGATTCGGTCAACATTGCATCCGCCTCTCGAAAATGTGACGAGGCTTGTTGGAGCGCGGCAAGAGAGGAAGGTAAAGAACCCGCATCCTTAGCGCTTAGTAAAGCATTAACCGCCTGCTGCCCAATACCTTCAACAGCGTCCTTGGTATCTACTGTCGTCCGATAAATAGCAATCGCATTGGCAGGCAGGGTGACAAGGCATAACAAAGCCATAAAACCGACCATCGCACGAGCTGGCGAAAAACGTCGTATCTCTACTACTTCCAGAGTATCTTGCACCTCTGCCGCCACACGTTGTTCAACACGCTGAACGCGCTGCAGTAATTCCCATATATCGCCACCAACATCACGAATAACAACAGCAATTCGCTGAAAAGGGGCCATGGCCTTCCAAGATTGCATCCAGGCAGATGGGGCTGAAGTAAACTGTTCTGCAAATACCCGGGGATCAACTCCATCAATACACAAATCCTGCGTAAGGGTTCCGTACACCCCGGCATGAATAGAACCCGCCTGCGGATCACGATGCGCTGCTAACGCGGCCTGCACGGGCAAGCGCTCATCTTGAGGAGGTGCCGAATGTGTGGCGTGTAAAATTGACCGAAGGGAAAGCACAAATGGACTTCGTTGATGCTCTTCGTATCGAATCGGAACCGTTCGAGAACGCATGCCCTCTTTGGTGGTGATCAATAAACCCACCGCTGCCGCATCCATGCTAGCAACTGGATCTTCAATGGAAGATGTGTACCTCGTTTCTACTGACGCAACTCGTGACATGGATCGCGCTGTTTTTTTACGCGATCGCTTGACCCGGCGATGGAGCCCCTCGGCAGAGGCCATAGTGATTCCATCTTGTTCAAAAACGCCCGCTAACTGGGCTTCGATGTCAATGGAATGCGTAGGTTTCAAGGGCATGATAAAGATGATGAGTAGGCATCAATCGTCCGTTTTGCGGCCGCCATCCAGTCGTGGCGAGCGTACAGTCCGGGTAAAGCAGCCATCGCCTTTTGGCGCGCGGAAACCGGATCACGAAGAACCGTCTCAATGGCTTGGAGTATAGCAGTTTTAGAACCAGTCTCAAAGAAAAATGCCCCTTCTGGGCCAAGAACCTCAGGCAATGATGCTGCCCGAGAGGCGACGACCGGACAACCGCGCTGGAGAGCCTCAAGCGGAGGAAGGCCGAACCCTTCAAATCTCGACGGATATACAAACGCAGCTGCATCTTCGTACAACTCAGGCAGATCTTCATCCTTCACATAGCCTAAAAATTCCACACGAGACAGCTTTCGTCGCTGAACCTCATTTTGTAAGCGCTGCATAAACACATCTTCCATGCCAACAATCTTAAGATGAAGATCGGGATACATCTTTTCAAGATCTACCCACGCTTCAATCAAGAGATCGAGTCCTTTATGAGGGTAGGCTGAACCGACATACAACAAATACTTGCATTCAGGGGGTTTTTGTTCCGTAAGATGCGGAAACGTATGATGACGCCACATCCCTTCTCCGGTGATCATGATTTTTTTTGCGGTATCTGGATAGAAACGGCGTACATCAGAAGCAACGAAATGTGTTGGCACCAAAATGCGGTCAGCATGCCATAGAGCCGCACGTAAACCCAAACGATATCCACTGCGTTTTACCATGGCGAGCGCCCGATAATGGGTAGAAATTCTTGCGCTCATAGGCTCATGACGAAGAATTAAATCATGAACCGTTATTACCAGTGGGCCTTTGATGAACAGAGGGACGTTCCAATGAGGAACATGAAGAACATCTGCTTTTAATGAATGTAAAATGCGTGGCATGCGTATCTGTTCAGCTAGACCATACCAAGGAACATTCGCAACAACTGTTTCCACTGATGGATGAGCTGCAAAGGGATGGATTGTGCGGTTGGTCACCAAAACATACTGATGCTCTGGAGCAATTGCCAACATAGCTCGTACAAGCTCTTCAATATAGCGGCCAATCCCCCTCGCCGCTTTTGGTGTCATCATTCGCGCATCAATCCCTATCCGCATAGAACCACCATATGACGACCGCTTTGCTTTGACAAGGCGCATACCCAGAACGCGTATCTTTTCACACCCATTTTCTGTCATTTCGACCAAAGCCCCACATCACAAAATAAGAGAATGAAGGGCGTAGTGGAGAAATCTTTTTAAAGGATTTCTCCACGATGGCCTTTATTGCTTGATTCTTTGAAGGTAGGCCGTTGGTCGAAATGACAGAGATAACTAAAAGCACAGCACCCCGCCAATTGACAGGGTGTGTATTTTGAAAATCGTTCTGTCCTCTCGCACCTTCTACATCCCCAAACTCTCACTCGGCAGCTTCACACTTGCCTTGAGTGCACTTGGA
>CAYRMN010000012.1:29413-35532 GCA_964425575.1 uncultured Gammaproteobacteria bacterium | reverse complement strand
TTGCCTTCATGCGCTTGATGTCGAACGACCCGGTTCAGCGCGCTGATTTATCTAATCGCTCTAAACGGTTAGTAATGAAGGTGATTAACGGGCAGCTAACGGTCCCGTTATCAGCATCGGTTCCGTATGCAGATCCACGACATCTCATTCGAGATCGGTATAATAGTGGCGATGCTGGTCTTCCGTTAGCGATTGATTGGAATTACGACAATTACTCAAAGGCTGAAATTGATAAGATCGCAAAGGTAACATTGAATGCTCTCCAGACCTACAATGATCCTGCGATGAATATCTATCATATTCCATCGGTTTCACCTCGCATGGCATTTAATAATTATGGTCAGTCTTGGGTTCAGATGGCGACGATGTTTGCCTTGATGCTAAGTCCAAATGATGCAATGAATGCTGGCGTTTCTTCTGTACAACATAAGACTATTGCTGAATACGGATCAATTGTCCAAGGATGGTTAGGTCTTCAATTATCATATATCAACCAGGGTGTTATTGATGGCCTTCCGCCTGAAGGCTTTATGTACGGTGGAAATATCGGTCATTTAACCACCGCGCTAAATGCTTGGGATAAGCTTGGTTATACCGATCCTGCGAAATATCCGTCAGCTGCCATGATCAAGCATCCAATTTGGAATAAAATGGCTGATGGTATTTTAGCTGGCATGCTTAGCAAACCAGAGAACGCAGGATGGCAAGGATCTCTGTATCATATGTTGCCATATGGAGATGAGCATCGAACATGGTTCATCCCTGGATGGATTCATTTTCTTGCCTCTCGGGGCATGTATTCTGACAAGGTCGGTCTTACGTCAAACGCAGACAACATGCGTTGGATGGCGACAAATTTGGTTGAGGGCGGAAAAGCAAAAATTCATTCGAGATTGCAGAAGGTGTTGAGTGTGGCTGGAACATATGACGCGATTGAATATTTCATGCTCAATCCTCCAGGGTCGAGCGAACAGCAGCGACTCGCGCCTATGTCATTTGTTGATAAGAGCCAAAATACCTATATCGGAAGAGCAGATCAGACACTTGACGCTTCTGTGCTCAGCTATTTATTGCCTTGGTCAAGTATTTACCATCAGCAAGCAAGCGGAAACACCATCGCATTTGCACGAAAGGGAGAATGGCTCACTTCTCCGGTAGGTACGTACGACCCGGCTTCTCCCAAGATTTCGATTACACGTTATAGAAATTCGCTTGCAATTGAAAACAGTCCTTTTGTCACTCCATTCACATATGAGCCAAGCGTTGATCAGGGATCACAGTTTATTTTGAGTCCAGTGCAGGGGGATCCAGTGGCTTTTCCATGGAGCACGCAGAATGCCTCATACTCATATGTAGGTGGTGACGCGACCAAACTCTACAATCTTACCAATAAGAATAAGTGGAACGACAGTCCTAATAAGAATGCAATTGATGTTATTCATGCAAGTCGCTCTCTTCTGTGGATGAAGCCAGATATCATGGTTGTGTATGATCGAGCGGTTACAAAAGCAGCAGGGAGATTTAAAGAATTCAATCTGATGTCACCAAAATGGACGGTGAATGGAAAAGTGGCTGATGGAAAAACTGCAAGTGGTCAACATTTATTCTTGACCAGCTTATTGCCAGCAAATGCCTCACTTACAGTGAGCGCATTGCCAAACACTCAAGAGTATAAGGGCGTGGCTCAAGGTAATACCATGGTTTCTCGATTAACCATTCAAGATCCGTCTAAGCCTGCAGACATGCGTTTCTTGAATGTGCTTCAGGGCGCGGATGCTGGTGGTTCGGCTGCGACAGCAGTACTTATTAAGAGTAATAATGGAACAGCTTTTGAGGGTGCAAGCGTTGCAGGGTCAGTAGTTATGTTCATGAAGAATTCAAATGCATTATTCACGAATACAACCTACACTGCACCCGTTGGAACACAGCAGAGCTACGTTACGGGGTTGACTCCAAATGGATCTTATACCGTTTCAAAAACTCCAGCCGCTGGAGGGGCTACTACGATCACGATTAGTGCTGGTGGATCACAAATAGCAGATGAAGGTGGGGTGCTGGTTATTAAGTAAAATGGCTTTTACTTAGCCATTCTGTCATAAAAAAGAGCCCTTTCATTATTGAAAGGGCTCTTTTCTTTTGACAAAATCGCATTTCTATGCTATTTTGAAGTCAAAATTATGACCCATTCTTTTTCTATGAAATTACGGTCGTTGGTTATCGTTGTGACTGCTTTATGCGTCACATTAATAGGTAGTTCACAAGCAGTTCAAGCGATGCTTGCTTTAGATCAGGCAAATCCTGTCCTTTTGAACCCTCCAAGTGAAAACGGCGTACAGAGTGGAGTAATAGATCCAAATGTTGATAATGCAAAAGGTGGCGTTGTGGATCCAAATGTTGATGTGTCTTTAATCGGACTCTTAAATCAGATCCGAGACAAGGGTCTCTTGAATCCTCCAAGCGAACGGGGGTTATCTGTAAACACCGAATTTTTTCAAGGTAAGCAAAAGTATAAGCCTACAAAGAATGGTGTTCAAAAAAATGTCACCATCAAAATTGTTGACGGGGCGAATAAGATCGTCCCTGACGCAGAGGTGAATATCCAAAAATGGAATCCTGATTTGAATCAGTGGGATCTTGTATATCAGGCAAATGAGCAGCCTGCTCAGGCCAAAACGGGAAACGACGGATTCGTGAAGTTTTTTCTTCCACCGCTAGTAGACACTCATTCACAAGCTGCTCATACAACGTCTCCATTGTATTTTGTTCGTGTGGGAAAGCAGGACGTGAACCAGGGGTATGTGCAAGTTTTGAGCCAGCCTTTTGGTATTTCGGAAGAAGAGTATGTAAAAAATAAGAATCTCACGGTGAGACTAAATGTTCTGCATCATGCGCCAAATGCGATTTTTACCATCATTGATGCCTACGGTAAGCCAGTTGTAGGTGCTGCGGTGTCTTTAAAACGACACATGCAAGATTCGTCGTTGGTGTATGCACTCGATCGACTTACTTCAAAATTTGCTTTTGCACAAACAGATGCGAATGGTCAGGTGAAGTTCTTGGTTGATGGTTTTGATGCATCTATAATGAAAGATTTTATTATAAATATATCAAAGGCAAGTCTTACGCAGGGGCTACAGGCAGCATCGTATGGAACGAAAAATCCGAAGACTTTAGACTCTATTGTTTCGGTGCCTCTGAAGCTACCGTACCTCAACGCTCCTGCGAATGCTGTCGTGAGAGTTGTTGATGCGCAAGGCAAGCCACTTCCAAATGCATTGGTGGAGGTTCGAAAGGTAACAGCGCAAAACCCGTCATATGATTCAGGTACAGCTGTGTATAATTTGCTGCACGGTCCTGTCTTAGCAAGCGACTATGTGGATGCCTCAGCGTCACCTTCTCAGGGTCAAGCTCGCTTCTTGCTTCGAAATGATTTTAACGATTTGCAAACCATCTATGTTGCTCGCGTGAAAGAGACGACGACGGGGGTTGTGATTGATAGCGTTCCGTTTAAAGTTCCCTCTCAAGACGAGGTTGGAAAACCAAAGATCGTTACCATCAAATTCGCAACGATTAACCCCTCTTCAAATGTTGTGGTCAAAGTTGTTGATGCGAAAAATGCTGTCGTGAGCGGAGCTCATGTGAATATCCAGAAATGGAACTTCAATTCAAATAGCTGGGAAATGGTGTATGAGGCTGATGCCAAGAAGTTGGGCGACAATTCTAGTAATCCAGCTGATGGCGTGACGAGCGCGAATGGAAAGATTGGATTTTTTCTTCCTCCGGTACCTCCGCCTCCAGCCTTCCCACACACGACTTCATCGCTGTACTTCGTTCGTGCGTGGACAACAGATGCGCAGCAGGGGCAGGTGATGATGCTTAGTAAGCCATTTACCCTGATTGATAATTTGCTTGGATCAGCACTCCAACTCACTGTAAAATTAAATGTCTTGCATCACGCACCGAACACAATCATTAAGGTTGTTGATGCAAATGGCAAAATTGTAAAAAATGCAGACGTGGAAATTTTTCACCAGATGTCAAATGCACCAGAGACAGCATATACAGTCAAAAATTTAGCGAACAATACTCTCGCAAAAGGAAAGACGGGTCAAAATGGGAAGATTTCGTTTTTGTTAGCAGCATTAAAAGATGTAAAATCAGAAGAATATACCGCTCGTGTGATCTTCAACCCACTGAATCAATCGGCGAATATCTTGAAGTCACGCTTTTATGTAAGCGATGCGAATTTTGACTCAAATTATCAGATGGTTTTACAGCTCGTCGCGCTGAATCATGCTCCAAATTTAAAGATTCATGTCGTTGATGCAAACAATCAAGCTGTGAAGGATGCAAAGGTAACGGTTTGGTATCATGAGCAGGGTCTGATTGATGGGTACGCTGTAGATCGTCGGAACGCATCCCCAATTATTGGTCAAAAAACAGATGTAAAAGGTGACGTCAGTTTCCTTGTGGATCTTATCAAGAACAAAAATACAGATCATTACACTCTTGAAGTGACTAAGGATGACCAAAAGCTTGGTACGATGACGGTCAGCAAGAAGGTCCCCCCGATCGAATTTTGGGATGTCACAGTAAACCAAACGGTGCAGTTTTCTCTCCTAAACAAGAAGCCAAACGCCACGTTCATCGCTCGTAACAAGGAAACGAACGCCCTCTTGTCTGGTGTAACTGTTCGTTTGTATACGGATGCGGAGAAAACAAAGATCGCCGATAACCAGGCGGTCACTGGACTTGAAGATGCTGAATTGAAAACCAATAATGTTGGCAAGGTTCAATTTCTTGTGAACCCAGGCGTCTATTCCTACGATGCGTGGTATACAACGGCTGCAGGATTCTCAGCGATTACAGGATCTGCATTGCTTGATGAAAAGCATGACACAGTCACTTTGAAATTTCCGACCCCAAAGAGTGAGCCATGTCCGCCAGGAGGTATGAATGTTCTGGGAGTCCCGTGTAAGCCACCGGTTCCTCCATGTACCGCTTCCAGCACTCCAAGTATGGTCGGAAATCAGAATCCATGTACGCCACCAAAGCCACCATGCACGACGGGTAGCACAACGGTTGGTACGGCAGGTATGACCGTTCTTCCATGTACGCCCCCTCCGTGTGGTACCGTGTCTAGTACAACCTCAGGTGTAGCTTCTCCATGCACGCCTCCTCCATGTACCGCTTCTAGCACTCCAAGCATGGTCGGAAATCAGAATCCATGTACGCCTCCTCCAACAATAAAAAAGACACCTACTCGATTAACTCTGAAAGCTCTTGGAGCGGTAAACCTCTCTACAGGTCAATCTTCTCCTCTTGAGGCTAAGGTCTCGTATAGTGACAGCTCGGTTTCATACGTTACGTATCAATGTAAGTGGGCAGTTTCAGGAACCAATATTGGATTGGTGCAGAACTCCCAATTCGTCTCGCTGTCCGCAATTGGAACCGCAGACGTAACCTGCGCATATCAGGAAGATGGTAAAACTCTCACAGACACCATTCAATTCAATGTCAGTCTTGATCCAAGCCTTCAACCGACGGGCGGAAGCTCTGGTGGCGGAGCTCCTGGTCTTCGTGGCTAAACGAGCATGATAAATTCAAAAGGACCCTGTAAAAAGGGTCTTTTTGATTTTTATGAGGCATTCTTGACGGATTGCTCATTTTCTTTTAATCTATCGTTAACACTCAAAGTCCTGAGACAGTGGGGCCCTACTGCTTGTAAGCAATGGGGTTAAACATTACCCTACCGAGGAGCTTTGTAAGGGGACAGACGTCTCTTTTCGAGCCCACAGGATGACTGTGGTGTTTTCTTTAAAAGGTCGAAATGAGTTGATTCATAACAAACCTATGCCAAAAAATCGTCAACAAAAAGCAGGTATTATCACCAAATTGACACAGGAGTTTAAGACAGCAAAATCTGTGGTATTTGCAGATTTTCAGGGAATTACGGTAGCCAAGGCAGATGAACTTCGTAAAAACATGCGTGAATCGAAGGTCGACTATCTTGTGGCGAAGAAATCGCTGATTACTAAGGCTGCCAAAGACGCCGGTTTTGAACTCAACGCCAAAATGTTTCCCGGAATGCTCGGCGTTGCATTCGGTCTGGAAGGCGA
>CAYRMN010000012.1:14570-29403 GCA_964425575.1 uncultured Gammaproteobacteria bacterium | reverse complement strand
GCTGAGACTTGAAAAGCTCAGCAAACGGGTTGACGGTCTGGAAGACGAGATTGCTCCTGCGAAAGTTTTGGGCGATATGTCCAAAAAATCGACGTTGAAGCTCGTTGGCGGATTATTCGAAGGCTCCGTTGTATCACAGGAAAAAGTGATCGCATTGTCCAAGCTTCCATCAAAACAGCAGCTGCTTGGCCAATTGGTGGGAACAATGTACGCACCGGTTTCTGCCTTTGTGCGCGCGTTGAATGCTATCAAAGAATCGCAGGAAAAAGTCAGTGTATCCTAAATTCAAATCTCATTCATAGATTCTATTTTTATGTCCGACGAAGTGAAACAAGTTGAGATCCCAGAGAAATTTCAAGCTTTGGTGGCCTCTATTGAAAAATTGTCCGTCTTAGATCTCGCAGAGTTGGTGAAGGTTCTGGAAGATAAGTTTGGTGTCTCCGCTGCCGCTCCAGTGATGGCGATGGCTGCGCCGGGTGCTGGTGCCGCTGCTGCAGAAGAGAAGAGCTCATTTAATGTTGAGCTTACTGAAACGGGTGGCAATAAGATTGGCGTAATCAAAGCCGTTCGTGAAGTTACGGGCCTTGGACTAAAAGAAGCCAAAGATTTAGTCGATGCAGCTCCAAAGGTGTTGAAGGAAGGTGTTGCAAAAGCCGAAGCAGAAGAAATGAAAAAGAAATTGGAAGAAGCTGGTGCTAAAGTTACCTTGAAGTAATCCGTTTCTCGCATACATAAAAGCCCTCCATGTTGGAGGGCTTTTATGTTAGGGCAAGGGGATGAGGAGCAATCTTGTTCCATCAACGATGAGGAGTCGTTTATTTGTTTCGTCGCCATCGATGTCGCGTGGCCCGTGAAAATCGGGAGAGGTGATTTGTGCCTTTAGGAAACCATCCTTGGAGAAGATGAGAATACGTTTCTCAGCGGGGTCGGTGACAGCAAGCTTTGTTGCATCGACATTGGTCCAAACTGCGGATGCTGCGCGCAGCGGAGGGTCGATGGGGTTAAGCTTAAATCCCTCTTGTCCGCCTGACAGAAAGCGCAGCAATGTCCCATCGGATTCAAGGATGTAGACGTTGCTATCGATAGCCAGACTGACCGCGTTGGTTAGTGCAGTGCTATTTGCTTTTATATACGCTTGTTCAGCGCCGAAGCCGGTGGAATTGCTAGACGCTCGCCAGACTTTTCCCTGCACCCCATCAAGGGAATAGGCTTTGCCCGCATAGAGCACAAGATCGTTGGTGGTTGATGTGTGAGATTGTGTTTTGAGTGTTGCGATTGAGTCGCTCGCAAGATCAAGCGCGAAGAATGTTCCGTCTGCTGTCGTGAAGACGATCGATTGTTTGCCAAGTGAGCCGGCTACAATTGGTTCTGCATTTTGAGGAAGTTGAATGCGTTTGGTTGTTTTAGTGGAAAGGTCAATTTTGAGAATTGTTTTGGTTGAATTATCAACAGCATAGGCTGTATTTTTGTTTAATACAGGGGCGCTCAGACTGCCATCAGGCACACCGGTTAAAGCGGTGAGTTCTATGACAGGCTGAGCGACGACTGTTTTACGCAAACGCTCTCGGAATTGTTTGAGATCTTCTTGAAGCGCGCTGACCTTTTTTTGTCGATCTGCAGTGTTGATACTGAGAGAGGCGAGAAGGCTATTGGCAGTCTCTACTTCTTTAATCGCTCGGCTATCATTGGCGTAGACAAGGTCTGATTCCGCACGATTGCGATTATCCTGCGCTTGATCAAAGGTTGTTTGCCAAGCAGCTGCTTCAGCTGTTTGAGCTTGATTGCGGCGCCACAAAACAATACTCGTCAAACCGAGCACCAAGATGGCGCCAAGGATTAGGGCCGTTGTTTTATGCTTTTTTGTAAAGGCGCTGCCGTGACCAGCGTTCATGCCTCGCAAACTAGCCATAGCCGCAACATCGCGAACGGTTCTCGTTTGAGAGAATTTTCCCCACAGATGTCCAAGTTTACTTTGAATTTCTTGTGCGATGCGCTGCGGCGTCTTTGCGCTGGCTTTGAGGGACGCTGTGGGTCCTATGCTGGGCGATAGGTGTTGACTTGCGTCCCGTTCCGTTTCTCGCAGTTTATGAATTGAGTCGGTGCTTTTGGTGACGTCCGGTGTGGGGAGGGGTTTTGGTATAGATGAAGGAGCCGCTCGTTCAAGTAAGCAAGAAGCGACGACAACTCCAAGAAAATCGTCAGGTGTATTGCGCTGTTCAAGATCTTGTCGAATTTCCAAAGCAGCTGATACAGGCGGAAGAGTCGTGAGACGTTCTTTGATATTGAGCTCGTTACGAAGGCGTTCTAAATTTTGTGTTCCAGCAAATAGAAGATCTCCTGCCTTCATATCTCCACAAATGAGGGAGGCAAAGGGTTTCTGTGGGTTTACTTCAGCCGGTTGATCTAGGGATCCAAATAAATCAAACGTCCGGTATGTTCCGTCGGGTTGTTTTTGCAAAAAGAGGTTCATGAGCTTTCCGATACCGGTGAGACAGAGCTGATCACCCGAAAACTCAAGGATAAAAATATTGACGCGGTTCCAAGCGAGTGGAGTGGGTTCGGCTTGAGTAAAAGAGGCAACCGTTTCGTTCAGGCGTTGGATGAGTTTTTCAAAGCGAGTAATTGGATCTTGTTCGAATTGAGCCACAAGGTGTTTTGCCTGCTCTGTGATAGAGTTCAATGCATCAAGAAGACGTTCGTAGACATATAAGGTCGACATGATTTCAGCGACAATGACGATGGTCGAACCTTTTTTTGTCTGGCTATTTCCTTCATAGCGAAAGATCCCCATGATTTTCTCATCAACGGGATTCTTTGAGATTTCTATCTCTGCGATGCGAAATTGTTGCTCAACCATGCGATCTTGGATCAAAAAATGAGTATGATCTATAGTATACGGAGGACGAGCTGCTCCGTCCATCGTTCGTTTGGACCCTTGTCAAGGGCCGCTCTACCAGGCAGGATGGGAGTATTGGTATGCTTGAACACCTTTTTGGGTCAAAGACCCGATCGAAGCTTCTCACGCTTTTTTTGCGTCAACCAGAACAGGCTTTTTTTGTTCGTGAATTAACACGACTGATCGATACGCAAATCAATGCTGTTCGACGAGAACTTGAGAACTTAGTTGAACTTGGGCTTGTGAATGAGGCGGAGGTGGTTGAAGAGGGGGCGAAGCGGCCAGGATTGAAGCGAAAATATTATAAAATGAATGAAGCGTTTCCACTCTTGGTTGAAATTCGAACCCTGGTTATGAAGGCGCATGTTTTGATGGAGCGGCGATTGGATCGTGAAATTGCTGGATTGGGCGATATTCATTATGTCGCGCTGATGGGATCCTTTCTAGGGCATCAGGGCTCACCGGTTGACTTGTTTATCATCGGGACAGTGAATCAGGAGGCGACAAGGGAGCTCATTGCCCGTCTTGAAGCTGAGTTAGGGTTTGAGATCAATTTTACATGTATGACTCCGCAGGAGTTCAAATATCGTAAAGAGATCACAGACCGTTTTCTGTACTCTATCCTTGAGGCTCAAAAAAATGTGGTGGTAAATAAATTGAATGAGTCGATGGAGATTGTGCCCTAATGTATGGCCTCTCTTCCGTCCCGTGGGTGGCTTTTTATTGATAGCTCACAGCTGGGTCGATTTCGTTACGGCATTATTGATTCTACCCAGAAAAATTTACGGCTCGTGCACGGTCGCTCTCATCTATTACTTGCGCATCTTGCGCGCCTAAGTCTTTCAACCTTGGGAGAGATACGGGGGATATGCGTTGTCGCAGGCCCTGGGTCGTTTTCTGCGGTCCGTGGAGGGGTTGTGGTAGCCAACATTCTGGCCCGTTGCCTTGGCAAGCCCTTGGTTGGGATTCCGGTCGAAGAAGCGGAAGATGTACCGAAGTTGATTCAATGGTTAGAGAGCGGACGCATCGTTTCAAGTCCGTTTGTCGAACCAGTGTATGATGCTGAACCGACGATCACCCGTGCTCGCTCGTAGCTTCCTGATCGTTGCATTTCATTTTTGTAACACATTCTCACTGTTTATATGGTGTATTGGAAAAAACGTCTTCTCGAGATGATCCCTGGGGTTTTGGTATGGCTGACGATTCTCGCCTCTATTGGGTTGTCTTTTGTGCGCCCTTTGTGGGTTGTCTATTTTGTGATTGTATTTGATCTCTATTGGCTGTTTCGGATCATTTATTTTGTTCCGTTTACGATTTTGGCGTGGCGGCGATTCCGTCATGAAACGCGTGTGAATTGGCAGGAGCGTGCCGAGATGTGTCAGGGATATGACAAGATACGCCATTTGATTTTTTTACCGACCGTTAAAGAAGATATCGGCGTGGTTCGTGAAACATTGGAAACATTTCTCCGTTGTCCATATCCATCCGATCGAATGATGATCGTGCTTGCGGGAGAGGAGCGGGTCGGTGAGGAGTTTGCACAAAAAGCGGCGATCCTTTCCAAAGAATATCAGGGAAAGTTTGGGGCATTTTTTGTGACGGTTCATCCCTCGAACCTTGAAGGAGAAATTATTGGCAAGGGTTCAAATCTCAATTGGGCTGGGCATCAGGTGTTGCCTCAGCTTCAGGCCATGCGGCTTGAGATTGATGATGTGATTGTATCTTCATTTGATGTTGATACGATCGTGCATCCTTATTATTTTTCGCGTTTGACACATCTCTACCTTACGGTGCCACACCCAACCCGCACGTCATATCAGCCAGTGGCAGTGTACAACAACAACCTATGGGATTCACCCGCGGCTGTTCGGGTAGCGATGTTTGGAACGACCTTTTGGCTCATGACAGAATTGGCCCGTCCAGAAGGGGCGTTGACCTTCTCTTCCCATTCCATGAGCTTGCGTATGCTAGTTGATGTTGATTTTTGGCAAAAAGATATCGTGAGCGAAGATTCACGTATTTTTCTACAGGCATTGATTCGGTATCATGGGGATTACCGCGTTGTGCCAATGTATATTCCTGTATCGATGGATACCGTTATGACCGGTGATTACTGGAAGGCACTTATTGCCCTCTACAAGCAGCTCCGTCGTTGGGCCTGGGGAGTAGAGAATTTCCCCTATATGGTAGAAAAGTTTGCGGAGGACAAGCAGATGCCATGGCGCATTAAAATGTTCTTTCTATTGAAGCAGTTGGAGGGCACGTATACATGGTCTACTGCGGCATTGCTTATTTTTGTCATGGGCCGTTTGCCATTTTGGGTTGCTCCTGAGCGATTTCGGGAATTCGCGGTATTCCAAAATACCCCTTTTACGCTCGAATGGCTGATGCGCTTTGCTATGGTGGGCGTATTCGTTTCAGCGACGTTAGCGGTAACGCTTCTTCCGCGTCGTCCACAACATATCCCCGCACATCGTACGCTCATCGTGGCGGTATTTCAGTGGTTACTTCTCCCGTTTACCTTCGTTCTCTTTGGGGCTTTTCCAGCCCTTGATGCTCAAACTCGCTTGATGTTGGGAAAAAGCTTAGGGTTCAATGTTTCACCAAAACGAAAAACAACGGTGCTAACTTCTTCGTAATATGGATACTGAAAACAGATTGGCAGTGAATGTCGTAACCTGGAACTCCATGGCCTATGTTCCATATCTGACGGCCTCATTAGAGAATCAGGATATATCCGGTTTTACGGTAACGATCGTCGATAATGCCTCAAACGACGGGGTGGTGTCCTGGGTTCAGACGAATCGTCCGGATATAACGGTTCTGCGAAACTTTCGCAATCAAGGAATGGCGAAAGCCTATAATCAAGCGATTGCCTTAGCGCGTTCCCACTGGTCAGTAGATACGTTAGAGCAGCGATATATTATGATCAGTAGTCCGAGTGTTGAATTTGCCCCAAATGCTTTGCGGCTCATGATGGCGTATATGGACGCTCATCCCGATGTAGCGGCCTGTGGTCCAAAGCGATTGCGGGCGAGTTTAGATGGCGTATATGATGAAGAGCGACGTGAAATGGTTCATACCACTATTATTGATTCAACGGGTCTCGAATGTCGGAAGACGCGACGTATTCGAGAACGTGGCGCAGGGGAAGAAGATAGGGGTCAGTACGACGATACCATTGAGATTTTTGGCTGTTCGCGTCCCTGTGTATTGTTTCGAGCCTCAGCTCTGTTTGACGCGATGAGTCAGGATGAACTGTACGACGAAGATTTTTTTGAGCATGAGGAAGACATCGATCTAGCCTGGCGCATGCGTCGTTTGGGATATACGACGCACTACATTCCTCAGGCGATCGTATGGCATCACCCGCAGGGTGCGTCGTCATTAGCTCGTTTTTTTTCGGTGCGCAATCATCTATGGCTTCGCATCAAGAATGACGAGCTTCTCAACGCCTTGCTGCACGCTCCATGGTGGGTATTCTATGATTTCGGATCATGGATTACGAATCTATTTTCATGGTCCAGGTTTAAAGGGCAATGGGCAGCTTTGGCGGGGATACCACGCATGCTGCGGAAGCGATATACTCTGTCTAAACAAGCGCGCGTGAGTGGTATACATATTCGACAATGGTTTATATAACCGCATGAGTACTCATTCTCCAAATTTTTTAACCTGCCCCATCCCGCCACCGCCATCTCAACCATCGCCGACCAAAGTGCCCGCGCCTCTTCCTCAGCCAATATCGGAAGTCAAAAAGCCGGCATGGTACATGCGGAAACGATGGATCGGATTTGGCATAGGTTTGGTGCTGATGCTGTTGCTGCTTCCTTTTGTCTTTATTGGCGTACGTGTTGGGATAGCAGCCTATGCAGCAAAAGGCGCGGTCGCTCGTGCAGAGCACAATATTCAAACATTAGATATCCAAAGTGCGCAGCAGGAATTTCTTTTGGCGCGATCTTCATTAGAAACGATTCATTCGTTGCTCCAGTCTGGCGGAGTGCTACGCGATACTCCTATTCTTGGAACATATGTTCGAGGACTAGAGGATACCGTTGGCGCGGCAGCGGGAACATTGGATGGAGTAGGAGATATTCTGTCCACCGCTTCAATCGTGCTTGATGCGTTGCGTATAGGCGGTGACGTCCAGGGTTCGTTACAGTCTTCAATTGATCCCACGCGTTCATTTAATCAGCTTACCCGAGAAGAAAAACAAGACTTGATTCAAAAATTTTCTAATGAACTTCCTCGTTTGCGTTTAGCACGCGACAAGATCGATTTGGCCACAGAGCTCTGGAATCGTGTTCCTCAAAATGAATTTGCTGCACCACTCCGAAATGCGCTACGCCCACTTGCAGAAGGATTGCCTCGTGCACGTCAGGCGCTGGATGAAGCCGTGCCGCTGCTTGAACTCATGATTCCATTGGTTGGGTATCCTGAACCAAGGCGTTATTTGGTCGCGTTGCAGAATGATGCCGAAATTCGGCCCGGTGGGGGATTTATTGGGACTATTGGCACAATGACGTGGGACGTAGGCCAGCTATCAGAGTTTTCCTTTACGGATGTTTATAATGTCGATAACCCTGTTTCAGGAGTTTGGAAACAAGTTCCGCCCGAACCCATTCAACGCTATCTTGGATCCTCGCAGTGGTTTTTACGAGACGCGAATTGGTCACCAGACATTCCAACGTCGGCAGAGAAGGTACTTGATTTTTATATTCATGAATCTGAATTGCAAGCGCACGCACCGCTAGCCCATCCGCCCACGACATTTGTTGCACTTGAACCGGGTCTATTTCGATCTCTGTTGCATTTGACTGGGCCTATTACGATTGATGGGGAGCAATACACGGCTGATAATTTTTTTGAGAAACTGGAATATCAAGTCGAGGTGGTGTGGCATCAACAAGGCGTGCCAGTTCAGCAGCGAAAAGAGGTCATATCAAAAATTGGGAATGAGTTGGCGAAACGGATTTTTGCTCTGCCATCTTCTCGCTGGCCAGAGGTGCTTACGATCTTGACGGATGCGATGACACAGAAACAGATCTTGGTTTATTCGAGAGACCAGGACGTGCAGCGATTGTTAGACCAGCGAGGATGGGCGGCTCGCACCAAGCCAACGCAAGGAGATTTCGCCTGGGTTGTTGATGCGAATTTGGCCGCGCTCAAAACAGATGCAGCAATGAAGAAGGTAATGACCTACTCTGTGGACATGAAGGATCCGAATAATCCAGTGGCCACCATGACGTTGACCTATACAAATACGGCCAAGGGCTTTCAGGATTACCGTTTTACTCGGTACCGTTCATATACTCGTGTCTATGTTCCTGAGGGGAGTCAATTTATATCTTCTGGAGGTGCGATGCAGGATGATTTGAATAAGACCGGAGGAAGGTTTATTCCTGGGAAGGTTGATGTGATGAAGGATCTTGGGAAAACGGTTTTTGGTGCGTTTTGGTCTATTGAACCTGGCGCAACTCGCACGCTCTCATTTATCTATCGTCTTCCTCAAAAAGTTGCACAAGATATCCAAGCTGGGAACTATCATTTAGATTGGATGAAGCAAGCCGGCGTTGATGATGCCCGATTGACAGTTGACCTCTTGTTCGGTAAGAACGTTGTAGCGGCTACACCCCCTGAACCACAGGCAAATTGGGGAGATGCTCGGTATCATGTTGAAACGGATTCGCTCATCGATCGTGTCTTTGAAGTCACGTTGTAATCATTTATCACATGTTTGCAAAAAAAGTGGGAATTGATCTTGGAACAACGACTGTTTTAGTCTATGTCCCAAAACGAGGCATCATTATTAATGAGCCATCTGTTGTAGCAGTTTCGCTAGCTGATAAGCGCGTGTTAGCAGTCGGACGAGAGGCGAAAGAGATGTTAGGACGTACGCCAGATACCATTGTCGCTCGCCGTCCATTGAAAGATGGTGTGATCGCTGACTATCGTACGACGGAAGCCATGCTGCGATATTTTTTGAATAAAGCATTAGGCGGCATGCGGTTTTTTCGTCCAGAAGTAATGGTCGCTGTACCTGGCGGCATTACCTCAACCGAACGACGCGCTGTAATTGATGCGACGATTAGCGCTGGTGCTCGCGCTGCGTATATCATTAAAGAGCCGGTTGTGGCGGCGATTGGAGCAGATATTCCCATTGGTTCACCGTCAGGTCACATGATTATTGACATTGGTGGTGGCACGAGTGAAATCGCGGTTATTTCATTAGGTGGGGTTGTTGCATCTGCATCGGTACGTATCGGCGGCACCAAGCTTGATTTAGCCATTCAAGAACATGTACGGCGTAAGTATGGCATGGCTATTGGTGAACGAACCGCGGAAGATGTGAAAATTCGCATTGGCTCCGCCTTATATCTTGAAGAAAAAATGGAAATGCAGGTCAAAGGCCGTGACATGATCAGTGGTCTACCGCGCATTATCACCGTAACATCAGACGATGTGACTGACGCCATTCAGCACGATCTACAAGGAATTGTTGAAGCCATCAAAGAGGTGTTACATGCCACGCCCCCAGAATTATCTGCGGATGTTATGGAAAAAGGCATGGTCCTGTCCGGCGGTTCCTCGCAACTCCGCAATCTTCATCGTTTGTTTGCCGATGCTACAGGCGTGCCTGCTTTTGTGGCTGATGATCCGCAGCTATGTGTGGCCAAAGGCACAGGCATCGCTCTTGAAAATCTTGAAAGCTATAAGCGCAGTATTTTTTCGTCGTAATATTTGAAAAGCTCCTTCAGAGGAGCCCTGTAATATTTCTCTATATTCCCAACTTAGCCATGCTATACTTTCGCCATGTTAATTGGGATTGAGGCATCACGGGCGAATAAACCGGTTCGGACCGGGGTGGAGTGGTATGCCTGGCATGTGATTCAAGAGTTAAAAAAAGTCACCACGGGCGATCCGCATTCGTGGATTTTGTATACCAATAAAATTTTACAGGGAGGGCTAGAACATCTGCCTGAAAATTGGTTTGAGGTGCGCGCGAAATGGCTGTTGCCCTATGGTTGGACGCAGTTCCGTCTGTCGTATGAACTGCATCACCATCCGATTGACGTCTTATTTTTGCCGGGTAGCACCATGCCGCGGTATGTGCCAAAGAAAACCGTTATCACGTTGCACGATGTAGGTTTTCATCGATTTCCACAGCTCTATAAAAAACGACAGGTCCATATTCATGAAGCGGCGATGCGCGAGGCGGCGAAGCGAGCTACACGGATTGTAACCGTGTCTGAGTTTAGCGGGAGAGAGATGGCTGAAGCCTATAAGATCGATCCTGCCAGGATTGCCATTATCCCAAATGGTATTGATCATGCACTGTATCATCCGATTGCGGATTCGCGTGCAGTCGAAGAACGCCTGGCGCGGTATCGGATTGCGAAGCCATTTTTTCTTACCATTGGTCGGATTGAAGCGAAGAAGAATATCCTGAATTTGATCAAAGCATTCACGTTGTTCAAAACCCGGCGAGGTATTGGTGATCCTCACAAGCTCGTTTTGATTGGCGTTCCTGGCTTTGGGTATGAGGATATACGAAGCGCAATCAATGCATCATCTGCACGAAATGATATCTTTGAATTAGGATATGTTCCTGAGGCGGACTTGCCCCATCTGTTGAATGCGACTGAAGCCCTAATCCATCCTTCCTGGTATGAGGGTTTTGGTATTCCTCCGGTGATCGCCATGGCTTCTGGTTGTCCGGTTCTATCATCTACTGCCGCCAGTCTGCCGGAAGTGATCGGTCCAGATGCGGCGCTTTATTTTTCTCCGGATCAACCGGAAGCGATGACGGAAGCCATGACGCGTATCGTGTCTGATGCAGACAAAAAAGAAGCTCTCCGAGTTGCTGGATTAGAACGGGCAAAAAAATATACTTGGGAAAATACGGCAAAATTGACCTACCCGGTTCTAACCGCCTGGTAAATCGTATGTTGGAATTACGAAAGGCTCTGCATGCCTGCGGAATGTCAGATAAAGAAGCGCGTGTGTATCTGGCCATGATGGAGCTTGGACCATCGGCGGTACAGGATATTGCGAAACAAGCACAAGTGAATCGTGCAACGACCTATATTTTGATTGATAATTTAAAACGACGTGGCTTGGTCTCAAGCATTGAGCAGGGAGATAGGCAGCTGCTTGTTGCTGAATCGCCTGATCATTTAATGCGTTCAACTCACGACGAGTTGCAGCAGGTAGAACAAAAGAAAAAGAACCTGGAAGAACTCATGCCGCAATTCATGGCCTTGTTCAACGCCGTGGATGATAAACCAAAGGTTCGTTATTTTGAGGGGGAGGAAGGAATTTTTGCCTGTCGCAACATTGCTTGGGAGCTTGCAAAAGGCACTCCTTGTTGGCGAACATTTACCCATATTGATCAGGTGACGGCTGATATCGGTGAGCGTCATCGAGCAGATAAACAACGATTTTCACGAGGATCATTTCGATATAAAATGCTCTATTCTCTTGAGCCTGATGTTGAGATGCCGTTCACCGGTGAGAATGTCGAAATGCGTCAGGCTCCTTTAAATATGTCATTTTTTCATGGTGAATTCGTCATTTTTGAGAAATTTGTGGTCATTTTTACTTACAAAACAAAGCCTATGGGAGTTTTGGTGGAAAGTTCAGACATTGCGAAGTTTTTTCAGGCGATCTTTGATTTATCGTGGAATGCGGCGCAGATTTAAGGGAGTTCATGAAATAAAAAAGCGGCCTGTTTTCATCAGGCACGCGAGATGCGACGACTAGTTTATCTGCTGAGAACGGTATCCGGGACAGATCACCTTTGGAAAGCTCATGAAGCGGCCGCTGAAGCCGCCTGCACCTGCGTACACTTCATGGGTGATGAGCTGCGACCAGCGAGAGTAGTCGCTTTTTTGGATAGGTGTTACGCCGCCCGGTTTTTGGGCGGAGCTCTGATCCACATGACAGAAATCCGTGACGAACGCATGTGTTCCGGTCTCCATCGAAAATCCAAACCCTTCTCGTGGCAAGTCTAGTTTTTTTCGTTACCTTATCTCTAGCGGCGTACCAGAGAAACGTAGCGTGACCTCACCAGACTCGGCACATACAACCCATTCCATGGTCTTAAAATGGGGGCTGAGTGCCTTCACGCGGGATTACGGATTGTGAACGGTTTCACTTCCCCGGATGCCGCCTCATACATTCTTCAGCATCCTTCGAGCAGTAAAATTGTAACAAACCAATAGATGAGTGCAAGCCCTGCACCGCATGGTGCAAGGCTTACGTTCTGTCTTCAGCTGTCTCATGCTATTCTGTCAGTAAATATGGCCGAGTTTACATGGGGAGTATTTGTAGCACTGGCTGTCAGCGCTATTTGTATTGCGTCCGGAGTACCATTTGGCCCGATTGTTTTGGTTAGCGCCTTTTTGATTTTGCTATTGGCATATCGATATACGTACATCTGTTTTTACGCGGCGTTGATGCTGACGCCGTTTTTAGGATTACTTATTTCCATTCCGACAGGGGATATTGAGTTTGGAAAACATGCCTTTGGTGGTTCAATTGATATCGGGATGGCTGAACTATTGCTGCTTGCGGTTTTAGCAGCTTGGGCATTAAAAATTCTTTTTTTATGGTATCGCCGGGCGGATCGAAATTGGAAGCCTGTATTCCCCTTAGCTGGAGGGTATGGCGCCTTGATCGGTGCTCATCTTCTCTCTCTGTTCTCCTCACTCCAGCCGGACATTGTGTTGGGCCTTAAGTTTGTCCTTCGCCCTGTCCTCTTTTGTTATTTGGCGTTTGTGGCGCTGCCCGTCAATCTGCTTCGTTCTCGTCGTCGTTTGGTGGCAGCGTTATCTGTCATGGCCGGGGTTGGTACGTTTGCTGCGCTGAACGGACTGGTGTCGTTATTTTTTGTGGACGCTAGCAGCCAGTTTATTCGTCGGGCGCATCCGTTGCCCATGTTTGGTGTCCCAGCGCTTGGTGATAATCACAATCTGTTGGCGGAGCTCATGGTGGTTACCATCATGCTTACGTTGGGGCTTGCATATTTGGTTCGATCGCCGCGGACGCAGCGATTTTTGTATGCCTCGACGATTTTTCAGGTTCTGATTGGACTGCTGACATTCTCTCGTACATTTTGGATCGTGCTATTTATCCAACTATGTTTTTTAGCGATTGTTGAGTATAGAGAGGTTATACGCCGATACGGCTCTTCAATCGCAGCCATTGCGGTGCTGTGTATTCCGTTGTTGTTTGTGATGGGAGAGATTAGCAGATCGTTGATCGCACAGAGTAGTAATTCGACGCGTGTTGCCTTGCTCGAAATCGCGTGGAATGTGTTTCAGACAAGCCCATGGATTGGGGGAGGGGCGGGGACATTCGTAGATCGCGTTGGATCGGCATATATTTTTCGACTGGAATACGGAGCGCCGCTCGATTCGCATGGATTCATTCAAAAATTAGGTGCGGAAACAGGCATGGTAGGGATCGCTGCATTCGTATTGTTGATTCTGACCGTTTTGCATAGCTGCATTGGTTGGTGGAGAAAAATGCCTATTGGAAAAGAGCGGAGAGCGGTTTTATTTTTTATGACCGGAGCTGGTGGAGCGATGGCCTATCAGCTTTTTAATACAAATTACTGGACGGCAAAAATGTGGCTGCCGCTTGGTCTCACGTTGGCGGCGATGCTAGCGCTCGAAAAGTATCAGCAGGAGAAAGGAGTTGATCAGTCCGTATGAAGAACTATCAGGTCGTGCATGTGATCCAATCTCTGGGTGGCGGAGGCGCAGAGCGCGTGGTGTTTGATCTGGTGGCGGGCTTACCAGAACATGGGTATGAGGCAATTGCGGTTTCCATAACAGGTGGCGGCCCACTAGAGAAGCTGTTCCAAGAAGAGAGCGTACCGCTCTATCCCATTCGAGCACGTCGTCCGTTTGGGACGAGTACATTCTATGATCTGGTGAAGATTTTTCGTGAGCTCAAGCCAAGCATCGTCCATACGCATTTATTTACCGCAGATACCATGGGCCGTTTAGCTGCACGCTGGGCTGGGATTCCTCATCTTGTTACGACCGAACATAACACCAATCCGACCTACAGCCGCACCAAACATTGGGTGAATCATCGATTGTCATCCATCACTGATGCACATATAGCCGTCTCGGAGGAAGTGAAGCGGGTGATGGAGAAAAAGGATGGAATTCGATCAGATAAGATTCAAGTGATTCATAACGGTGTCGATATGCGTCATCGTCCGCTGCGCGGCACGCATCCATTTCACGATATTCCTCGCCTACTCATCGTGGGCCGACTCGATGCTCAAAAAGATCACGCCACATTACTGAAGGCACTCGCGCTGGTACACATACCATGGAGATTGCAGATTGCGGGGAGTGGCCCTTTGGAAAAATCCTTGCATGCCTTAGCAGAGCGGTTGCACATTGCTTCTCGTATCGATTGGCTTGGGTTTCGTGATGATGTGCCCGACCTGCTCGCTTCTTCTGATCTACTGTGTTTTCCTTCGCAATACGAAGGGCTTGGGTTGGCGGTCGTGGAAGCGGCGGTAACAGGCCTCCCCGTCATTGCATCCGATCTTCCACCTCTGCATGAGATATTTCGGGCTACGGATGTTTGTTTTGCGCCACCAGGAGATGTGCCTGCCTGGGCAGCAGTAATTCGAGAGACGCTGGAGCGGCCCACGCAGGCCATTCAGATGGCGCAAAACGCGTTACCTCGCGTTCAGAAAGAAATGAGTCTTGAAAAGATGGTGAGGAGCTATGCAAAGCTGTATGATGAATTACTAACCAAAAAATCATGACGCCCCCCGTTTCTTCCAAAGCCTCTGTCATTCCTGTGTCCTACCCTAGGCAGATCAGCCTTGGGCTGAAAAACGGGAATCTTACTCGATCGTATGGAACAAGATTTCCGCCTCCGCGGGAATGACGCGTGTGCCTGGCC
>CAYRMN010000012.1:0-14560 GCA_964425575.1 uncultured Gammaproteobacteria bacterium | reverse complement strand
ATGGTCATTCTTCACATTAATAAATTTTTCGATCTCCATCGTGGTGCAGAGATCTACATGCATGCACTTATGGACGAGCAGAAGCGACAGGGGCATGAGGTTCATGCTCTATCTACTCGTTCAGCCAAGAATCCTCCCTCAGAAGATGCGGGTCGTTTTGTGGCACGCGCTGATTTGTCTCAATCAGAAGGGGTGATGAAAGACGCCCAGAAAGCTCTGAACTTTTTTTGGAACCGTGAGGCGAAGCGAGCTATGGAAGATGCGATTCGTGAACTCAAACCGGACGTGATTCATTTGCACAATATCTATCATCATCTTTCGACATCGATTCTAGATCCTATTCGCCGTTCGGGCATTCCGTGTGTTCAAACCTTGCACGATCTAAAGCTCGCCTGTCCAAATTATAAAATGTATACCGAAGGTTCGCCGTGTGAACGGTGTAAAGGTGGCAACTATTATCAAGCGACGCTCCATCGCTGTTTGTGGCCAAGCTTGATTCCGAACATGTTAGCTTCGGCGGAGATGTATTTTTCCAAAGGCAGTCAGGCGTATGAGCGCACTGTTAAGACATTCATCTGTCCCTCTGATTTCATGGCGCAGAAAATGGTGGAATGGGGAGAGCCAGTTTCAAAATTTCAAGTCATACGCATGCCGATCCCGAAAAAAGAACGTGCATCACGCGGCGGAGGATACTTGCTTGCGGTCGGTTCATTGTCACCTGAAAAAGGGTATGAAGAACTCATCCACGCTGCTCAGAATGTACCGGAAATAGCGATTAAAATCGTCGGTCGTGGTCCGTTGGAGGATCGATTGCGTACGTTTATCAAGAGTGCCAAGATCGAACATGTTGAGCTCGTTGGTTTTAAACGTGGACAAGATTTGGAGGATCTATATGTTCACGCCGAAGGGTTCATTGCCTGTCCGATTGGATACGAAAACGCTCCTTTATCTGTGCTTGATGCGCTTGCGCACGGTCTGCCATTATTAGCCACGAATATCGGCGGTTTGCCTGAAATGGTCGAGGCGGGTCAGAATGGATATCTGGTCGAACGAGCAGACATAGCTGGATGGCGAAACGCGTTACGATCATTTGCGGCGCTCGATGTTGCTGATCGAGATCGTATGGCGAGGGCAAGCTACGCGCTCGCGCACGGGCGTTTTCCAAGTTGGGAAGAACATGCGCGAATGATAGAGGAATGCTATCTGTCGTCCTAAGCGGAGCAGTAGCGCAGTCGAAGGATCTTCCCTGAGGAGAAGATCCTTCGACTCGCAGGCTCGCTCAGGACGACAAATATCAATATGACATTTCTTAAAAACTTTTGGTCCTGGCCGGATGGGTTTATCTGGCGGATGACGCGGAAGCGCACGGAGCAGTCCCGTCGTGCGCGTTTTGAGATCTTTATGCGTGAGTTGCTCCCAGGTCCGGCTGATCATGTGTTGGACATTGGTGCCGGCGAAGGCGAGGGGAGAGCGGTGAACTTCTTTGAAGAGTGGTATCCATGGCCTTCGCAGATTACAGCCGTTGCCTTAGAGGATCTTCCCGCATTTCGAGCAGCGTATCCAGCGGTGAAATTGGTTGTTGGCGATGGAAAAAAACTTCCCTTCCCAAACAAGGCATTTGATATTGTTTTTTCAAATGCAGTTATTGAACATGTGGGCACAATTGCGGATCAGCGTCATTTTATCGCCGAAGCCTGTCGTGTCGCGAATCGTGTTTTCCTTTCAACGCCAAACCGTTGGTTTCCAATTGATTTTCATACCATGATCCCATTTGCTCACTGGCTGCCCATGAACATGCGAAACGCTATCTATCGCTTTTTTCATCGTGACTATTTCGCGAGTGAGGCGAGATTGAGATTATTGGGAGAAAGGGAGCTCTTGTCGTTGATTCCAAACAATGTTCAAGCACGCGTGATCCGACAGCGCGTGCTCGGCTGGACAGCGAATATCAACGTGATATTAGAACGGAAATTGTAGGGGCGTGATTCATCACGCCCTCCGATCAATTTGCCTGCATGTCGAAGGGCGTGATGAATCACGCCCCTACAAACACAACACCCGCGACACGGCGAGGTCACGCGGGTTGGTCGTCAGGACGACGCCGGTCGCGGGATGCTGTGCTGCGGGTTCAGATGTCCTTGTGGATGACGGGCGCAGTCTGCGGGCAGAGTCTCTCGAGACGTCGCTCGATTCCTCTAAGCCTGATGTTGTCGCTGACCGCTATCCCTGCGAGGAAGAGTAGTATGGGGATCAGTGCGGGAAGTACCCACGAATGTCTCGGCATGTCTCATCTCCTTGTGGGTTTTATGTACGTGATTTTTTAAAAAATGTCAATCATATTTGGATTGTGATATTGTCCACTTTCCTTGACATTTTCGTTCTTTTAAGCTATTTTATAGCTAAATAATTTATGGTTCTCCGTTCAAAAGCGGTGGCAGGGTTTTTGGCCTTGCTGTTTGCGTTTTTGCCACTGACGGCTGATGCGGCGCGCGGGAATCAGAGCGCGCCGAAGCTTTTGAATTTATATTTGGATTGGCAGATTAAGGATGCGGATATGGCGACCCTGTCGCAGTGGGATTTGGTGATTTTGGACATGGATATCGGTTGGCAGTTTCCAGATAAGATTCGGCAGTTACGCAAACAAAATCCAAATATTAAAATTATTGCCTATGTGAGTGCGGGTGAGTTGGCAGACGCGCGCGCTACCGGCCATCCGACTTCGCCTGGCTATAAACTAGCGCAGCGTGCACCTGAAGCGTTTTATATGCATGGCAGTCGTGGACAGCGGCTCAGCTGGTGGCCTGGTGCGAAGCTTATGAATGCGACAGATCTTGGCCCAACGGTAAACGGCGGGCGATGGAACACAGTTCTTCCTCAATTCGTGCATGATGAACTCATGTCGACTGGATTGTGGGACGGTGTTTTTTTAGATGCGGCGTATAGCGATGTTGTTTCTTTTTTTGGCAAGGATATTGATCCTGATGGAAACGGTACGGCAGATGCAGCCGCTCAGGTGAACACGGCCTGGCAAGCCGGTATGTCCAAACTCCTGACCAATATGCGCACTGCTGTTGGTCCGCAGCGTTTGATTATGGTGAACAGCAGCGATGTATATGCGTCTCAGGTGAATGGCGTCTTATTTGAGAATTTTCCGCGCTATGGCTGGGGAGTGCCCTGGAAAGCGTTTCGCGTTGCGCTTGGAAAAAATATCTCACCGGCCATTACCGCCTTTAATACGAATACAAATAATCAGGAACAGCAGACAAATTATCGTTTGATGCGTTTTGGTCTGACGAGCGCGCTTCTGGCTAATGGGTTCTACTCATTCGATGCAGGTGATCGAGGCCATGCCCGAACGTGGTGGTACGATGAATATGATGCAACACTTGGGACTCCACGCAGCACTCCTCGTGCGGTTCAGGGTGGGGGAGGGACGAATGCGGCTGGTGTTTGGATGCGTGAATATGAGCAAGGTCTTGTGGTGGTGAACAGCGACTCAGTTCCGCGCCGTGTGACGCTTCCCGGTGTCTTTGAGCGTTTACGAGGGACGCAAGATCGTTCAACGAATGATGGCTCATTGACGAGAACGATTGATCTCGCATCTCAGGATGGTGTTATTTTATTGGGTCGAGCTGATGTGACAGACGTGCGGAGTGGCGCGTTTCCAAATGGCGAATTCGTTCGCGTCTATAACGCTCAGGGCACGCAACAGAGTAACGGATTCTTCGCTCAACGGACCGATCAACCAAGCGGCGCTACCGTTTTCGTAGCTCCAGACGATACTGTTGTGTCAGCCGTTCAAGGAGAGGTTCGAATTCAGCGCGCGAATGGTCCGGCCTCTACCTTCCGTCCGTTTGGGGCATATAAGGGGCAGTTGGCGCTCGCCGTTGGGAACGTCAATCGTGATGCAGCTCCTGAGATTGTAATCTCCCGTGATCACGGTGGACCATCAGAAGTGCGGACGTATACCTTGGCAGGGAAATTGTTGAATCGTTGGTTTGCCTATCAGCCTCGTGCGCAGGTCGGCGCGCGTGTGGCCGTAGGGGATATTAATGGAGATGGATTGCAGGAAATCGTCACTGGGAGTGGTCCAGGAGGTGGACCGCATATTCGTATTTTTAAGACAGATGGAAGTGTGTGGGGTGGAAGTTTTTTTGCATTTGATGCCAAGAATCAGGGAGGAGTATCTGTTGCTGTTGGAGATGTCGATGGAGATGGAAAGGATGATATTATTGCCGGATCTGGTCAGGGGGCAATTCCACGGGTGCGCATATTTGATTTTCACGGTACGCTGAAGCGAGAGTTCTCACTTGGATCACGTCCACTCGTGAATGGAATTACGGTGACGGCCGCAGATGTTAACGGAGATGGAAAGAAAGAGATTGTCGTAGGCGGGATTCCAGCGTTTTAATAAACCCCTCCTGATAAGGAGGGGGAAGGGGAGGTCACCGCATGAAAAAGAAAGCAAAAATATATGTCCGATGTGAATGATTCGAAGAAAAAAGGCTCGGGGTTGTCGTTACACAGTTCAAACGTAGCACTTACACCAGCGCGGGCGCTAACGTCACATTTACGCAGACAATTTCATGAGCGATATGTTGGTCGTTTTCGGGTATTGTGTTTGTTGTGGATGTTCTGCTGCTTGTGGCTGTATTTGTATTGCTGATTGTAAATATTTCATTACGATCACCCGCATTGTTTTATAGGCCGATTGGATTGGATTTAACCTTGAATTCCGACGCTTTGATCGCAGATGCGGCGACGCCAATTGAAGCGCGCGTGCGCGTGTTGGATGGGAAGCAGCATGAGAATGTACACTTGGTCTGGCATCTGCCACCGTGGGTTGAGGTTATTCGCGCCGAGCCGCCCCTTAATCGAGATGGGGCAGTCATGCTTGGATCAATTGTGCCGACGCAAATAGCCGTCTCTCGTTTGTATGTTCGCGTACGTGCACTGCCAGGCACGGATGTGCCATTTGCGTTTTCTCTACAGGAAGGAATTGGCATACAAGAAACAGCGGTCAGTGGGAGTGATACTCGAAGAGTACTAAAAAGCGCTTTAACCATTATTCCGGCGCTCCCTGCGGATGCCGTTGAGCCTGGCGGCAGCATGCCATTTATTGTATCGAATAAGAGTTCTCTTGAAGCGCAAGCGGTTATTGTGCGCATAGGCGAAACGGAAAACGTACCCCAAGCGACGCTGGATGGGGGTGATCATATTGTGATTGGCAATATGCTTCCCGGTCAGGAGAAGACGATTTTTTTGGATGTTGATTCAGCAGCGCAGGGGGATATTCAGATTCTATTGAATGCGGAAGACGCGTCACATACGGTTTCGTCATATGAAACACTCTTGAAGATCGCAACACCAATTCAGGTTTCATTTCGTGAACCACTTCGTTCCATCCCCGGTAATACATCAACAGATCTGGTGTACCAGTCTGCTACGACCGCTGGGGTATGGGTCTCACATCCTTTGCAGGTGACCGGCAATTCTTCAACGAATCGAACCTATGATCTCGCTCCCGGCTCCGGACAAGTGCATATTCCTTTGCGTGTAAATCAACACACAATGGAAACAACATGGTCGTTGATCCCCTATGAACGGCGCGATGGCCATATTGTGCTTGGCAAGCGACTCAGTGGGATTCTCTCTACCGCGTTTCCGTTTCGTGCAGAGGCTCGATACTATTCCTCAACTGGAGATCAGCTCGGCGTTGGCCCGTTGCCGCCACGTGTTGGTGAGGCAACAACCTATTGGGTCGTGTGGTCCGTCGGTCCGACGGATGCGGATTTGAAAGACCTTCAGCTCTCGATGGCGCTCACTTCTGGTGTGAGCGCAACGGGCAAATTTGCTTCCCAGATTCCTGGAACATTTTCATCTGAGAACGGTCAGGTTATCTGGTCTGTTCCATCATTGCCAGCAACGGGTAGTTCCCCAGCGACGTTTGCATTTGAAATTCGATATGTGCCTGACTCAGGCGCTCGCGGTTCCGCTCATACGCTAACCAATAAAAGCAGCGCTGTTGCGGTTGAGGTCCGTTCCGGTCTTGAGCTTCAGGCTGTAGCTGATGCACAGGATACAAACCTTGAGCATGATGTGCAGGCGAGAGGAAAGGGGAAGGTTGAATAATAGTTCTACATATGACAAAACAGGAGCGAGTTATTTTATTTGATTTTGATGGCGTTATTGTTCCAACGTTCGATGTTGGCTTTGATATCGCTCGCATGAGACAGCCAGATGTGACCGAAGATGAGTATCGTCAGCGTTTTGAGGGCAATATCAATAATCCGGTGAAACAGGTGATGGGAACCGATCTTCCCAAACCAGCCGTAATCGATTTTTGGTCGTTGTACACGCCGCGACTGTTAGAACGAGTGCCTGTGCCGGGCATGGAGGCATTGATTCGCGAATTGGCACATCAGTATGTCCTCGTGATTGTTTCTTCGACGCTGAGTACTTCGATCGGTATGTTTCTAGAAGAGTATCAGCTTCGTGATTGCTTTGCGGAGATTTTAGGCAATGATGTGTCTACGAGTAAAGTTGAAAAAATAAATAGCGTGCTTCAAACGCGTCAACGTTCCATTTCGGATTGTGTGTTTGTGACTGATACCTTGGGTGATTTACGTGAAGCGGCCGTGACCGGTGTGCCTTCCATTGCCGTGAGTTGGGGATTTCATGATCGAGCCACGCTTCAAAAGGGAAGCCCGCGTGCGATCGTCGAAACGCCGACAATGTTACAACAAGAGATTAAAAAATATTTTACGTAGAGGCGCTTGCTGCTTGATGGGGTGCTCGAGGAGAGTATTTTTGATTCTTTATTCTCCATTGATCCACCCATTGGCCAATACCCTGAGCATCGCGTTTATGTCTGACGGTCGCATGTCGTTGTGACCACGTGAGGAGTGACTCAAATTGGAGTGCATATCGTCCTCGAACGACAATATAGCGGATTTCACCTGCTGCAAGAGCGCGTCGGATTGTTCGTGGGTTCACCCCAAAGAGCCTTGCAGCTTCAGATACAGAAACCCGCACAATTGTGGGCTCGGGGGTTGGCTCTTGGGTTGGTAATACAGGCGAATGAGGCATGAGCCATTAATACCAGAATATCTAATATTTGTCAACAATAGTATAGACAAATATAAATCATCTCTCTTAACAGAGATGGAACATATCATGTACAATATGTTCTTCTTATAAGGGGCTAGCTATTGTAAAAAATGCGATTTTAGGCTAATATACCTGCACTCTTTGAGGAGTCGACAATGTCGAATCTTGTTGATCGTTATCTCCTTTTTCGCATTCGGACCAAGCGAGATCCAGAGGCCTTCGCGCAGATCTATGATCGGTACGTGAAAGCCTTGTATCGCTTTGCATTTTTGAAGCTACCTTCGCAAGAAGAGGCTCAAGATGTTACCGCTGAAACATTCACAAAAACCTGGAATTATCTTCAGAATAACTCTGAGGTAACACATATTCGGGCGCTTTTGTATCGGATTGCTCGTAATCTTATCGCTGATTACTACCGAGAGCGATCTGTAGCTGGTGAACGGGTCGATCTTGTAACGTTTGAGGAGGATTCTCCGTCTTCTCTATCGACAGCTCTTTCTGGTAATCAGAAACGAGAGCTGGAGCTGATGGAAGCACGAGCGGAATTTTCTCTCTTGCTGAAGCAACTTGAACGCTTGAAAGAGGACTACCGAGATATCGTGATCTTGCGCCTGGTAGATGGTTTGTCCTTTGGGGATATTGCGGAGATTCTGGGCAAATCAGTCGGCAACACACGTGTTATTTTTCATCGAGCTATACAAGCTCTAAAGGACCTAGATATCGGACAGTCTCATTAAATATACTATGTCACGCGAATTCCAGCAGCGTATCGCAGCGCTGCGTTCACTTGAACACCGCATCCAGCCGGATGAGGTCTGGATTCAGGCAACCCGAAAAACATTACGCATGCAGGTGCAGAATTCGATGCCAGCTGTACCAGTCTCATCTGTACGCTTTTTTCGTCTTTCTTTTCAGGACTTAATCCCAACTCGTCTCATCGAATATGTAAGAGGGCCAGTATTAGCGACTTTGTCCGTATTTTTGGTAGCCTTCGGTGGATCGGTCGCTTCGGTATCAGCGGCAGAGCAGTCATTGCCTGGAGATTTTTTGTACAATTTGAAATTGGCTACTGAACAGGCGCGTCTTGCTTTTACCTCCGACAAAGAAGATAAGCTAACCTTGAAAATTGAATTTACAGCTCGTCGTGTAGAAGAGCTAAAGAGCGTAACGAGTGATGACGTTCCAGCAAGATCCGCTCGAGTCGTACAGGCGGCTGAATTGCTCAAACGAGATTTGAATACGGTGAAGCAACAGTTAGATGATGCAAAGACGGGTACAAAGTCTGATCGACTTGTGGCTGCGGCAAAGCTCATAGATCAAACGAGCGCCAAAGCTGTTCACACCTTGCAGGATAGTAAGGCGGTATTATCCAATGAAGCCAAAGAAAAGGTCACAGAGGCACAGGCTGCTGCGGCTGATACAGGCGTAAAGGCCATTGAGGTTTTGGTTGAGAAGCATCAAGAATCTGGAGATGCAGTAACTGAAAATGATGTCGTCCAAGCGATTCAGGAGCATTCTAAAACAGTGGCAGATGTAACTGGTTTAAGCCTTTCAACATCTTCGACTGCGACCTCTTCAATAAGCGGTGTAGATATCGCCACATCTGGTACGATTAACGTTGTGGCTGGTACGGGCACATTGCCGTTTGCTGAAGCGCTTGAACAGATGAAGAAAAGTACTCAGAATGCATTCGCAGCTCAGAAAATTATTGATTTGACGGCAATATCAGCAGAAAATGGGTCGTCCACATCAGGTATCGTTCCTCCAGAATCTGTCACATCTTCTTTCACCTCTACCACTATTGGGGTTCAAGCTTCTCCCTTTGTCACATCTACAACATCATCAACCGCGACAGCAACAACGAGCCCTCCTTAAAAAAAATGACGCGTGTCGTCTTCTGTCTTACAGGGTGACTGTCTATGACGGCCATCCTGACGGGCGGGGGATACTGAAACGCTTGAAAATCGCGACCTGCTCGCGCTTCGTCAAAGAAAATCCTCAGCGTACCATTAGTACGCCTCCGGTTTTCTTCGACTCCAGCGCGGCGCATCTCATCGATTTTAAACCGTTTCAGAGAATATCGGCAGTAGCCGATACATCTCAAACTCGCTCGCTCGTGTTACATCCTCGCCGATGACTGGGTCCAAAGGTCGACTCCGGGAATACCGGAGGCCCATGTTCTTAAAAAAATATTATCTTATCAAACCCTTAGGGTTCTTATGTCTTCCACATTTAAAAAAGCGATTACATCTCTTGTCGCGGTATCTACCGTCATGATGTCGTCAGTGATGGGCGTCTTCAGCTTTGCTGCATCCGCCTCCGCTGCTTCTCTCATGTCTGGTGATCTCATCAAGGCTTCTGGCCCTGCTGTGTACTACTACGCTCAGGATGGCAAGCGCTACGTTTTCCCGAACGAGAAAACATACTTTTCCTGGTTTCAGGATTTCTCAACGGTGAAAACCATTACCGATTCAGAACTCGCCAACATCTCTATTGGAGGAAACATGACGATCCGCGCCGGTACAAAACTGGTTAAGATCACCACCGATCCAAAGGTGTACGCCGTTACCCCAGGTGGCGTCTTGCACTGGATCGAATCTGAAGCTATTGCCAAAGCTCTCTTCGGAGACAACTGGGCAATGCGCGTCGTTGACGTCCCGGATGCCTTCTTCGTGAACTACACGGGCGGCTCCTCGCTTTCAACGCAGGGTCACCCAGACGGTCAGCTCGTTCAGTACGCCGGTGATTCGAACTGGTACATCATCTGGAACGGCCAGAAGCGCAAGTTCTCCTCCGACGCTGCTCTCATGGCCAACGGCTTGAACAAGGCCGATGCTGTCATGACCACGATTAGCTACCCAATGGGTGCTGATGTGACTGGTCGCGAGTCTGCTATTGCTGATGCTGTTGTCACTTCCGGCCCTGTTGTCGGTGGTGCTATCTCAGTATCCTTGGCATCTGACACGCCAGCTGGCATGACGCTGACGAAGAATGCTTCTTCAGTTTCTCTCGCCAAGTACACCTTTACTGCCGGTTCAGCCGCTGTGACTATTACAGGTCTCACGCTTCACCGTGTTGGTATTGGCGCAGCTACAGATCTTGCCAATGTGTATCTCTATGATGCCATGGGTCATCGTCTGACGAATGGCCGCACGGTCAATTCAACTGCTCACACCGCTACCTTTAGCGCCTTGAATCTCATGGTTCCAGCCGGCGGCTCTGTCTCCGTCTTGGTCTATGGTGACTTCAGCGCATCACTTTCAGGCGGTCAGCACTCGTTCGAAATCGTTGATCCAGCTTCGGTTGTGGTCACTGGTTCCGCAACAGTGTCTGGTTCTTTCCCAGTACGCGGCAACGTGTTTACTGTGGGAGCCAGCAATTCTGGTCGTTTGGATGTGACGAAGGGTACAACCCCAGCCAATCCAACCGTTGGTTCTAGCGATGCTGAAATCGCAAATTTCAAGCTCACAGCGAACACCAATGACATTACTGTCAGCAGCGTTACGTTGTATCAGGCTGGTAGCATTACCAATTCTGATTTGACGAACCTCGCGCTCTTTCAGGGCGCGACAAAAGTCGCGAGCGCTGATTCTGTTGGTGCAGATGGTCGTATCGTGTTGAATTTCACCACGCCATACCTCATCACCAATGGCACAACAAAGACCTTCTCCTTGCACGCCAAGGTTGCTGGTCGCGCAGACCGTACGATCGTTACCTACGTCGAATACACCACGGATGTGCATGCGATGGACAGCGTCTACAAGACAGGTGCTGCGATCTGTATCGCCCCAACAGCTGTTGGTGGTTGTACAGGCGCTGCTCAGGGATCTTATGACGGATCTGGTGACGCCTATAAGACGTCTATCACCACCCAGGGTGGAACATTTACCAATGCCTTCAATGGTCCTGTCACACAGAACATTGCCAAGGGTCAGTTGGGCGTTCCTCTCTACAAATTCGCTTTGACCTCTTCTGATAACGATCTTGAAGTCCGCAATGTGCGCTTCACGGTTGGTCAGGCGAGCGGAGCAGCGAATTGCTATGTCGTAGGCTCAGGTACTACCAAGTACTTCCGCAACCTCAAGCTTGTAAACCTTGATACGAATCAGGTTTGGATGGGTCCAACCGAAATCACTTCGGCCAACACTCCAGCCCCAACCTCAAGCGCAATTGTATTCACGGATTCCCAGGTCATTTCAACCGGCAAGACCATGAACTTGGCCCTTGTTGCTGATTTGTCCAACTCGGAAGACATCACCAATTCCGGTGAATTCTTCTCAAGTGGTACCTGTGCGTATCGCGCCGTTATGGCTCCATTCCAGCTCAACGACATCCGCGATGTTAAGACTGGTGAAGCTTTGGCTCTTGCGAAAGTTATCCCAAACAACAGCCAGTCCGGTAACCCACAGACTGTAAAAAGTTCTAACTTAACTGTCGCCTTGGCCGGTTCTCCGTCCTCGGGTACGGTAGTGAAGAAGCAGCAGAATGCAGCCGCAGCCGGCTTTGTCTTCTCTGCAGGCCAGCAGTCTGATGTTACGGTGAATTCCGTCACACTCACATGTCAGGCTGATATCGTGGGCGCTGCGGATTACGTTCTTGGCGCTTGCGATGATCGCATTACCGCATTGTCACTCTGGAACGGAGACACTCAGGTTGGTGTCGCCAAAGCTCCAGATTCCAATGGTGTTGCTCAGATCAGCAACATGAATTTGAAGATCGTAAAGGGCACGAGCATCTCGCTTATCGCAAAGATGAGCTTGACCTCAAGCGCTTCAACGACTTCTCCATATGATCGCGTCAGTGTTGGTATTGCTGCTGCTGCTGATATCCAGGCTCAAGACCAGGATTCAAACAGCATTACGGCTACTGTTCCAGCAGCTGTTATGAACAATGGAAACAGCGACAGCCCATCTGTCGTTCAGACGATCGTCAACAGCGGTACATTGACCGTGAGTACAGACTCACACCCGCCAGCGACCGTCGTGATTGCCAGCGCATCGAAAGATGTGTGGGTACCATTTGCTCAGTACAAGGCAACTGCTTCATATGAAGATGTCTTGATTGATCGCGTTGCTGTGTTTGCCAGCTCGACTCTCGGGTCTGCTGCTGCCGACAATGCTGATTTCAAGATGATTGCCATTGCGAGCAACGGTGCGCTTAAGGGATCCGATATTCTCTCTTCCGGTGCAACTGGAACGAAGGATATTGACCTTTCTGCGAGCCCAATCACAGTTCCAAAGAATGGTTCTGTGAGCTTCCAGGTCTGGGCCAAATTGGCTGATCTTCAGCCTTCTTCCACGGTTGGCGGCCTCTCCTCGGGCGTCGCTCGCTCTGGTCATGCTCCAGCTCTCGGTGTTGCAACCAGCATCCAAACAGGTGAGTGGGATGCAGCATACGCAACCAAGATGAATATTCGCGCGACGGGTGCCGCCTCTGGCGAGCGCGTGTACGCTGCGACAGGTGCATCACAAGGAAACTCCATGGTGCTCCGCAAGGGTAAGCCGATTGTCACCAAGCAATCGCTCAGTTCGACAACGTTGGCGACAATCCCAATGGATCTGTACAAGTTCCAGGTTGCTGCTGACACCAACTCCATCGCCTTGAAACAGGTTGTATTCAACCTTTCCAAGACAGCGAATGTCGTCTTGAGCAACGTCGGTATCCGTCTTGGAAGCACGAACATTCCGTCCACTGACTACCAGGCCACGTATGTGTCCTCTACTTCACAGGTCAACGGTACGGCAAATGCGAAGACGGGAAGCATCGCTGCCAATCAGACCGATGGATATCTCGTCATTTCGTTCACGACTGAACAGACGGTGTCTGTTGGTGAACCAAAGGTCTTTACAGTATTTGCCACAGTAAGTGCCAATGCTGGAAGCCTTTCTTCCCAGAACGTCATCTTGTCGTTCAATCGTGACTCAACCAATACGGTCAGAACGGGGTACTTGACCAATAGCAATAACGACTTTGCTTCAAGCGCCAACGTTTACAACATTGATACGTCGGTGGGTGGAAGCGGAGCCTTTGCCGCCACAGGAACCTTCCTCTGGTCTGACAACTCCGAAAACCCGCATAACCCAACGCGTGCAGATGATGTGACCGCTCCTGGTTCTCGTGACTGGACCAACGACGTATACGTCGAGGATCTTTCACAGACTCAGATTCTCAACAGCGTCTAACGTATCGTTCGTCTAACGACCTTCGATACTCTAGATACAATAGGGAACCAAACCCCGCCTCATATGAGGCGGGGTTTTGGTTTGGCGCCCATTCCTCCGTTATGTTATGCTTTTTCCCACTATGACCAATCGTTTGCGTGCCATTCAGTGGCTCAAAGCCATAACGTATATCGGCATTTATGCCGGTCTACTCATGCCGGCTGTGTTTGTGCCGATTGTTATTTTTCCGTTTGTGTTTTCTAAGCTCATTTTTTTTCAAATTCTGATCAGCCTAACGTTTCCAGCGTATCTGGCGCTCGCTTGGGCTGAGCCTCAGTATCGACCACGTTTTTCTGTGTTATATGGAGCGATTATTGCCTATTTTTTAGCTATTGGAGTTTCTGTCATTTTTTCCGTTGATCCGTTGCGTTCCTGGTGGGGAAATCAAGAGCGCATGAACGGATTGTTTACCCTTCTTCATTTTCTCGCTTGGTTTACCATGGCCTCGTCATTACTTACCACGTGGAAACAGTGGAGAAAATTATTGCTGTATGAGGTTGTGATTTCCGTATTTATGGCCGCTGTTGCGCTACTCCAGCTGCCATTTCCAAATCTATTACGTTTTCCGGCAGGTCCACGTGTTGGAGGGCTATTAGACAACCCCATTTATATGGGTGCATATCAGATTTTTAACCTCGCTTTTATTGCGCTATTGTGGCTCAAAGATTCATCACGATCCATGAAGCTATGGTTGGCTGGTGCGGTTGTGTTTGATGTTGCAGCCTTCATCGCGACACAATCCCGCGGAGCGCTGGTGGGTTTGGGTGTTGGCGTGATTGCGTTTGCGGTTACGTATTCCTTTGTTTCCTCGAATAAAAGAACACGCCGTTTGTTGCTCGGGTCTGTAGCCGCGTTATTCCTTGCATATGGGCTCATTTTTGCTTTCCGAAACACATCATTTAATAAAAATACGCCCTTTGCACGCTTGACCTCATTTGCAGCCACGCGATCTCGTCTTATTGCTTGGGATATTGCCTGGAAGGGTTTTTTGGAACGTCCGTTGACCGGCTGGGGATTCGATTCCTTTCATATCTTATTTAATCAAAAGTATAATCCGGAGTCGCTTCATTTTGGTTATTACGAAACCTGGTTTGATCGTTCTCACAATACCATTATGGATGTTTTATCCATGACGGGCGTGTTTGGTTTTGTGACATTCGTTTCAATCTATGGAGCCTTATTCTGGTCTTTATTTCAAGCCTATCGAAAACACTGGATTGATGCACCAA
>CAYRMN010000011.1:19855-35987 GCA_964425575.1 uncultured Gammaproteobacteria bacterium | reverse complement strand
CTGGTACATAAGTCCCTTTTTTGCGCCACTCCCAGGCGCTAATGATCGCCAGCAGGCCGCGCAGGCTGGCCAGGGCATCTGTGGCGCCGGTGACGGGTTCGCCCAAGGCGGCCAAGCAGGCTTCGAGTACAGCACGACTCGTTGGAGTTAATTTTTTTCCCGTCCACAACAGCCACATCGAAGAGAGGAAGTCAGATTTTGAGATCAGAGAGGGGAGAGATGTGTTGGACATAGAGATATAGGGTTTAGTTTGTCGTCCCGAGCGGAGTAGATGCGCAGTTGAGGGATCCATGAAGAAAAATTTCCTTATAGGTCCTTCGGCTTCACTTCGTTTTGCTCGGGACGACGTTCGAAATACAGTTTTCAAATTCCTTCATCGTCTTCACGCAGATGATTCCTCGTTCTTGAAGTCGTGTACGAAATTCATGGACGGAAAGATCGTTCTCACCGAGAATCGTTCCAGTGTGGCCATATGCTACTCCACGAGGCAGTGTATCTAAGATATCACCGGCGAGAAAAAGAATGAGCGGTTTTTGTGGTAGATATTCGTCATGAACGAGCGACGTGAGAAACGGATGACTAGGCTCTGCGAAGACGAGTAACATTTTGGTTTCTGATAATGCATCCGCCCACTGTATTGCTTCCGCAAGTGACAGGCATGGAATTCGATCTCCACCCACGGCCATGGCGGTATGAATACCGATGCCGAGACGAGCGCAGGCCATCATAAGTTCATTCGTCATGCCACCGGAGGTTGAAATGATTGAAGCACCACCTGGTGAGAGCACGGAAAATGGATTTTCTCCACCTATATACCCCAAACGAAAGCGAGGAAATTGCAGATAGCCAACCGAACTTGGTCCAAGAATTGTGGCCCGATTTTTTACGAGCTTTTGCATAGCGATAACATCATGAACAGGAACGCGCTCTGTCAGAATATGCATGAAACGAATACCCGCTTCAGTCGCTTCCTGCACAGCAGCAAGGACACGAGTTGATGGTACGGCGATACAAGAGGTCTCAATTTCAGGAATTGCAGATCGTGCATCTGCGACACTATTGAAGATAGGCCGGTCTTCGATGGTCTGTCCAGCCTTGCCGGGCGTCACACCTGCTGCCACATTCACCCCGCTTTGTATGAGCCAAGTCGCCATACGCATGCCTTCTTTGCCGGTCATGCCTTGGATGAGAATGGGGGTTTGAGGATCGAAAAGTTTCCAGGACATATGTTTATGACATGAGCGCCAATAGTTCTTTGGCCGATGTATCCAAATCTGTGTCCGCACGATGAAAACACAGAGGGATACTGAGACGATCAGCCCATGCTCGGGCTTCTTGCTCTGCTTCTGCAGCGCGTGGTCCATCGCGACGAATGACGACGGGGATGCGAAGGCCTTTTTCTTCCAGGGCAGATAACGCAGCCATCACTGTCGTTTGAATATCGGTGAAATTGGCGAATGATCCCGCAATCCATACACCATGAAGGTGAGGATGGGAAAAGGCGATGTGAGCAGCCTGTCGTACATAGTTCGGATCAGGATTGCCACTCATTTCGAGATAATTAGCCGGCTTGCCTCCAGCAGTTGTGAGCGCGTCCATGGCTACTAAACTGGCACCGCCGCCGGATAAAATCATGGCCACATCTCCATCCAACTCCACATAACGTCCGAGCGTCGAGCCATCGGCTACGAGCTGCATAAAAGCGGTTTCGCGTTCCGAGCGTACACGTCCATGACGTGAGAGTGTGCAGAATCCTTTCCATTCTGGGTGACGAACGCTCGCGGCATCATCAAGTTCAATCTTTGCGTCGAGGGCGATACAACTTCCGTCTTCCAATATCGCAAGCGGATTGATCTCAACGGTCAGTATATCGTGCTGCGTCATACCGTCGTACAATTTGCGAGCAACCGTAATAATCTCTGCAGGCGCGATGATCATTCGCCAGTCTTGCTCTTTCTCAATGATGTAGGTTTGTAGTGCGGCTACTTCTTGACCACCTTCTTTTGCCAGATGAATACGTCGCTTTCCTGTTGCTCGATCAATATCAATGGACAGGAGCCATTCTGATTGATGGGGAGTCGCTGATTCGAGTAAAAAACCAGCACATGGTTCACTATCTATGGCTGTGCACAGTCCTTGAAGCGTCGGAAGCAGTTCATCGTGTGTGGTGATCAGTTTAATCCAGCCTCGCTTTCCACGACTACCCTGAAGAACCTGAGCTTTTATAAACCACGGGCCAGGCGGCAAACCCTCTAGATTGGTCGTTTGATCAACCGTTACGAATTTTCCGTTCGGAATCGAGATATTCAATCCGGACAGCAGATTTTTTCCATCAAATTCAACGAGTTGCATAGGTTGGAAGCCATGATAGCGCTCCTCGATGTTCTTTGTAAGAGCCTCATTTTTATGATCTCCCACGGTCCCTCCTTATCCGGTTCTCTCTCCGATGAAGTGGGAAGTTAGAGGGGGGATTGCATTAAAAGTTCTATCGCTTGAATGACAAAAAGATAAACCCATGCTAGCGTGTATAAACATCTCTATGTTGCTTACTCGATTTCGAAAAATTTGGTCATCATTTTCATAACACGCGGTTTTTTAGGCAGCGCATTCTTTTTATTTCGCTGCATGTACCCCTACTCTCACAGCCAGGAGGCATCCCATGTATGCGCGCATCACTCAAGGTACTTCACCCTTCGTTATTACCGTACCTCACGATGGCACGATCAGGATCAAAGGAGCACCTATTCGCAGACAAGTAGAACATTGGATTGCCCAATACGGCTCAGATCAGCGAGATAGCGGAACCTCGGAATGGGCAGAGAGCTGTGCGACACGCTTGAGAGAACTCGGCTGTGCACCTACCCTTATTATCTTCGATCTGCACCGTGGCCATGTAGACGTGAATCGAGATCCAGATAAAGAGCCCTATGCTATTTCTGAACTTGAGGGTTGCTATCGGGAATTCCATGTATTACTCCATAGGATCATTGAGGAAAAACTACAAAAATTCGGTCGATGCCTCTTGCTTGATGTCCATAGTTTTCTAAAATCTCCAGGACAAGAGCTCGATTTCGTGCTTGGCACGGATGAAGATCGTACGTGTCCTCGTCCATTATCTGGGGAGATACAAAAACTCTTACGCTGCTCTCAGCATGGAAGATACACGACTGAGTTCTCTCCTGATGCGGAGCGAGGAATTACAAAACGCTATAAAGGTGGATATGTCGTCCGTCACGCCGCAGATCGATTTAGTGCTCAAATCCAAGAAGGATGTTTCGGAGCGATTCAGCTTGAAATCTGCCGTCGTCCCTTATTCCTTGCCACGCCTCAACGCATAGGTTTCCAGATCGCCAACGCCCTCTCCACGATCTTCAAAACCCATCTTGTTCTCTAATGTCCGGGCGGAGAGCTATCTTTCTCCGCCCATGTCTTTTATGCAAATGTCCATACATTCGATTCACAGTTCAATCTTTAGGCCTCATCAAAATCTTGAAGAATACATTTTTAAGTTCATACACTCAGTTTCCGAAGGATCAATTATTGTTGTTACATCAAAAATTGTTTCTCTCGCAGAAGGACGGATCGTAAAAAATAATCCAGGTCAAAAAAGAAAATGGATTCGACAAGAAAGTGAACAGGTGTACAAAACCGCTTGGTTTTATCTCACACAAAAAGATGGTCACTGGTGTCCGAATGCAGGGATTGATGAATCGAATGCGAATGAAAATCTTATTCTGTGGCCTACAGACAGCTATGGCGTTGCTCACGATCTTTGTCTTCGCCTTATGCGAAGGTACCATGTAAAAAAGCTTGGAATTTTGATTACAGATAGTCGATTATTCCCGCTTCGTGCAGGAGTCATCGGAGTTGCACTTGGATATGCTGGTTTCAAGGGATTGCGCGACTATCGAGGCAAACCGGATCTCTTTGGGAGGTCGCTCAGAATGACACAGACGAACATCGCTGATTGCTTGGCTTCAACGGCAGTCTTGTGTATGGGGGAAGGAAATGAACGCACGCCCCTGGCTGTGATTGAGAGAGCTCCGGTGCATTTCATCAAAAAAGTAGACGCTTCAGAATTACGTATTGATCCCAGGCATGATTTGTATCGTCCGTTGTTCTCAAGACTGTAAAAAATAGGAATTCAAAAAAAATCGCTTAAAACAAGAGCAATCTTTGTTATGAATGAAAAGCTTACGAGACATGAATGAGTGTTTGATGGTAATCTTGAAACAATATGGATATTCCCGCTTCCCGTCTCCCCTTTTTCAAAGACCTTCTTTGGCGTTTGCGCGGCTATTACAGCGTGCGAGGGTTGATCAAAAAAGGCTTAAAAATAGGTACGGGCTGCAAGATTATGGAGCGGGTGAAGGGAATAATGTCACATTGGCCCCTGGAGTGTACGTGCTCGCTCATGACACAAGTACCTATCAGGCGTTTGGATATACCTACATCGCCAAGGTAAAAATTGAGGATGGAGTGTTTATTGGCGCTAATGCCATTATTTTGCCAGGTGTAACCATTGGGAAAAATAGCATTATTGGAGCGGGGAGCGTGGTGAGCAAAAATATCTCGGCAGACGTTGTGGCGGCTGGTAATCCAGCTAAGGTTATCGGCACACGAGAGGAGTTTCTGGAAAAGCATCGAGCTCAGATGAAAACGGCGCCACTCTTCGGTGAAGAGTACACACTACGGCAGAATGTTTCTTCTGTAATGCAACAGGAGATGAATAAAAAAATGAAGAATGGAGACGGATATATTAAGTGATCCAGTTAAGATATGGCCTATTATTTCAGTCCATTTCGAGCCGCATATGACAAAGAGAAGAGTACTGAAGGTTGTGTCTTTTGTGATCCCGAGATGATTAAACAGGATAACGTAAGGTCCTTGGAAGGGGTTTTGGTTGAAAATAGGCATTATGATTGGCTCGTGAATCGGTATCCTCGAAGTGAGGGCCATACACTAGTTATCCCAAAACGGCATCTTCTGTTATTGGAAGATGAAACTCCAGAAGAAGTTCAGGATAGGCACGAGCTCATTTGTTATGCCTCAAAGATACTGAAGTTATTATATCCAGGATCAGGAACGGAGATTTTTTTGCAAACCGGTGCCGCCTCTGAAGGTACGGTGCGACACCTTCATTGGCATGTGGTTCCAGCCATGCCAAGCGATCAATTACGCGGTTGGGCGAAATTGGGATACTTTGTGACTTCGAAAGAACAGGAGGAAAAAGTAGTGATGTTTCCTATTCAGATTAAATTGGCTCGTGAAGAGCTTCAAGTGGCGCTTGCGCCACTCATTCAAGCGAACCCTTTGTTTCCAAGCCATTCGTGAAATACGCGAAAAATAGCCCACTTCTTATCTACAGTATATCCACAATATAAAGGTTATTGCAGGAGGCGATTTTCATTTTTTGTAGTTAGATAAGCCAAAATATTTTTTAAAAGCGCTTAAGTAGCTACACAGATAACACTTTATCCACAGGTAGTCTCAAAAAGAGAAATATATAAAGATCGAAAAACATTGATGATTGAGCGATGTTTTGGCTTTGCTACACTTGAATTGTGTCTCACGAATTCCTTAGAACGCCCGCGTGCACACAAGGGGTTTAAGATTGCCCTTTTGAATAATCTCGGTCTGTGTTCCCATCATTTCGTACATTGGTTAAAACCGTATGTATTGGCGTGCTGCTTAGCACGTTGTTTGGCGTTTCTGAGGTTCAGGCCGCAGCAGGCATTAATCGTCAAATCAATTATCAAGGAAAACTATTTACCTCGTCAGGCGTGCCAGTGAGTGATGGCATCTACTCTATCAAGTTCTCGATCTATGATGCTTCGGTAGCTGGGAATCGTTTGTGGACGGCAGCCGGAACTACCGTTACTCCGAACGTTATTAGCGTAACGGCCCAAAATGGACTGTTTACTGTTCAGTTGGGCGATACATCTAACGGACAGAATGCGTTTGATATCAATTGGAATCAAGACGCGTTGTACTTGGGTGTTACGATAGAAAGTGATAGTGAAATGAGTCCTCGTAAACGCCTGACTGCTGTTCCGTATGCGTTTATGGCCGAGTCGTTACAAGGACAATTCGCTTCTTCGTCGGTCGCGTCCGCCGGTGGAACGCTGTTCTCGCTTGAGCAGCACAGAGCGGATGCTGCTTTAGCACAGCGAACCGTTTTGCGTCTTTCGACCGAAGGAACTTCAAACGCCAATGATTTTTTGCTGGTGGGATCAAATGGATCTGATGTATTTACGATCAGTCGTCAGGGAAATGTGACGGCTTCTCTTGTGAGTAGTACGAGCATACTCACGAACACTCTTCAGGTAGGAGGTTCTTCGGTATGTCTGATGAACGGCGCGGATTGTCCGGCTGGTGCCTCTGTCTGGACCGATGATACGACGTCCGCTTTTGTTTCTTTGACCACAGCGACGCGAGATGTTGTGATTGGTTCAGCAGCTTCGGCTACTTCGCCCTTTTATTTTGATGTTGGTGCGCCTTCGTCCACCTTTCAGATCGGGCGATCAGGTAATGCGAATGTACTTGTTGGAACGTCTACATACGGGGGAGGTTTAGCTAGTTTGTTTACGTTGCATGGTGAGGATGTATTTGTGCAGGGTAAGATAGGTGCATTAGGGGGCATGATTTCGCCTATTGTGGTGGCTTCTGGTGGAGATGATGGAGCAATCCAAACGAAAGGTTTTCTTTTTTCTGTAAACGGATCTGTAACAAGTAGTGGCTTGATTGCAAATGCGAGCGGCGCGACAGTCACGATCAAATCCGCTGGTGCAAATATTGCAGATTTTTCACAGAGCGTTATCAGTCTTTGGAATCCAGTGTATTTAAATAGTTCTCTTGAAACCGGACCAATCATTCCTCACGCTTCAACAACAACATATGATATTGGATCCAGCGTGTATCCATACGGAATTGTTTTTGCAACGACCGTTTCCTCAACTCAGTTTATAGCTGGAAACAATGGAATGAGCGTCAATGCTGGTCAAGCAGGTCTGAATTCCGGACGTATTTCTAATAGCGCCTCGAATACCGTAGCTGTTTTAGATGTTACCGGCGGGTGTGATGATGGAAACGCAGGTACGGATTTATTCTTGGTTGGAAATAACGCTGATGCACGAAAGTTTAGTATTCGTTGTAATGGTGATGGTCATATGGATGGAACACTTTCAAATAGCGGCGCGGATTTTGCAGAATACTTTCGTATAACGAATGGAGTATCTCTTTCACCTGGAGATAGTGTCGCATTGATCCATGTGGCTGGTTCATCTCTCGCGGCGTTGGCTGATCACTCAACTCGTGAACAAACGCTTGGTGTTGTTTCAATGAAACCGGGCTTTTTGGGTAATGGAGCAGAGGGGCGTGAATCAGATCCACATTATCTAAAAGTTGCTTTACAGGGGCAGGTGCCCACGCGCGTTTCCGCTTCATTAGGAGCTATCAACGTGGGCGATGTACTTATGGTTGGAGATGGTGGAGTCGCTGTTAAAGCTCAGGGCCCCGGGATGATTCTTGGTCGGGCAATGGAGGCGTTACTGGCAGGCGTTGGGACCATTCAAGTCTATGTGCAGCCTAGCTGGTGGGCGGGTGACGTGCTGTCTGTGATGTCGGGCAATGTACATATGACTCAACCTCTTGTGTTTGCTTCATCCACCGATCCGACGCCTGCAACACCGTATATTGATTCTCCTGCATTTACGTTTCAGGGAGCTGCCTGGAATGCTGATTCAAATTCTATTGTGACATCTTCATTCACACTCAAAAATGATGTGATGAGTTCAGCCTCGTCACTCTTTGGAGTATATGGACAAACGGGAACAACACTCCTCACCATTTCTGCACTGGGCAATGTTGCGATCACAGGAGATTTGATGGTCGGCCATCGTCTCTATCTTGGCTCAAAAATGACCGGACAGGTTTCAACGTCAACGTATGTGTTTGTGGATGATACGCTTGCCCCAGCTTCGACGTACATCGCCACCAACGCAGATGGCTGGCAGACTGGATCAACTTACGACTATGCCGAACGCTTTCATTCTATTCAGGAACTTCGTCCGGGTGATGTCGTCGCTACTGATCAAAAGAGAATCAACTTTGTACGGCGCTCGGTATCTTCAGACGATGTAATCTTAGGTATTGTCTCAACGAAACCAGGTTTCGTGACCGGCGCGTATGCTTCCGGAACTTATCCAATTGCCCTCGCTGGTCGAGTACCGACCCGCGTTTCCACAGCGCAAGGAGCCATTCATCCCGGTGATCTGCTAACCGCCTCACATGTTCCGGGTGTAGCCGTCAAAGCCAACGGTCCGGGTTCAGTGGTTGGTGTGGCGCTTGAATTCTTTGACCTTCCGGGGGAGGGATTGATTTCTGTTTTTGTTCAGCCTGGTTGGAAAGGCGGTGAAATCGTGGCCTCTCCATCAAGCCCTTCAGCTCCGGTTTACGTCACCTCTACACTTGGAGTCGCTCTGTCTCCGCGCCGAGGTCTCGCCAAAATCATAGCTGGATCAACTGAGGTGCGCATTCAGTTTGCAACACTCTCTGCATATCCTTTGATTACTGTCACCCCATATGAACTCATTACCGCCAATTGGGGCGTGACGCAGGTTACGGATCATGGCTTCACGATCACACTCACCAAACCCATGATGGCTGATGTCGTCTTTGCCTGGAAAGCTGAACCGTCTCAAGAAGGGGATCGAATGTCCTTTTCAGATGGCACAAGCGCAATCTACGATCCGACCTCCGGATTGCCAGTGATCGCCTCTTCCACTCCACCTACTGTATCTTCAACGCCCGAAGTTCTTCTATCATCTCCAGTGATTCCTGATGCTCTCGTCCAAACTTCTTCAGATTCCGCTGCATCATCGACGCCGCCTGAAGTTACTGTATCTTCAACGCCTCAAACTGTAGACGAAGTATTACCTGGAGCAACAAGTAGTACGGAATAGAAAATAAAAGTGTTTTTCATGATGATGAGGATGATACCTCGGCCCTCTTCCACATCGCCCCATGAATACTGCGCATCATGGCAGTAATATAGTTGTCCTCAATTTGGATGGCCATGGGCGCATGCGGTTGCCAGAGCACGGTTTTATTGGCGTAGACCATGATGAGAGAGCTAAAAGGTTCCATATCGCGCATGATGCGCGTTTCGCGCAGCTCTTTTGCATCTGACTGCGCCAATGTTTGCGTATCATCACTTGGAAAGAGCAAAGCGCGTACCGGAACATTCAAACGAATACGCTCATTGATCCAACGGCGTTCTTCTGCCCAGGTCACGAATGCAATAAAATCCTTTGCTGATCCCATGACGATTACCTCTTTATTAGCCGCCTCTTCGACGCATTGGAAAAAGACTTTAAGAAACTGATCCTTGCCTTGCAAGATACGAACAGAAGCCAGCGACGCACCCTGCTGATACGCCGCAAGCAAATCTGGCATTGACCAGGCCAGCCGCTGATCGGTCTGCTCTGTTTCTTTTTGATGTTTACGCAACGCTTCTTGCAAACGGGAGGGAGATTCCACTACAAAGGTGCGTGCAAACTTTTTGCGTGATGAAAAAACTGCCAAACCAAACTTTTCCAATTCAGAAATAAGTTTATAGGCCTGCGGTCGTGAAATACCGAGATGGGTCGCGAGTGTAGCCACGGAGGTCGGGCCGAGTTTGAGTGACAGGACGTAGAGCGCCGCTTCCTGCTCCCCAACGCCTAATTTCTTCAAGGAATTAGATACGATTTCCTGCATTTCGTTTTGGCTAATGGTGGCCATAGTTTGAACACATTGTAAATATATTTTTTACACTATGTCAAATAACAGCTTATTTTAGCTAAATATTATTGACAAAACTATCAAAATTTGATATCATTTTTCGTTCAAGAATAAACCGTTCTTGAAAACGAACCTTTACAAGGAGTGGAACCATGAAGAAACTCGACACCTTCAAAGCCCTCATGACTTCTCTTGGTTTCGACTTAGCGTACTGCTTGGATTGTCAGCCATGCTGTTGCGCCATTCCGCCCGGATTCTTCGCCAGCCATGGACAAGATTGCCACAATCGCCATGATCGCTTTCAGAAGCGAGTTGAGGGCGTTCAAAATGCTCTTTGGATGCTAGGTCTTGATCCGAAGGTCGTTGCTTACCGCCTCTACATCCTCAATCGAGTAGAGAACAATAGGATTTTATACGATTCCTCACGAGGCTTCGGTGGATGCTGTATGCCATTGGATTTCATTAAAATTATCGCTGAGCTGCTCGATCAACCTGATCTCGTCAGAACGATCGCTCAGATCATCGAGGAGCACGAAAAATCTCAGCGCCACCCCTAAATAAATGAACACGCTTTTTTGACATTATCTATACCGCCAAGAGTCCTCACAATGAGGTCAGAAGGAGTGAAATCTTGAACCGTACCCGTCCGGCAACAATCGACGGGAATCCCACTGAGATCATGACATGAGTCGTGAGATGAGAGGGATTGAATCCATAGCCTGCTCTTTTGAGAGCTACATGTATCATGTACAGTATGTACACATGAAAGCATCGCGAGGTTCTGTCATTCCGACCGAGGAGGCTCTGCGACGAGCGGAGGAATCCCTTCGAAAACGGTCAGAATCGAAGCGATCCCTCGGCTCCATATGACTTCGCTCGGGATGACAAAAGGGACAGGAGTGCTGTTCAGAATCATGCATCAGACAGTCATCAAGCCTGAATAACCTAGTATGAGTTAAACATGAAAGCTTTTACAACAATCAATGCATTAAAAAAACAGTAGCTTGATGATTGAGCAAGTCAAAATTGATGACATCACTCATATCAATGCGCTGTCACATAGTTTTGATTTTTTACATGAAGAACCGGAGACTTATTCGATTCAAAATTTGAAGAAGATAAGAACGCAACGATTCAAAAAAAGATTATCTTAGGAGTTCTAAAGTCATCCGTTCGGAAGTAGTGAATTCCGAATCTCAATGCGTCCAATTCGTCGCTCTCTATGCTATACTGACGCAGAAGAACCTGTATGGAAACGCCTCATTCCGCTCGTGAATTGTCTGTGCATCAACGATTGGAAGTCTATCCGCGGTTGGCTGCGTGGCTAGGAAAAATAACCCATGGATGTTTGTATCTGATCGTTGCTGCGGTTCCATTGTTTTTCCTTCCGTTTACGTCTGATATTTTGGATTTTAATAAACAGACGCTGATCATTGTGTTGAGTGGCATTGGACTCGTGACGTGGCTTGGTCAAGCAGTCAGCCTGCGGCAATTGAACCTCTCTGTTTCTTGGGGACACCTTTCCGTTCTTTTGTTTGTGATGGGCTATGCGCTCTCAGCGTTTTTTTCACAAGATCGGTATTTGTCTGTGGTTGGGATGCCTCATCAGGTCGAGTGGGCGCTCTGTAGCATCCTCGCATTTGCTGTGATGTACCTACTATTGGCAAACACCTCACAAAATCGCAACACGATGCAGTTGTTGCTGTGTACCTTTTTAGGGTCTTCAATTCTGGTAGGTGGTTTTGGGTTGGTTCATCTCTTCGGTTGGCGTTCATCCGATGGTTTCAATACGGTGGGAACAGTAAACGCGTGGGGGATCTACATGACTCTTCCGCTTGTGTTAAGCACAAGTCTTCTAACTCTTTGGGAAGTGTCGCTAGATCAACATCCACTTGTTCAGAAATGCATGAAGATTGTGCTGTGGGGAAGTTGGTTTATGGCGCTAATTGTTGCCTTTGTGGTGGATTATTGGATCATATGGACGATTCTATTGGGAGGAGCGGTATTACTCGTCCTCTGCATGTGGTTCGTGCGATCTCGTTTGTCTGCACCTATACGCATGGCACCGGGGTTGATGGTTACAGCGCTGTCTGTATGTTTACTTATTTTTAACGTTCCTGTTCATGTTCAGATCCCTACAGAGGTTCTTCCTTCTGCTTCAGCGAGCTGGAAGATTGCGGGACAGACATTACAGCAACGACCATGGCTTGGTTCTGGTCCTGGAACGTGGGTGTTTGATTATTCTGCGTTCCGCCAGGTCGCTGTAAATTCGTCCCCATTTTGGATGAATCGCTTTGAGAGAGGGTTGTCTGCTGCGTTGAGCCTTCCCGCGATGATTGGATTACTTGGAACGGCACTTTGGCTCGGGGTGATTGGTTTTGGTCTCGTGAACGGTGGATTGCATCTTGCGCGTGAAGAGAAGTCGGAGGAATTACGTTGGTTCATTCCGATGCTTGTTACATGGATGAGTGCAGTTGGAATTGCTGTTCTTTCAAACTATACGCTGTCCACCCATGTTGGGTTTTGGTTTCTTTTGGGTCTTTTGACAGCTTATACAACGAAACAGCGAATATGCTGGAATGGGCAAACATCCTTGATTCGTTCCGCTATTCTTACACTGTTCTTTTTATTTGTACTTGCAGGAGCGGTATCCGGAATATGGCTGCTCGGTCAGCGCGTTGTGGCTGATGTATACGCCGCTACTGCCGGTCGGCAATTTCAGCCAGAAGGTTTGTTGCAGCCAACGATCAATGCGTTGGAAACAGCAGCCGCTTTGAATGTCTACAATGATGCGTATCAGAGAGATGTATCGCAAGTATATGTGTTGCGTGTCAAACAGGAGCTAGAAGAGGCAGGAGATACAAATCGCACCCAGCGCATTAATGAACTGGTAGCGAAAGCAGTTGCGCACGCGACGAAAGCAGTTGAGCTTTCACCTGCGAATGTGGATAATTGGGCTATTAGTGCGCTTGTCCTTCAGTCTATCGCTCCCTTTACACGTGGTGCAGATGAGGAGTCGATAAACATGTATCAACAAGCCAGTATACGTGAGCCAAGTAATCCGGTATTTGTGACAGAGATAGGCAAGACATATATTTTGCATGCCGATGCATATCAGCAACTCCTGCAATCCAAAGATGAAGCAGTTCGTCAGGATGCAGTGCAGCAGAATGCTCAGGCGCTCGATCGCGCTACTGAAGCGCTAAACCGTGCGATTGCCTTGAAACCAGATTACGCTGTCGCTCATTATTACTTGGGCTTGGTGTATGAACGACAAGGGCACGTGAAGGAAGCGACTGTGAAACTTGAACAGGTGGTACGCAGTGATTCAAAAAATGTAGGCGTTGCATTTCAGCTCGCGCTCTTGTACCTTCGCAGTGGTGAAAAAGACAAGGCGTTGAATGTGTTCGAACAGCTGGTGGCGTTTGATCCGAGTTATTCCAATGCCAGGTGGTATCTCGCTTCTTTATATGAAGATGCCCGTCGATATGACGATGCCATTGCACAGGTCAAGAAGGTGAAGGAGCAGAATCCAAACAACGATGAGGTCAATAAACGGCTTGCTGCGCTTATTTTACTGCGAAACATGAACGGCAAGCCGATCATTGGACCATTGCTCGAACCTGTCAAAGAGAGTGTAGTAAATAGTCATTAATTTCATGTCACGATCTTGGCGCACATGGCTTCATGAGTTTCTTCATCCTACTGAACAAGGAGGAGTGTCTTTTCAGCCGGTTGAATTTGACCGCTTATGCCGAGAGGATCCACAGGCTGCACATGCGAGACTAAAAATGGATCAGAGAGAATTAACAGAAGAGCTAGAGCGCACCTATGCTGCCTATCAGCAACGCTTGCTCGATCTCACTCAGCGCATCGCATGCTTGCCTCCGGAAAAGATAGAACACGAAGCTGCTTTTTTGCGGGAATGCCAGGATCGATTACGCATTATGCTACGGCGCATTGAGGTTTCGCATAAAACCGCCCAAGAACTTGAACGAGAACTTCAAGAATGGAATGCACGTGATGAAAGCAGTCCTCCGCACAGCGATCATCCTCACATTCGAGCTGAAGTCATTCGTTCCGAAATGAAACTTCGCAGGGAATGCGCATCCATGGAAGCTATTCCACCACATGCATCTCCATTTGCTCTCCCACGCATCAAAGAGGCGCAATCTGAAATACCGATCGCATCAGAGCGTGGTGAAACCAGCATTGAAGAAAGTGGGGGGCTGCGCTCGATCGATCCCGTTTCTCTTTTGGGATTGATTCGGATGGAAACGCGCGAAGCGGAACGCTGGCACGCTGTGCCTCAACCCGATCAAGATGCGGTGGATCAGGTACGGCAATTAAAGGCGCTGCACGCTGTCTTAAAGCAACAGGATCGAGAAAGGGGAATCCGTCGAGACCGCATTGCCTTTGCAGTACGTATGCAAGATGTTCCCGTTGACGAGTCATCGGCCATGTGGCATTCTCTCGACGCACAGTCCTCCAAGTTTATTCGGATGTGAGGGCCCTTAGCTCAGCTGGTAGAGCGCTTCCATGGCATGGAAGAGGTCAACGGTTCGATCCCGTTAGGGTCCACCATACAGGGTACCGCGTCACATGGCGCGGTATTTTGTTGCAAAAATCCCTGAAAAAGTGAGGAAAATGACGTCACGTCGGCGGTTCGATAGCCGGTTTCTTTGTCGTAGGCGATTCTCTTGTCAAAAATGAAGTAATACAAGCGCTGTTTTTCGATAGCGGGGAGTTTTTGCCAGACGTCATGCGGGTTTTTGAGCAATGCGGTTGCCTTGTCGAGAGCGGTTCGATAAGGAATTGTAAGGTCAATTTTCTGGTTGGGATCGGGAGTCGTCTCGTTTTCCGTTAGCAGTTCCTCGATTTGAGTTTCATATGCCTCGCGTACCTTCGGGGAGCGGGTCTGTGTTGCCATGTCCATTAATTGCTTGATCTTCGATTTTCTATCTTCGACCTCACGCACAAGCCGTGTCTGTTGTTTTTGGAAATTTGCCTCTTCCTGCTGCCACACTCGATCAAACATTAAGCCCATGAGCTGAATAGTTTCTTCCTTAACCTTGTTTTGTTTTAATAGTTCATCAAATCCAGATTCAACGTCAGCCCTCCTTATGGATTTTCCATACATGGAGCATGTTCCTTTGTTATGACAGACATAAAAGGCGTATTTTTGTGTTCGGCCTTTCGACCAAGCCGCTCTAAGCGGTTCATCACAGCTTCCACATAAAACAAGGCCTCGCAAAGAAAAGTCTTCCGATATATCAGACCGCATCCGTTTGTTTCGTCCGCCGTCGCTTAAACGCTTCTGGATACGGTTGAATGTCTCCTCGGAGATTAGAGGCTCATGGTGGCCTTTTCTTCTCGATACCTCCCAGGGGAGATATTCGATAAAGCCAGCATAGAACGGATCTTTCAGAATCTTGTCTAATTCAACCATTCTTTTTTCCGGCTTTCCTTTCCAAAAACCTTTCTCGATAAGAAAGCGACAAGCATCAATTTTGCGGATAAAAGTCCCATTCGCGAATCCCTTTAGGGCTTCGATAAGAACATTTTTATCTTTTTCGTCTGGAACCGCGATTTTGCCATGCACGGGATCTTTCACCATTCTGTACCCTCTCTTGGCGATAAACGCCCAATAACCCAGTTCAAGACGCGCTTTTTGTTTTTGGATAACCTGACGCCGATTTTGATTTCTCTCTAGTTGAGCGCCGGCTGCTAAAACGGTTTCAACAAATTCTCCCTCAGGGCTTTCGTCGAAGTTGAAATTTAAGCATCTGAGTAATACTCCACGAGACTTGAATGCAGCTTTTAGTTGGAAATGAAAATTAACATCACGGGCGAAGCGTTTAAGATCGTCAAATACCACAACGAATTTCTTGTTTGGATTCGCATCTATATAGGCCAGCATCTCTCGCATGGCGGGCCTTTTCATGAAGTCTCCTCCGCCGCTAAAGCAGTCGGGGAAAGTTCGATCATGCGGGACCTCTATGAGCCTAAGATCATTGAGGCATCGTCCCTCTTGGCTTACAAGGCCAGATCCTTCGGTTTCTTGCCGTTTGCTCGATACTCGAGCGTAGACAAGCCCTAAATATCCTTCGTAGGTATTAGTATTTTTAGCTGCGGTCTTTTGTTCTTCTGACATACGGAACAAGTTCGCCTTGAATAATGTTTCTACAGAATGCCTCTAAGTATCGAAGGCGATCTTTGATTTGTTCGTTTGAACTCGTCTGATCGTTTAGCTGCCGTCTGTACTCTTGGATTGTCACTAAGGTATCCGAAGAACTCCCCTCCGACAATGTGGAGTGGAGAGGATCAATCCTTCGAATTTGATCCAATG
>CAYRMN010000011.1:0-19845 GCA_964425575.1 uncultured Gammaproteobacteria bacterium | reverse complement strand
CGCGCTTAAATAAGAATTAAGAGCGGCGGGTGACTGCCCGAACAAAACAAAAAAGACTCCAAACACCATCTATTAAGTTATAGTCAAATTCGTTTCCGTTGATTTTGTAGCTTTCTGCCACGAAAAGAATATGCCCATGATGGGCTTTGAATCCGCGAGGTGAAGCAACCTCCGAATTCGGACGTAATACTTTTCTTGCTTCCTGGGGTAAATTCTTTTGTAGCTAGACTCAATGCTATCGCTACGAAATCAACAAGGGAACGACTCTGACTATATTTCCTTGATGGAATTTCGAGTCTTTCTTGTTGAAATAGGCTGCATCAGGCCTTTTAAGGCACCGATACATTCAAAACGTACGTTGTTCTATAACTCCCATGCACTGCCTGTATATGCAGGCATGGTCATAACTTGCGCTATGGACTGTCTCTTTCGTTTTCAACGAACAACGATCCGCCTAAGGGCTATAACTTGAGAATAAATATAAATTCTACTCTCGAAGCTGTGACCTCTAAACAGATCGTAAATCTCACAGCTTGATTGTAGCCACCGCCTTTTTAGGGGCGATAAAGATATTATAGCATGCTTTTTGTTCTGTTTTTTTGTTTCTAATCTTTCCATTTTTTCAGTTTTTTCAAGTTAAAGAATCAAAAAAGTTTTTTAATCTTTTTAAAATCTTTTTATTAAATTATAAAAATCATCGCTCTCATAGCCTGCCTTTTTTAGCCAATAACGTGCGAAGGCTGCTTCAAAGGTATCCATGAAGCCTTCAACCTCTAAAGTTACCGTATAGGGTTTCCTTTTAACCACAACACCAGCCAGTATGTATTCTGGCGGACAGAAACCGGACATTTGAGCTGAGTGTACGAATTCACTCCTCATATCATAAAAAAATTTTGCAACGTCTTTTATATTTCGATCCATGGGTTTTGGATAGGGCTTGATATCCTCAAGCAAATCATTTTTTTCTTCCTGTGTGAAGTAAGTGTCAAAAAATAGCCGCACCTTGCTAGTCGCTCCAAACTCAGCTAGATACTCAGTTTCAGCTTTTTTCAGGTCTTCAATTGAATTTTTCTTGTACTTATCTCTATACCAATCGAGAAAATCTTTATAGTCATGATCCGACATTAACGCCTCAATTACTGAGGTAATTGTAATGAGGCGAAGTTCGTCACGAATAGGTCCTGGATCGGTGTAGGGCTTTGATAGGTGATAGTAAAACCATACCAAGTCGGACATTTTTTTTGTTTCTTTTTCACCCAGCATTTTAATGAATTCATCCCATTTTTTATCGTTTCTGAATCTACCACCAAATAAATCACGCGCAACTATAAGCGCGGCATCTGATCTTTGAAGTTCCTTTTCTCTAAAAATCTTCTCGTATTCTTCGAATTTTTTGAATGCCATGTGAGTATGGCCACAGTATATGATAAGAGATCGTTTTGAAAAGGTTTCAATACGGGTATTGTGTGTTATATAAATCATCTGACTATGCCTTTTCAAGCATTTTTTGAAGATTGATGCTCGTTTGGTAGTACTGCCAGAAGTCAAAAAGATAGGTTTTTACGCGGTTCAATGAATAGCTGCCAATGTCCACCACGTAAAACCACGCCTTAATAGGTGTGGTTTTACTTTAGCGTGGTTACGTGGCGCAGCCAATAAAAAAGTCTCGTATGTGCGAGGCTTTTTTGTATAGATCCGAGCGGATATCTAACTTTGACAACTGCGCTATCTGCAACCCATGGATAGCCAAACGCCGCATTCCCGAGAACACAGCGAATGGAGTGGCTGTGAATGAGAATGCGGCGAGGAATCGATTAGGTCCGCTTGATTTGACTCAGAGTCCAGACGGCCCGTGTGGCGTTGACGAAGCGTCCGCCCTCTCTGCGCGCTACCGCGCTTTGATCTCTGCACTGGCTGAGATACGTAGTAGTCACGGCCGACATCCAAGGCGGAGTCTCCTCTTGTCGTGCATCACAGTTGCATGGAGAGAAGCGGATCGAGCTAGTCGCACATTGCTCGGGGCTCTTGAATGGATCACCTTCGTCATCGTATCCGCTTATCTCGAATTCAGCGTGTGCGCGACCTTCTTCAGTCTCTACGCATACCATGTAGGTGTACGTGTCGCCATCATCGTGATGTCGATGCTTGTAAATAACGTGATGAGCCATGAATGTCTCCTTATCCACAAGGTTTTCGAACTTCGTGGATTTATGATCCTAGCTGAAAAATCCCATTTTGTCCAGAGGTCGATTGTGTAGCAGTCGTTAGAACTTCCTCCGCCAGGCTCCACCAATAAAATACCACCCACATTAGGGCGGTATTTTATTGGTGGACGGCAATGGAGAGCGGGTAGGGAAGGGTTTTGGAAACGGGAGTTTCCTACTATTGCTGGGGAGAGTTCATGAGAGGGCGGAAGCCCTTTCATGGGAGCAACGCGACGGAGATCCCGTTAGGGTCCACCACGTAAAACCACGCCTTAATAGGTGTGGTTTTACTTTAGCGTGGTTACGTGGCGCAGCCAATAAAAAAGTCTCGTATGTGCGAGGCTTTTTTGTATACGGGTTAGCGGAAGATCTAACGTATCCATTTATGGATTCGATCTATTCAGAAATAGAGATACAGACTACGATATTCACATTATGTATCTCGAACGAATGAAAACGACGGATTTTGATCCGAAAAAGAAATATACATTCGTAATCCCAATGGGGGCGACTGAGCAGCACGGCCCCTTTCTTCCCTTGGGAACAGATTCATATCTTCAAGATGAGATTATTAAGTTGGCGGAGGAAGCTTTGCCCAATGTTATCTTCCTACCCACGCTACGCATCACCTGTTCCAAGGAACACCAAGGTTTCCCTGGAAGCGTTTGGGTTGAGCAAGAGACGATGGAGGCTGTCTTGCGCAATATCTGTAATTCTCTCCAAATAAACGCGCAAAATATTGTCTGCGTATCATGGCATGGTGGAAACATCGCTCTACTGGATCAATTTGTAGAAAAGTACAAAGATACATTTCTTGGAGTCCGTTTAGAGCATTTACGATTTGACCAAGAGAAAACGCTTGAAAAAACCCAAGAACTTCTCAAGGGCCCCATAGACGAACATGCGGGTAACTCGGAAACGTCAATGATGCTTGCCTGTGATGAATCACTTGTCACACTACCTCCTGTAGATTATCCAAAACAGAAGATTGAAAACGCATGGGATGCAGACCGTCTCGCTGATGTCTCAAAAGACGGCATCGTTGATAATCATCCCTTATGGATTGTGAATGAGAATATTGGTAAGCAGTGCATACAGATGGCATCTCAGGAATTACAAGAAGGTCTTGAAAGAATATTAAACTCTAATCCTAGTTAGAACTTCCTCCGCCAGGCTCCACTAACAAAAAAAGCCTCGTACATACGAGGCTTTTTTGTATGGGGGATGGCGGAAGGTCTAACCCTAGTAACCGGGTAATTGAGGAAACCGAAATAAAATTGATTTTTGATAAGGGTTGATCTAAGTTATGGCTAACTTTATATGAACGAATATTTTCCAGGGAACTTATTTCCTGTACCGAGTCCAAAAAGACCAGAAGGAGAAAGAGAGAAAGAGAAAATCCAATTAGAGATACGCCGCCCAGACGGAGATAAGGGGTTCATGATTGTTTTTGAAGGGAGAACATCTGAAGAGTGTATGGCATATAACATGGCCATCCGGGACATCCTGACTCGTGAAGGTTTGCTCCCTTTTCATCAAAAAGGTGTGACCCCGTCCGGAAATCATGAACCTGGTCTCCATGGTTGGGAAGTAATGAAACCGACCACTGAAGAACATTTAAGATCACTTTTTTCCAGAATTGAAACAGAAGCTCATGAATTACTTTGAGTTCCTATTGAATTAAGTTGAAGTAAGTTAGAATTTCCTCCGCCAAGCTTCCACCACGTAAAACCACGCCGTAATGGTGTAGTTTTGCTTTTAGCGTGGTTACGCTGCGTCATGTTCTACGTGGTGGCGCAGCCATCAAAAAAGTCTCGTATTTACGAGGCTTTTTTGTATGGGGGATGGCGGAAGATCCTATTTACGCGCCTGTTGTATTTCTGCTACCTTTCTTTTCATGAATGAATATATTCATTTTACCGAAACGTTCGCAAGACGTGCTGGAGAAATCATAATGAAGGCGCATATCTTAATGACGAAAGAATTCATGTAAACACGTCGAGTATCTTGAAAGGAGCTGTAGCTGATTATGAGATGTTTGATACTGCTGAGTACGATATCAATCACGTAGCCGAATATCTGAGCATGCAGGAGGGTGTAAAAATGTTGAAACTGAATTCATTTATTTATCCCTCTGCGCTTGTTGCGGTGGGGGAGCTTTCTTTTACATTGTTTCCTCACATAACCGCTCATGACGGAGCAGCGGTAAAAATTATTGTCGAAGAAGCAGGCGGTAAAGTGACAGATCTGTTTGGAAATGAGCAATGGTACGACCGGCCTCTAAAAGGTATGGTTGTTTCGAATGGGAGTATTCATGATCGGCTTTTCGAGTTAATAAGAACGGTTGCTTGAAAAATTTGTTAAAATTTCCTCCGCCCGAGCCTCATCATGCTCAGATTGTCATCCAGGCCAGACTTTGTTTCATGTTGACTCCTTTTTCAGAATACATTTACAGCCAACATAGCCATGAAAGCTAAGTTAAAAAACCCTCGAGTATCAATGCGTGTCTCTACTATTTAGAAATATAACGTCAGCATTTCATCCAGTATTTTCAGATGAATCATGCGCACGATGTTAATTTAAAATTCACTTGTTGATTAGAATGAAATGATGGTGCATTCTGGATGTTGGGAACGAAATAGTTGCACCTCTGCCGCTGGGATTGGGCAGAAGGCAATGTTTAGTTCAGTAATTTTTTTGAGATGTTGGATTGGTTGAAGGCTTTGAACATTGGTTTTCATGATATTGAGCTCGGCTAACTCTTGAGCCTGTTCGAGCCCGTTAAGACTCGTGAGTGGCGTGAGCGCACATGTTAGCTTTGTAAGGTGGGTAGAGGAGGCAAGAGGTTTGAGATCTCTAATAAATGTAGAGCTACAATTCACCTCTTGGAGGTCAGCCTTATCTTCAAGGCCATGCAAAGCTGTGATTGGAGACGAAATGCAAGAAAATTGGCGAAGATGCTGCATCCGTTCCAATTCACGTATTTCAGTTATCTTTGTTTGAATGCACTGAAGCTCACGAATATCGCAAAGATGATGGAGTGGGGCAAGAGTAGTGATGTTGAGAAAAGAAATATCTAAATATTTTATATTTTTGAGATGAACGAGCGCATCTAATTGTGATACATGTGTATGATATATATTCAGCATGTTTAATGAGATTGCATCCCGGATTGGATCTAAATTCGCAATAGATGTATCTCCTAGAAAGATTTGTTCCAGATTACGCAGGTTTTGTAGCCCATCACATGAATTCATGGTGGCATACCTACAATTAATATTTCGTATTTTAGAGAGTCCTTGTAGAGCCTCTAATGATGGAATGGCTACTTGAGTGCAGTTTATTTCTTCCAACGCCGACAGCTTTTGTAGTGGTTCAAGTGTTGTTACATACGCTGCTCCGCAATGAATTGTCCGAAAACGCTGGATGCATGCCGCCTCTTCCTCCGTCGGTGCATGAATTTCGATTGGAGGATGGCTTTGGAGACGGCTATAGTATTGGTCAACATCAACACTTTCCAACCACAGCGTTGAATGTTCTTGTGGTGATAGGTATTTTTGTAGATGAAGATTCATCATGAAAATAGTACGCCAATAGCTTGGAAGTGTTTTCCACCACGAAAGAAATTTAGAAAAATTCATAGAAGAGAGTACAAAAGAGCATACGATGCTTTGAGTGGAGAAGCAATGAGATGTATGTACCACATATGTTTTTTTCGAACTCCATGCTTAAAGTATTGTATACTCAGTATCGTTTTAACTATGCGTCTAGAATCTTATCCAACACATTCTATCCCAGCCGTGGATCGGCATAGAGATAACGTTCATGAACAGCAGCCCCCGTACGAGATTGATTTTTTTATTACAGACCACAATTTGAGGTCTAAGAAACCAGTGTCAGTGGAAGAGCAACGAAAGATGTATGCAGAAATGAAGGGGCACGGTCTCTCATCAATTCGTTTTGATTGGGATTGGAAAGAAGTTATCCCTCATGAGGGCGAGCGGAAGGATGATGTCTTGGAGAGATATGCCGGAGCAATACGCATGATGCAAGAAGTGGGGATGAAGCCGCCAACGCTTGTGCTTTCCAATCCACCAGAATGGGCTGCCAAACTATATCGCAAGGACAAAGAGGCTTTTTTCCAATCCTATGCGGACTACATTGCGACCGTCGTCGAAACGTTACGAGCAACTGATCTACGAGTAGAGCAGGCGCAGCTTTTCAATGAGATTAATCATAGTGTTCTGTTTAAGTATGTCGATATTGAGGATCTGCCACGATTGGCTGGGATTGCGCGTTATGCGCTTTGCCAAGTTCAGCCGGATATACAACTTTCCACGAGTTTGATCGTGAGCAGTTTTAATGACGCCCTTGCTAAAAAGTTCAATGAACCAACCATGGATGAATTTTTTGCTAAGCACAGATCCATGCTCCAAAAGACATTTGATCGATTGTCACTGGATTACTATCCGGGTACTTGGCACTTTCCGATGAAGAAAGCGGAGGCGTCTGGTGATGCGTTTCCTATTCAAGTTTCAGAAAGCTGGCTCAAAGAAGTGCGCAATAGACTTAATCGAACGTTTAAAAACATGGATGAACTCAAGCGTGCGTGCGAGGTAGTAGCCGGTTGGGGAAAGGAATATGAAATTGGAGAGGTTGGTTTTTCTACGAATGAACCATATAGCGATGAAAAAAGACAGCGTTTTTTCTACGACATGTTCTTTCGCGGATTTCGACAGATGCTGATCGATCTCCGTTCTCGGGGCGTCGCATTGCCAAAGCGAGTTGGTGTATACGAAACACAGGATGAGGAAAATATCAGTTTTGGCGGGCTGATAGAAAAATTTCTTCAAACAGGAGTAGGAAAGTTTCTTTCACGACTCACACCAAATCCTGAACATGATTTTGGTTTAAAAAAATCTGATGGTCAGCCGAAAAAGATTTTACAAGGGAGATTAGACAGAAGGGGTAAGTCAAAAGAAGATTCGAAATTGTCTCAACTCAGACGGCTGATTCAACATGTGAAGCGGCCATTGCCTGAAGAAAAGAAAAAAGATCTATGAAACTCACGCCAGCGCAAACACGACAGATGAAGAAACAGGTCTGCGCTCATGCGCATATCGCATACAAGACCGACATTGAGCTTGGCGCCGGTCTTTCGTTGAGACGCTTCGCTGTTTTTTCTGACGTGTTGCGACCCGAGATCATGAATGCGTTACAGCTTGCGCAGTGGTTAGTGTTCAATAACGGATTATACTTGGGGAAAACGGTGCTCGATATGGGTTGTGGGTCTGGGATCCAGGGAGTTGTGACGGGATTGTGCGGTGCCAAGAAGGTCGTCTGTGCTGATATTTCAGATGCAGCAGTGAGAAATACGAGTACAAACATCAAGCAATATAAACTTCAATCAAAGGTCAGTGCGTATCATAGCGATTTGTTTGAATCGATCAACGGAACATTTGATGTGATCGTATTTAATCATCCTTTTTTCTCTGATGGAACCATGCACGAGCAGATTTCTACTTCCGTCGAGAAGATCAAACGCGGTTCTCTGATCCATCGTTTTTTGGAAGATGCCAAATCGTATCTCCGACCAAATGGCATGATTGTTATGCCCTACTTCCATCTGGCGGGTCCGGTGAATAATCCAATCATTCAGGCCAAGAAACATGGATATAGTGTTACCACGCCATTTTATCTGGAGGTAAAAACAGGTCTTCAGCAAGGACTGAATTCAATCAGTGTGTTGAGGCCGAATAGGCCTTGATAATTTGACGTCCTCGTTGTTTTCCAGTGTACTGCCGTTGGTCCTTTTGCAAGGAGAAGAAGCATGGCAAGAAGAAAAAAGAGAGATCCAGCAGCAGACCAGATTCAATCGCAATCCCAGGATAATCGCCCGCCCGCAACCGACCAGTTCGCCGTCATTGAGGAGTCCGGGGAACTCATTCGCTATCTGTGTGGCCACATGAGCCCTCTCTGTTTCGCTCTCGATCTGTACGGAACAGTAACGCGAATGGATCATCAAGGGCACGAGAAGCCGTCTTGCTGTGGAGCATGTGCTATTGAACGTCTCAGAGCGGCCGTCATCCGATGCGTGATCTGTGGTCATCCAATCATGCCTGGTAATCCCATCATGGCCTACGAGAAGACTGAGGGTATGCAATTTGAACGATGCACCTTCATCCGAGAAGCTGCTCCTCAAGTGGTAGTAGGCTGCCTTGACTGGAGATGCAGAGCAACCATGGGGGTCCAGTACGGCTATTGGATGGGCACAAGAATTCAATTGGGTATGGCGCCCATGATTACTCGCATCCGCATCGAAGGCGAAAGAGCTATTTTTATCAATACCTATCCGGAGGGTGGATGAGCATCAGAGTTGTGCGGATCTCTCATGGCTAAATCGCCTCCTCCAGCCCTCCGTCGAAGAGCGCGTCACATCCGTGCTCTTTTATTTTTGTAAATCAATGGTTGGATTTTGAACGTACGTGGATAAAAAACGAGGCGCATCAGGGTGATGCGCCTCAAGAGCGAACAAAGAGCGATTAGAAGAGAGGGAGGTGGCCGAGGGCGATGACGTCGGGCTTGGCGTCGCCTTCAGTGAAGGCGGCCATCACACCGATGAGATCGGCATTCGCAGCGAGGAGGAGCTTCCGCATGGCATCGAGGGTTCCGCCAGTCGAGACCACGTCGTCTACCATCACGACCCGCTTGCCTGCGAGGCGAGCGACATCATCCGCACCAAGGTGCAAGCGCTGTTCACGCCGAGTGGTGATGCTTTGCGCTGTGATCGACAGGACTGGTTCGGCCATGTAGCCCTTGCGCTCTTTGCGCGCCACGATGGTCGGCAGGCCAGACAAGCGTCCCAGCACATGCAGGAGCGCCTGGGCCTTGCCGTCCGGCATCACGAGCACTTCAGTCCCCGTCGGAATACGCTTGACCAGCTCATGGCCGACGGTTTCATTCAGTTGCCAGTCCCCGAGCGGGTTGAAGAGCGCCACGCGGATACCTGGAGCCACCTCGCGAATTGGCAGCTCCCAGGTCACTCCACCAATTGAGATTGAATGCATCATGTTCATGATCGTTGTCCTTTCATCCAATGTGCTCGAGAGCACGTTTCAGTCCTTGTTCAACCGCGACGGTGAGGAGCTCGCTACGTGACCATTGTCCCCTTGTAAGGAACGGGTGAGGATCATCCGGCGTGGTGCTATACCACTCGTGCAGCACCACGCCGATCGTGGTCGTGGCGAAGCCGCGAACACGAACTTCATCCACCACCTCAGTCGGGACGAGCACGCCTTCCGAGTGGACGACGATTTCCAACCCCGATGGGAGACGCAGCACGATGACCGCCCAGTCTTCCCAGGCTCCATTGCACTGCCGGATCCCGCTCTCGATGCCGATGGCGATCGAGGTAGGATCTTGAGCCTGTGCCCCAGCGGCTCGCTGGTGCGCGCCGCGTGTGGTCTCGTCCTCGCCAACAGGCTGGGACGCAACTCCGGACGGAGCGGACACGGGGTTGACCGTACCGTTCCAATCCAGTTTCCGAGCTGCCGTCTGAACGGCTTCCGTCTTTAGAGCACTGATTGATCCTAGTACGATGTTCATATGTACCTCCGTTTTCGATTCGCAGATCGAGAGCTAGGCCAGAATGGCGTTGATCATTGAGGGCACGAGGCTCAACACCTCGAAGGGCCCTTTCCCATTCACGTCCGCCGCCGTTGGGCAGGAGTCTGTGATCCAAACCCGGGCGAATCCCGCGTCGAGGAATTTTTTCCAGGCTCCGTCTTCGAGCACGCCGTGAGTAGCGAATGCGCTGACCTCGCGCGCACCAGCGGCCTTGAGGGCACGCAGGCAGTCGAGCGTTGTGCCGCCGGAGTGGATCAGATCATCGACGATGACCACGTTCCGACCGGCTGGCTCGCCTTCGCTCACAGTGACCACCCGCCGCTCACCATCACGAACCTTGCGGCAGATGATGAATGGGAAGAGTGGCTGACCCGCCTCATCTTGGAACATGGCCTTGAAGCGTTTCCAGGCGCCTTCATCCGGAAAAGCGATGGAGACGTCCTGTCCCTTCAGCCGTTCCTTAAGGAGCTTGGTTCCGGTCTTGAACTTGGGCGAAATGTTTTGCCCGAAGTAGTGCCGGATGGGCAGAGCGTGGATGTCCCAGATGGTGAGGGGGACGGGGCCGGGGCCTGCCGGTGCCACCGCCGAGATCATTTGGGCGAGCGTGCTGGCGGTTGCGACCTGGCCTTCGTGATCCACCCGCTCCATCGTCCCGGTCGGGAAGTAGGGCAAGAGGAAGCGCAATGAACGCGGCCGCAGAGCAGCCAGGGCGTACATCATGCTGATCTGTTCGAAGATCGTGTCCGGCGTATCGAAGCAGGCGAGAAATGAGACATGCGCATCCTGGAGGGAGGCGACATCGTGGATGAAGCTGTTCGGAAAAGTATCCGGAAAGCGTTTCCAGGCGATCCTGCCGAGTTCAATGCTGGGCTCGCGGCGGCTGATATCCGTCGCGACCTTCTCCATCTGCAGACTCGAGAGCAAGACATGACGTTCCATGGCAATCTCCTTTTGTTCGGTTGTAATGTGCGTGTGGCCAGGACTTCCAAACCACACGCCAAGCATGCCGTGAATCTGATTATTTCGATATAAAAAATCGTCAAAATTAATAAATAATTTGTAGTATTTGCTGAATAAAGCAAATAAATATATACTAATAACAACGAAATATATCGTTGTTATGAATCTATCAAATGCCCAGCTGCGCGAAATTCGCGAATCACTCGATGCGTTCGGTTTATCCCGTGCTGAACAGGCCGCCTATCTGGCCTTGCTTGAAGGAGGGATCGCGACCGCCAGTCCAATCGCGAAAACTCTTCAAATTCCATTGACCACGGCCCAGTCTCTCCTCCAGCGTCTTGCCACACGAGGGATCGTCCACGTCACTAAGCGCAAATCACGCTCTGTGTATGAGGCCAAGGACCCAGTTGTCTTTAAGTCATTGCTTGAGCAAAACCTCCAAGACATCGCCAACATTATTCCGATGCTACGATCAATGAAGACCGAAGAAACCACCCCGGCGCGCATCCGTATCTATGCGCGTGAACGCATGACGGATATTTTTCGGCAGGCGCTGACGTCAAAAGACAAGCTGATGTACGAAATTGTGTCTGGTCGTGAGCTCCAAGAATTACTCGGCGAGCGTTTTCATTTCACGCGGCGACGGGTGGCTCAATCTATTCATCTGAAAAGTCTGCGGGTTGAATCCAATGAAATAAAAAAATACAGTCAGCGTACGCACGAACGCGAACTCCGCGAAGCAAAGTTTCTGCCCAAGGAGCTGACCTTCAAATGCTCAATCATGTTCTGGGATGATACTGCCGCTTTTTTCACACCCCCGAGCGAAGGACTCGCCTGGATCGTGCGCAGTCGCGAGACCTGTCAGATGCTCAAACAACTGTTCGATCTCCTTTGGAGCGTGAGTAGAAAAATGGAAACGGCGGGGGAATAGGCTTGTGATATGATTTAATATCAAATGCATGACTTATCCTGATCTCGTTTCAAATTTTCTTCAGAAGCATAGAATTTCCGTTTTATCTTTGGTAGACGCTGAGAACGCACCACATAGTTCCGCGCTTCATTATGCGTGGGATGAGAGTCGGAATTTGTTTCTCTTTTTTACTCGAACTAAGACGAAGAAATACGAGTTACTATCAAGCGGTATAGCGCGTGCATCGCTGGTGATTGGCTTTAGCGAAGAAGAGTTTATTACGGTTCAGTTGCAGGGAAATGCGGCCATGCTTCATGATGAGGAGGCAAAGGCAGCGTATCTTCAAAAATTCCCTCACATTCGACAGCGTGTACATGATGCAGATGCGATTTTTCTGTGTTTTGAACCAACATGGTTTCGATATACAGACTATAAACCAACAGAACCGATCATCTTTACCTCATTACTATGACGCCAGCACACGAATCAATCATCGCAGAATTAAAACGACGGGCGGAGGTTCAGGTGAACATGGCAAAACAAATTTCGGGAGTAGACTTGGATTATTCCGAAGCCTCGGTCGCCAAGCTCGATGCGATCATTGAGGATAGCTGGGGCGGACAGGTGCCTGGTCAGCTCGATGCCATGGTTGAAATTTTTGGCGCCTATTTGGGCGAAGTATTCGTGCGACAGCTGAATGGCCACTGGGCGGAACAAGAGGGGAATTGGGTGGTGGATTTTTCTTTGCCGGACGGGTCTATTGCGCACACCAATGTGTTTTCAAAAGTCCGGAAGCGTTTTATGAATGGACCGGAAGACTCGCTTGGATATTACTTTCACGCGGTACAGAAGATGCAGAAGGAGGGGTTTTATAGCTCGGACAGCGCAGCTCCCCAGACGGATCGTTAGGTATATGTATTAAACAGGTACAGTTTTTTACACTAGCACCTTTGCAACCCATGCTGAGGTGTTGCATCAATGGTTTGAAAGACGATAGGCCTATCTTTGTCACTCGTTTGGCGGGTGGCTTTTCCAATATGGAATACACAAAAGAAAACCTCAGGCCGTATCATCTTCCACCTGGGTCAGATGTTTGAATAAAAAAAGTGTCATGAATATGTACACTTTTATGTCTTCAGCGCATGAGAAGAAAGAGTCTTGGTATGGTTGTGCTGGAGGGGAGGACAGAGTCCCCTTTGAACCTTCACAGGAGTACGCACCATGCAGCACGATTACGATGCATTTCCGAATCAGCGCAGCGCTCGAAGCATCCAGGCACGCTTTCCTGCTCAGGCGGAGATCATTGTTCATCGCGATCATGATCTGCTCATGCCTGTGTTCAGCACCGAGCAGGCGTGTCATCTGCAACCGCGGCCGACAACCTCGCTCCCGCGCATCCCGCACGACCATCCGGTCATGCGCGATCTCGATACGATGTGGGATGTCCGCAAACACGCCGAGGCACGCCGGCCAGCCTCGTTCGGTACGCTGACCCCGTTCGAGCGTCAACTATTCACGCATCCGGTCCCGGTATTTGCTGGACACGTGCTCGACATGCCGATCAAGTTCCCCGGCACGGATGTGCGGGTTCCGGCGGAGCTTGCAACCTTCGCGCCCGTGGCCCAGCGCATCATCGATATCGAGGCCAGAATCAATCCGCGCTACGACGAGTACTACGCCTATCTCTCGATCCATCAGGGGATGGTGAGCGCCAGCGCGAGACGCCATTCCATGTCGACGGATTTCAGGGGCCGCGTTGGACGGTGAAACATCCGGCCAACCATAGCTACCTGGTCAGTGATGTGTTGCCCACCGTCTTCTATCCGATCGGGTTCCCGCTCGATCACCTCGATCTGAGCATCGATGACATTTACGCGGAGTTCGCACGGCGTATCGAGGAGACGGGGGTCACGACCTGGAGCGCCGATGATTTCGAGCTCATCTTGATGGATTGCTACTGCGTCCATCGTGGCGTCCCCGCCTCAAAGCCCACCTTCCGCACCTGGCTGCGTATCTCGTGGGAAACGCGCATCTTCGATCGGTTGGGTAATGCCCACAATCCACTTTTCGACTACAGTTGGCAGATGGTCGCCCGTGATACGGATCCTCGCATCCGTCCGGTCCAGAGCCGTCTCGTCGCCTGACGTCCTTCGACCGTCGGATCCATCGGATTCGTCGGTCCTTTCCTTTTTAGAAGTGTAAATATTTTTGACACTTTTTTATATATCGGTTATGACAAGGATATGAACAACACCTCTGCTATCGAGGGACTCAAAGTTGCCGGATTATCTGAGCGTGAAGCGAGGATCTGGCATGCCCTATCTATCCAGGGTCCGCTTCATATCAGTCAGATTGCACGCGAGACCCGTCTGCATCGTCCGGCTATTTATGACACGCTCCCTTCTTTGGTTGAAAAGAAGCTTGTAAAGCAGGTGCAGGGAATAAAACGTATCTCGTATCGCACGACTGGTACACACGCATTGGAAAAATGGCGAGCCTCACGTGATAAGGCTTTTGCTCTCCAGCTAAAAAAGGTAAAAAAATATGATCTTCAGGACGATGTTTCCGATGATGTTCGAGTCTACCATGGCAAAGAGATGCTGAAGGTCTGGGAAGATGTGTTAGCCTCAACGCCGAAAGCCACGACGTTTTTCAGGTATGACGGCTATACCCCATCCGTCTCCGCGCAGCGCTATATGCCCGTTGGGTATTACGAACGCATCGAACATAAGCGCATCGATCGTTTTGTGATTACGAATAGCGCCTTGCGGAAATCCACGTATAAAAAACGCTTGGAGTGTGCCTCGCGTATGTTGCCAGCTTCGTTTGATCCGTTTGAGCAGGGGGTGAGTCAATTCATTTTTGGAAACAAGATCGCGCTGATTGATTTTACAACTGAAACTGCCTTTGTTATTAAAAATGCTGCCCTCGCCAAATATCAAGCACAGGTATTCCAATATCTGTATCGTGGGTTGCCGGAATAGTACACGCGAGTCACATGCGAACACGCGTGTGTCATCTCAAACTTCTTGAAGGATTCCTGTGCTAAATCGTCATAACAAAATGCTCCAACAAGATGGGGCTCATGAAAAGCGGATGTTGGAGCAGGGAGGATGTTTGTGACTCATTCGTTGTAATGGGCATCACCAGCCATCATTGGGATCGGGATCAGGATTGGGATAGCCAGGATTTTGTTCGATGCCTTCCGTCGCAAGCTCGCTGATAGCTAGCAATGTGATCTTTAATCGACGAAAGGTGCGCTTCTTCTGATTGAGGACGACAGCGAAAACCTCAAGAGAAGTTGAGCACAGAGGGATCGAGAAGCAATCCTTTTCAAGGGGTTTTTGGGAGATGAACCAAACGCACCGTTCCTCCATTATTCCCACATTATTTCGGTAGACGATGTGATATGCGCACTTATCTCGATTCCTTTTGACTCGAAATGTTGCGATATCATATCGTTGCATCATGTCACGATTTTGCTCATCGGCTCTGGGTAGAGGTATGCCGCGTTGAGACGATTGCAGGCGCTGAACGAGAGGTCGTTTCTGATATAGGGTGTCAAATTTCATTGCATTCCTCCTACAACGTGTCTGAGAAGGTGGCGAGAGCAGTGTATCGTCGTTTTAAAAGAATCAGGTATATTACTAAAAAAGTGTATTTTTTTGATACATTTTTGTACGACCACACCCATGCTTGGATATTGACTCTTATGCCTCAGCTGCGCTAAACATAAAGAACGCTGCTCTTTCATAGCTTATGTAGATACTAAAGACTCACTCCTAACCGCGGAGGTGCGAGATGATGCGATGGTTTTTGGTTCCGCTCCTGATCCTCTCGCTGCTGCGGGTGGACATTACGTACGACAAGCATCAGCCGGCCTGGATTCTGTGGGGCAATCTGCAGAACATCCACTGGGATGATGCTCGTCACGAATGGGTCAACGAAAATACCAGGTACGAAAACTGGCGACGTCAGCTGCCAGAGACGACGTGGTTCGGAGCGAAATGGTACTGGGAATACGTGCGCCGAAAGCTGCTCGAACCCGAGTATGTCCCAGTGAAGAGAGAGGTCATCATCGGACTGAACCACGACCTCTATTGCAAGCCAGATGTCGAGTCCTCGCCGGTTTTCCTGGCCGTCGTCTTCATGCAGCAGGAGAAGACAAAGCGTCGTTTTGTACTCATCAACGTCGAGCAGAATGTCGACTGCGAAGAGCAATATCGCGTCTGGCCACATCTCGGCCTGAACGTGATCGGCACGGTTGCTTACGAGGAGGGTTGGGAAGTCGTCCTGCACGACGAGTTCATTCAAGGTCACGTTGACCTCGCTGAGGTCGTTCAGCCGGGTGACGTCGTGGGTCTTAGCCTCGTCGTCTCCGGTATGGAGCGCGGTCTCGAGCTGGCGCGCCATGCGAAACAGCTCGGTGCCACCTACGTCATTGCCGGGAACGACGCCGCCATCTTCCGTGCTCCTCAGCTCCTCGCTCTTCCCGATCATCCGATCGATGCCGTGTTCACGAGTAACAGCACGAATGCGGTGCGCCAATTCTTCCGGGAGATTCCTCACATGGCGCTGCAGGATCTCTGCATCCCCGAAGTCGCCACGAGCGCGGGTCAAGCGGCGCAACATTCGAACGAGAGCGGTGTACTTCGACTCGAGCTCACGCGCCGACGAGACGCGAAGGCATCTAGAATGGATCCCATGGACGGGTTCGTTTTCCCGAAGTTGGATCTGTTTGGACCAGCGTACTGGAATGCGATCTGGACGGCCTATCGTTCCCAGTACGGGCACAAGCATGCGCGACCAGAGGAGGTTCGAGGAGCTACGATCCACCTCGCCCAAGGGTGTACGCGCACGCAGGGGAAAGATGCCTGCACCTATTGCACCATCTTTGGCATCGGCGACATTCGGATTCCGAGCGAGGGCTATCTCGCGGCTCTCATCGAGCGCTACCAGGCGTTCGGTATCACCAACTTCTACAATGTCACCGATTCAGCCTACGAGATGCGACCGTTGGCAGAGCGTCTGCGCAAGGTGGGATTCCGCACGCCAAGCCTCATCCTCTACGGTCGTGCCCATGGGTTGGCCCATCAGCCGGAACTCCTCGAGAGTTGGCTCGGTCTCATCGACGACCGTCTCATGATCAACTGCGGTATGGATTCAGGCGACGAACGCATCCTGACTGAAGGTGTGTTCAAATCCTCAACGCGCGGGTCTCGTCTCAGCGAGAATCATCAAGCCATCCTGAATCTGCGTGGGAGCGGCGCACATCTCCAATATTCGCTCATCTTCGGTTCACCCGGTGAGACGCATGAGAGTTGCGAGCGGTCGCTTGAATTCGTCCAATGGGTGACCGATATGCTTGGCCTCCAGTGCGATGTACTGGAGAGCGATATCTACTGGTTAAACTTCGGTTCTGCAGCCGCGCGAGTCTTCCATGACTACAGCTATGCCGTCCAACTGGCCGCCATCGCCGGAAAGGCCATCAGTCAGGAGACGTGGTACCGAGACTTTGGCCAGCACGCAGACGCTTTTAGTGTCCCGCGCTCTGCTCAAGAGGCCTGGTACCTCCACTTCACCCGGATCACGCTCAATGAAGCGCTGGATTACGTGCGACGATCAGCCGCGATCATGGACCATCATCCCGGCCGCGTGAAAGGGCGCACGTACGCCTTCAAGCGCCCGGGAGAAAGCTGACGTTCTACCTAAAAAAGCCCGTTCATCGTTTTAGCGGTGGGCGGGTTCTTCATTTTTATGCAGGGTGCAAGTACTTTACTTGACTAAAGTAATTGATTGAGATATGCTCTCAGTATGAAATGGGATACCTCTCGTTCAGACGCCTTATTTCAGGCGGTACTGGAACTGAAAGATCTTCGCGAAGCAAAGCGATTTTTTCGTGACCTTCTGACAGATGAAGAGATTGTCGAGTTTTCAAAGCGCTGGCAGGTTGCACGGATGCTTGATGCAAATTTTTCATACGTCGATATACAGCGTCGGACCAAGCTTAGCTCAACCACCGTCGCGAGAATTTCAAAATGGCTCAAACGTGGCATGGGCGGATATCGTTTGATGCTCGATCGCGTGAATCATCACGGACATACATCCCCCTCTTGGGTATAAGAGCGGCTTGTTTGAACAGCGCATGTTCATCCATACACCCCTCTTGCCCAGAGGGGCTTTATGTATTCATTGATCGTCATAATATGAAAAATCTTCTCTTTATTGGTGGGACACATGGAAATGAATCTATCGGTGTTGATGCACTACGCGATCTCGAAACGCGCAGCAGCGGCTTTGATTGGATCATCGGTAATCCGCGCGCGTTTGAAGCTGGAACGCGTGAGTTCGAGGGCGATCTGAATCGGAGCGCACCTGGTGATCTGGAGTCTCCTCAATTCGCAAAACGTCGAGCGGCAGAAATTATGAAGCTCTCTCAAGAATATCGCTGGACGATCGATCTGCACGGTACGATTTCCGCAACTGACATCTTCATTATTATCACGAACCCAAAACCGGAAAATATTCGTCTTGCACGGCGTCTGCGAATTCCAAATATTGTGTTTTGGCCCAGCTTTTCGTCAGAACTCTTTGGTCCTCTCAGTGAATACGTTCCGTGTGGATTAGAAATCGAGTGTGGACCAAAAGACGTTCCCCGGGTTCGTGAACAGCTGGTTTCTATTCTTGAAGATTTTATTCAACGTACAAACATAGATCCAGAAGCAGACGATAGCGGCATTGATCCTCAAACGACATTTTATGAAGTGTATGGTTCATTGAAAGATGTCTCCATGACGGACGCACTCCAGGATTTTGTCGAAATAAATCTGAAAGGCGAAGCGTTCTTTCCACTACTCGTAGGTCGGTATCAGGAGCGTAACGGCATAACGTGTTACAAGATGCGCTTGATTGAAGATCCTAAAACCAGGTTTCAGATCTAATGATTTGTTCGGTGCGTGTATATCGGTATCTCAGGTAGATATCGATACGCAACGCACTGAGCTCAATCAATCTGACATAGGAGGGTTTCATCATGGGAAGAATTCGTCGGTATGAAGAATCGGATGCAGAGCGCGTCTCTCGCCTCTATGCAGAGTGCTTTGCTGAAAAGCCATGGGAAGAGAAGCACGTTCTAGCGAACGTCATCCACATGTTTGAAGAGATTGATGCGTGGGGTGACTCGATCATTCACGTCTATGAAGCAGACGGGTACATCGTCGGCGTATCAGTGGGCTTCGACCTTACCCGTAAAGACGACGTCTTGAAGCTTTTGCCCCAAGATTTGTGCACGGGATTCTACCTGAGTGAGTTGTTCGTTGATCCACGAGTGCGGCAGCAGGGTATCGCGCATGGACTGATCCGTGAGCGTTTTATAGTCGCGCGACAATATGGATACCAACGCGCCGTGGTACGGACGTCGATCCAGCAGGGCATCATTATTTCTACGTATAAAAAAATGGGATACGCAGTAGTCGCGACACAGGATGTTGAATCAACAAAAATAGTTGATGGGCGGCCAAGTGTCGTGCCTGATCGCCGAGTTATCCTGTCTGGCCCCATTGTATGAAATTCTCTCTGTGCACCTTCCAAATTCGTCTCATTTTTTCTTAGAATACATCATATCCCACCGCTTGACGGGCAAACCTTACGGAGGAGTGTGGACTCATGCTCTTCCGTCAATCCGAATTCATGATTTTTCAATATCGTGGAGTGGGATTGTGATCCAAGATGAGTTTGGAAGGTCTCTCTGATCTTGTTACTCTGTTCTGAAGAACAAGAACACATGGGTGAGCGAATGATGCGACAAGAATGATTGATAAGACATGTGTTTTATGCAATGATCGCAGGCAGTTGTAAAAGATACTGAATTTGATTCGTTCTTCAATAAGAAGAGAAAGGTTTTGGAAAAACATGAAATCCTTTGCAATGTGTCTCGGGTTGATGGTTATTATTCTTTCTGCCTGCCGTGATGTGATGGTCGAAGGAGCGAGCAGCGGCTCGACCTCCGGTGGCGAAGGTGGAACCACGGCTTCGTCGACCATCACGACGGCGATGACCTCAGGTAGTGGGGGCACGGATGGAGGCGGTCTTACCAGCGTGGTGCTCATGGCTCAGTGCCCCTCGGAATGGCCAGCGTGCCAAGCT
>CAYRMN010000010.1:0-39693 GCA_964425575.1 uncultured Gammaproteobacteria bacterium | reverse complement strand
AGAGATTCGAACTCTCGGTACCTTGCGGTACGCTTGCTTTCCAAGCAAGTGCACTCGACCACTATGCGACCTCTCCAGAACCTATTCTTGTGGCGCGCCAAATCGTACACGAGATGCGCTTCAGGATCAAGTGAGCCATATCCGCAACCCTATTTCTTTCCCTCATTCTCCTCTACCCACTTCTGAACCCACCCCTCAATCTCCCCCACGCTACTGCCGCTGAGCGAAGCGTAATGCATTGTCCCAATCAGTAATTTTCCAAGCAACGTAACCGTTCGTTCATGATCGTTCAACAGAGCCGGATCTCCGTGCTCCGCTTCTTCGTGCCCATCCTCGAACTTTCCTAATTGCTTATGAAGATGGCTCAGCGCATGCCGCAAATTGAAACGGCGTCTATCTTCTGGATCAGATAAATGACGTAACGGCGGATATTCTTTTTCCGTACAATTCCAGTGCCTGTCTACCAGGCGCGCGAGATCGTGAAGGTTGAGCATAGTCATGCAAAACGGTAACAAGGAGGTCTACGAAGCGCAATGATAGGATGTGATTCTTTTACCAAAACAACGCTCGGGTCTTACGCTAGGACTCGCGAACCAGTGAAAGAGAGAGGGAAACGTGGTGGCGTTCTTCAGCAATCCCGCTGCTGACCACGATGGATCAAGCACCTTGCTTATCCCGGCGTAAAAGAAAATCCAGCCGAGCGCAAGGCGCAATGCAAAAATGATGCGATTCATATCGAATGAATTATCCTCGAATAAGAAGCTCTATATCCGGTCTGCGTACACGTATCGTGGCCGCAATGTTCTCAACATCAACGGGAGGGAGAATCGCCAATTGCGAATCAAGCGTTTTTCCATATCGGATAGGTTGAAGCGCGTAGCGTTCCCCCTGCCCTAACTGCATCGCGATCTGCATAATATCATCTTCCGTATGCAGTCCGCGATATATCGTCGTCCGAAACTCATGACGAATTTGTGAAGACTGAATGAGGTCAAACGTCTGCTTACAATTCTCAATGACACGATCCGAACCCGTCCGTGCCACTTCATCATATTTCTCCCAGACCTGTTTAAGATCCATGGCCAGATAATCGACCAACCGATCATCAATGATCTGTTTGATCATGTGTGGATGAACGCCGTTTGAATCTAATTTCACGAGGAATCCTTCTCGTTTCAGCGCACGCAGCACGTCGGGCAGATCGTGATGAATGGTTGGCTCTCCGCCCGTCACACACACCCCCTCAACCATGGCTCGATGACGACGCAGCCGTGTCAAAATTTCTTCAAATGGAATCCCTGATGATTGATTTGTGTGCGAAACAAGATCTGGATTATGACAATACGGACAACGAAACACACACCCTTGCGTAAAGATCATCGCAGAAATAACGCCGGGATAATCAATCAAGCTCATGGCCTGAAACCCAGCGATGTTCATACCATGGCCACGGCAGGCGTTGGTTCAACAACGACACCCTCCTCTTGAGCGAGCTGCGCAGTATTAATGCAATATTCCGAACGCTCATCATACTCACTTTGTTTTCCTTTGTTCCACTGATCAACTGGACGAAAATATCCAACAATACGGGACCAAATTTCACACTGCGCGTTACATGTTGGGCAGCTCGCAATCTCTCCTCGAAGATACCCGTGTGCGGGGCAAATACTGAACGTCGGGGTGATGGTAAAATATGGCAGACGATAACCATTCGCAACCTTACGCACAAATTCACGACAGGTTTTCCAATCTTGAATGCGCTCACCAAGAAACAAATGCAGAACGGTTCCGCCTGTATATTTTGTTTGAAGTTCGTCCTGATGATCCAGCGCGTCTAGCGGATTGTCCGTATATCCGACGGGCAAATGCGTCGAATTTGTATAGTATGGTGCTTCTCGCGTTCCTGACTGGATAATGCCCGGGAAACGTACGCTGTCTTCTTTGGCGAACCGATACGTCGTGCCTTCGGCTGGCGTCGCTTCAAGATTGTAAAAATGACCTGTTTCTTCCTGAAAATCCGCCAAGCGCTGACGCATCGTCTCAAGCACCTCTACGGCAAACGCCTTTCCTTCTGGAGTTGAAATATCTTTTTGAAGAAAATTCAACGCAGCCTCATTCATGCCATTCAATCCGATAGTTGAAAAATGATTATGAAGGCTTGGAAGATACCGCTTGGTAAATGGGAGAAGACCGCGCTCGATACTGTCTTCAACCACTTTGCGCTTGAGCTCGAGCGACTCTTTCGCAAGATCCATGAGTCGTGTGAGGCGCTGCATAAAATCTTCCTTTGATTTTGCTAGATACCCGATACGTGCCAAATTGATCGTGACAACTCCCACGCTCCCCGTCATCTCCGCTGATCCAAACAATCCCCCGCCACGCGCACGAAGCTTGCGTAAATCGAGTTGGAGTCGACAGCACATGCTGCGCACATCGCTGGGGTTGAGGGTTGAATTTACGAAATTTTGAAAATAGGGAATCCCATATTTGGCCGTCATTTCGAATAACGCTTGGACATTTTGATTCTCCCAATCAAAATCCTTTGTAATATTGTAGGTCGGAATGGGAAAGGTAAAAATACGTCCCTTGGCGTCCCCTGCTGACATGACTTCAATAAAAATCTTATTGATCAAATCCATCTCTGGCTGACACTCGCCATAGGTAAATGGCAGGGACGTCCCTGAGATCACCGGCTTCTTCTCGCGCAAGTCCTCAGGACAGACCCAATCAAGCGTAATGTTCGTAAATGGCGTTTGCGTACCCCAACGTGACGGCACATTTAAATTGAACACAAACTGCTGAATACATTGTCGCACTTGCTGCTCTGTCAGGCTATCAACTTTCACGAATGGTGCGAGCAGCGTATCAAACGATGAAAACGCCTGCGCTCCGGCCCACTCATTTTGTAATGTTCCAAGAAAATTCACCATCTGTGCCACCGCTGTTTCAAGATGCTTCGGTGGAGATGATTCTACTTTGCCTGGGACACCATTAAATCCCTCTTCAAGCAGCTGACGCAAACTCCAGCCCGCGCAATAGCCAGAAAACATATCGAGATCATGGATGTGATAATCCCCATCAATGTGCGCTTCACGGACTGGTTTGGAATACACCGAGTTTAACCAATAGTTCGCAATCAGTTTCCCTGATGTATTTAAAATCATGCCGCCGAGTGAATACCCCTGATTGGCATTCGCATGCACGCGCCAATCGGATTGCTGAAGATATTCTGTGATCGTTTTTTCAACTTCAATAACCGCACCCTGCGCCGCACGCGCCTGTGATCGTTTTTCGCGATACACGATGTAGGCTCGAGCAGTTTTGAAATACCCAGAACTCATCAATGCAAACTCCGCGATGTCTTGAATTTCTTCAACATGAATCCCCTGCGCAGCCTGTGCGCGCTTCTGCACAAACAGCACGATCGTCGCAGCCAATCTTCGTGCTTCCTGCGACTCAAATTCACCAGTCGCTTCTCCGGCCTTCTGAATCGCTTGCACGATGCGCTCTTGATTGAATTCGACCTGTTCACCATTGCGTTTGGTGACAGAAAAAGGACGAGTTGGAGCTGTTGCGGTAGTCATATGTGTTATAAAAATAAAAACCCACCTTGAGTGAGCTTCTGGAGCTTCGGTCGTCGTAGAAATAGTCTACGCCGCTAGAGTGTGAAGATTATGAATTGGTTTTTTGTTGCAATGATATGCGATGAGGGCAATGAGGAATTAAACAGAGCAATTCGTTGAACTGACTGGCGGAAACCACCGTAAGGACATGACAAGCCTTGCACTTCACCTCGAGTTCACCCTCCACCAACAAGCCTTTGAATAAAAGCTTTTGACAGTGGCTACATCGATACTCATGTTGAACGCAAGACATACCTCATTTTTACTACCTATTGTGGTTCCGGAAAGATTATACCACAAGATATAGTTTTTCACGCAAACATCTGAATAGCCGTTTTTTTCAAGCGATAACGCGTGTTTCATGTTTACATCATTAAAGATATCCACCGAACACCTTATAGATTTTGCTTGCTCACTCAAATACAAATCTGCTATAAGAGATAGACCCTTTTTATTTTTTTGTTTTCTATGGACCAATCATCACCAGCCCCTTCCGTATCAAAAACGAAAATCTTTCTCATTGGTGGATTGATTATCATTTGTGCGGGTGTTGCGGTTTATCTTTTTTCAAGCAAAACTGTTAATGCTCCCACGCCGATCACGAATACGACACCCGGAACAGGGACCGTCGCGACGGTGCCACCTGTCGTTACACAGCAGGGCGGCTACAAAAATGGCACATACGCTGCTGACGGAGCATATACTTCACCGGCTGGTACTGAAATGCTCGGCGTCAGCGTTACGCTCACCAATGATGTGATCACAGACGCCCAAGTAAGTGTGAAGGCACAAGTCCCAGCCTCAAAACACTGGCAGCAGGTATTTACAGATAACTATAAGCAATACGTGGTTGGAAAAAATATCAACGAAGTGAACCTTACAAAGGTGTCCGGTTCATCATTAACACCAAAAGGCTTTAATGATGCCATTCAAAAAATCAAAACACAGGCGAAATCGTAGTTCGGTTTCAAAAATAAGCCTCTCATTCCTTCCGAAAACGAGAATCTTGATCCCATGATCGAGCAAGATTCCTCTTCGACAAGCTCAGAGCCTGAGTGTACCGAAGGCCGCCTTCGTGGGAATGACAAATGGGAGAGTTGATATGTTCTCATATACGTTTGAGGCCATTGGCACGCATTGGCAAATAGATATCTACGAACAGCTCGCGTTACAAGAACGCGAGCGTTTGTTGTCAGATATCATGGCGCGCATCCATGTATTCGATGTGGCCTATTCCCGTTTTCGAGAGGATTCACTCGTCACAACCATGTCGCGCGCAGCCGGTACATACGCCCTCCCGATGGATGCAGAGCCAATGCTGAAACTCTATCATGCGCTCTATACCCTTACAGAAGGCGCATTCACGCCTCTCATCGGTCAAACCCTCGTCGAAGCAGGCTATGACGCAACCTACTCGCTCAAATCAAAAGAACTACATACACCGCCGACTTGGGATGAAGTACTGAGTTGGGACACACCAAACCTAACCATCAAAAAACCAGCTCTCCTCGATTTCGGTGCGGCTGGCAAGGGCTATCTGATTGACTTGGTTGGCGAGGTTCTTGAAGATAACAGCGTTCACTCTTTTTGTATCGATGCGGGCGGAGATATTCTGCATCGCCGTGCAGACGGAGAACTCTTGCGTGTTGGACTTGAACATCCTGCTGATTTGAGCCAAGTTGTCGGAGTTGCAACCATCGGCAATCAAAGTATCTGCGGCTCAGCCGGCAATCGTCGAGCCTGGCAAGGTTTTCATCATACGATCAATCCGCATACCCTTACCTCGCCTCAGCATATCCTCGCTACGTGGACCGTTGCCCCGAGCACCATGCTCGCTGATGCCCTCTCAACCTGTCTCTACTTTATCCCTGCGGAGAAATTACGTGCGCATTATCATTTTGAATACCTCGTGCTTCGCGCTGATTACTCCGTTGAAACATCCTCCAACTTTCCTGCAGAGCTGTTTGTATCAACTGCTTCGCCAGACAAAGACGGGATGCGATAAGGCCCCCATTGTGTATGAGGGCCGGATGAGGAGGGCTACGAGCAAGCTTGCAACTCTGTCTGAAGGATGGACTCAACTTCATCAATCGTCGGCCTGTCCTCTGCCTCTGGCGCAAGCAAGCCTGCAAGGCAGTTCGCCAATACGGGGCTCTGTACCTTAATGTGCTCCAGTGGTGGGCGTTCCTTCTTCTTTTTGAGTATCTCTCTAAGGCTGGGGCCGGAAAAATAAACCGCCCCAGTAAGAAGCTCAATCAATACCTCCCCCAACTGGTATAGATCGCAGGCGGCAAACGTGTCTAGCGTGATCTCTGCATCAATAAAAATGGTTTCCGGGGGCATCATGCTCGGCGTTCCCGGAGTAAGCGACGGAGGGAGGGTGATCCTCGTGCGAGCTCGCATATCGCGCGCGATCCCAAAATCAAACAATGTCACCCATGGGGAACCATCATCACGCCAGCTCACCCACACGTTGTTAGCCTTGATATCGCGATGTGCGATTCCTTGTTGATGGATGTACCGAAGTGCGCTCACGAGCTGCAGAGCGATAGACAACTGCTGTCTCCGGGTGCACCAGCTATTTCTGATCGTCTTCTCAAGATTACAACCGCGGCCTAACAGCTCAAATACGAGATACGGATACTCCTCATATATCCCGTAGTCATAACATCGGATTACATGCGGATGAGAAAGCCTCCAGAGCAATTGCCCTTCTAGCATAAAACGCCTGACAAGCGTCTCATCACTGATCAGATGCGCCCATGGAAACTTGATCGCTACGATCTGAGCGGCATCCCTCGCCTGTATGTCTGTCGCTTGTTGAATATACCCCATTCCCCCCTGCCCTATTACAGAGCCGAGGACATATCGTTGTGCAAAGAACGGACTGATTTGTAACTGAGCTGACATGACTCGGCTCCTTTCTCCCCAGTCGAGTTTTTCTCGACAACATCATCGTGACATATTCAAAAATACTGTCAAAAATTGGATACGAAGAAGCCCTTCCTATGAAGCCGGAAGGGCAGGGCTGGAGAGCGCCTAGAACAGGCGTAAAAGAGCGCGGATGATGACGACGACCCCCACGACCGAAATGGGGATACCGAGACTCGCAAGCACCAACCAGAATACAATTGGTGCGCTGGCGAGCCACTGCCCGAGTGTAGGCAAAGGCTGCTGCGGAGCGCCCGGCAACGACGCAGGACGAGAACCCGGATCCGTTTGGAAAGGATCCTGATCCAAAGCCGGAAAACCAGCCCGCAACCTAAGAAGAGCAGGGTCAATTGGTCGCGCTCCAGAACGAGGACGCGCACTCGACACGGCCTGAGGCTCTACAGCGAGGTCGAAGCTCACGGCGGCGGCTTGTGCGGCAACTGCCTGTGGAGGTGCCGGAACGATTCGAACCGGTCGCAGTGGCGGGGGAGGCGAAGGACGACGAGGCGCCTCAATGGACAGTTGCGTTTGAAACGAAGCGCGCGCACCCGGAAAGGATGAGCGCCTCTGCTCCGTCTCTCTCACATACGCGAGCCATGCATGATCAGGTACCGAATTCAGGGCCTCACGAATGTCCTCGTAGCGAGGTCTATTCACCGGCTCTGAATCAATTAAGGCCCGCAAGAGATCGTCGAGCGGGGTAAAGCCGGTGTTGATGTTAACCGATACCTCCAGCCCATGGAATCTAGCCTCCAAAAGCAGTTGCGGTTGTATTTCCGCAAAGGGATCCTTGCCCGTAAAAAGCTCGACGAGGGTAAGTCCAAGTCCATAGAGATCAGCCGCGACAAGATTTCTATCACTTGGCATGTGCCTATTAGAAAATGACTCTGGAGGTAGATGAGTAACAGCGCCCAGCAACTGCCCTGCATTGAGTGTCATTCGATCTTTAGAGCCTCGATCGCGTACGATTCCAAAATCGACGAGCTTTGCCAACGGAATCTGCGACGTCAAACAAACGAGGACGTTGTCTGGTCGGATATCACGGTGGCCAATTTTATTGCAATGAATATAGTAAAGCACCTCGTTGAGCTGCGTAGCGATATGGAGCCGCTGCAACGTCGACAGTGCCTCATCCCGCAGGACTTCGGCCAACGACCTGCCATCGAAATACTCAAGAGCAAGATAAGCGACACCTTTCTCTTGACCTGTGCCGAAACACTTAATCAGGTTCGGATGCTGCAGCCTTTGAAGAATCGCTCCTTCCTGCTGAAAACGTTTATGCTCGCCTGCCGCTTCCAGCTTCAAGAACTTGAGGGCAATCTGACGACCACGACTATCAACGGCCTCAAAAACGATTCCCATGCCACCCTCGCCGAGTGGCCTGATGAGTCTGTACTCATTATCAACGACCATCCCGACGCAAGGCTTAAACATGGACTTCCCTCCTGTAGGTTGTCAAACACCAGTTCCCCTGAGACCATCCCAGGGAGAATTCAATATGGATGAGTCTAGTTGTTTTGTCAAGATAAAAAGGCAAAAAATGGCTTTTATGAGCCAAAAAAATACGCATTTTGAAAAGCCCCCGTTCCGAAGAAGGAGGGCGAGGCTGGACTACGACTCGTCTGTGGGATGCGCGCCTGGACGAGTAGGATGGATCGATGGATCGGTCATCACGCCTCGATCTCGTGATCCACGGGCTACGAGGTGTGGAGAAGAAGGTGGAAGTTTGTCCAAGAGTTCGTCGAGAACCGCTCGTATCTGAAGCAGTGAAGGCCGCTTATCAGGAGCATATGCCATTATGGATTTGAGCCATGTCGCAAGACTGGCATCTTCGGTATGCACCGGAATTTCCATCCTGCACAACATCATCATCTCTATCTGAGATGGTTTCTTATCAAAGAACGGATCCGTGCCTGTGAGGAGCTCGGCCAGGACTACCCCTAGGGCAAAAATATCGGCAAAGACGAGAGCCTCGCCGTGCACCATCTCACCTTTGCAGATACATTCTGGTGCGACATAACCGATCGTACCAACCCAACCATCATCAGGAATGCTCTCCTCACCATCAACAATCGGCCGAGCAACGCCGAAATCGATCAGCGTAACATGCGGTACATCGCCAATGCTGGTAAGAATGAGGTTATCAGGCTTGAAATCACGATGCGCGATCCCGTGCGCATGTATGTATCCGAGAATATCGCATAGGTCTCGTGCAATGAGAAAACGTTTTCGAACAGAGAGCTGAGGAGACTTTTCGTCCAAAACACGGGATAAATCCCGCCCAATGCAGAAATCCATCACGAGATACAGAACGTTTGAATGCTCAAAAATGCCGCGGCATTTTTGAATGTTGGGATGGTGAAGCTCAGTGAGAATTCGCGCTTCAAGGTACGCGCGGGCACGTAGAGTTGAATCCGTGCAATTCAACACCAGTTTTAACACCACTGTCGCATCACATTCTGAATGCGTGTCTTGGGCAACGTACACATGCGCCATAAGGCTCGTATCGAGGCAACGCTCTATCCGATACCTACCAGCAAACACCGTTCCAGGCCGCAGCTCTTCCATGCGCCACCAACCTTTCTGTAAGAAGGAAAAGAGCAATTCCCAAGAGAATCTCAGGAAGAATTCAATATGATATGGCACACCTGCCTTGTCAATATAGGCGTCATCGCGCCTTGCCCTTGAAACCGCTTGTCATGACTGCTAATCTACGAAGACCTTCCAGCCAAACATCCATTTAGGGAGAGGTACCCAAGAGGCTGAAGGGGGGAGATTGCTAATCTCCTAGGGGGTCACAAGCCCCGCCAGGGTTCGAATCCCTGCCTCTCCGCCATATAAAAACCACCGCCCAACGGTGGTTTTTACGTGCCACGTGAGACGTCGAGCGAAGCGAGTTTACGCCTTCTACGGGGCTCTGCTGCGATGGTTCACGTGGCATGTCGCTCGCGAGCAACATACTGTGGCACAGCCTTTATGGGAATGTATTTCTTCTGTATATTGACGCCGCAGTTATTTTATGAAATGAGGTTTACGCCTTTTAATAAAAATTTTGTATATAAAACGACAAAGCGCAGGGTGTGGAGCAACAACCCTGCGCAGTCTGAGCTCAAGCTGATACGCCGATGGCGCCTCTACTTGAGAGAAGTTTTTGTTGCTTCTTGTGGTGGGCCAAGAAGCGCCGAATGGCCGTTGATGAGTGGGCATCGGCACCGAGCTCGTCGGGATTAAGCTCGATCTCATCCACGGTATGGACGCGGAGTTCCCAGCGCTTACCGTCGCGATGACGGTCAAGCTCGCTCAGCCGGTCAGGGATGCAGTCCAGCTCGAAGGCATAGACGTAGACCGGTACCATACTTATACCCGTGTCCTCGAAGAACTTGCCCAAGGGGATCACTCCTCGAATACTGATTCCAGCTTCGATGAGCGCACCAAGCTCCCTCTCAAGCAGTGCGAGCGTGGACAGAGGCAGACCAGCGGCGCGGACCGCTTTCGCGTTCCTCCATTCTGTCAGAGAAACAAGCTTGTTGAACTCGGGATTGTCCGACGAGCTAGAGATACCCTCGCCGTAGCCCGCGAGTCTGGCAAGCTTCCTTTTTGGAGGCGTTCCCGCACGGGCGAGTTCCGTTGTCCACGCTCCTCCAAGCGGAGCGCGAGACTGGCGTACCATTAGCACCTTGCTGTCACCGAAGATCGGCGCGCGAGCGAAGGGAATGAGAACGCAGCCAGCCCCACCAGCACTCTTCATGTAGTACGAGCGCTTGTCTCCCCAAGGAGCCTCAACATAGACCTCATGAATGACGTACCAATCGTTGCCATGAGGAATTCGGATTCGATTGACGCCAATGATTTTCCACCCACCCTCCGAACCTGCGGCCGGAAAAGGCAAAGAACCATTCGCTCTCAAAAACCTGTTGATGACCTCCAAAGGAAGCGCCTCGACCATCTCAGGCTTCAAGGCCACCTTAGGATATTCCCTCTCCTCCCCCTCTATAGGAAGAGTCGTGAGCTCATGATATTGTTGACGTGCAGCTTTCATCGCTCCTCCTTTCTTTTTTTGACGTGAGCGACCGAAGATTAAAACACCTTTTTATATTTCTGTCAATGAAGCCATATTTTTTGCTTAACTTATACACAGTCCATGCTTGACTCTACGAGATTTAGCATATTAAAGTTTGGAAGCTATCATCATCGGTTCCTTGTATGAGGCCCTGCCTATGCTAAGGATCTTTCTTGCCAACAAAGCGAGGAGGCTGGCTTGGATGCCAGACATAACCGATTTGCGACGATGCGCGGAGGCCGTGCAAAAATCGCAAGCGCACCCTCGCGGGTGCGAGATGATGCAGTCCTCCCGCAAGGGAGAGTCAAGAATCCGACTGGGAGTCGGATGGTCAACGATAAAACGCGTCGTTGACTCAAGGCGACAAAACGCGTCGCCCCGAAACGCACGCTTCGCGTGCATACGGGGTTCTCATGAACGCTCATTCCGTTTCTACGTTTGTTGGTCCGTCCGAAATCAAGGCCGCCGAGCAGATGGTCCTGGACCGCGTCCCCTCCATCATGGGGCGCACGGTGCAGAAGCCGCTGGGTGATCTGGCTGCTCCGTGGGTGACCTCTCAGCAGGAGGTCGGGCGGACCGATGGCGGCTTCTTCGGCCTCATCGGCACGACCTGCTACGCAAACCGAGAGGCTGGAGGAAGCTGGGATCAGCCTCTCCTCCAGGAGCGCGGCGGTCCGGGTTTTGTGGGTCTCGTGACCTATAGGCGTCCGGACGGCAAGCGCCTCTACCTGGTGCACATCTGCAGCGAGCCGGGCAACGAGATCCTGCCCTACAAGTGCCAGGATGAGGCAGAGCAGTCGCGGCTTGTGACCGAAGGGTTTGGCCCTGCGCGTACCGCTCGAGATGGCAGCCTGCTGGTCCTGACGACGGCCGGTCTGCGGCCGGTCCAAGCCTCAATGACCAACATCATGAAGCACGCCGGTGGGGTTCCCCTGATCGCCCTGATCACCTCCCGCATCGCCAGCATGAAGAACGGTGACACGCGCCTCGCCTGGTCGACGTGCGAAGACGGCGGACGGTACAAAGGCAAAGTCAACACCTATTGCCTCATCAACCTCGACTCGTCCAAGGGAGAAGTCGACGCCGTCAACCAGGCCCTCATGGCCGGGCCTGTTCCCGCCGGTGGCAGGTCCAATGCCTGGAACCCGCTTGACTTCCTGTGGGTGGACGATGAGGTCCTCGACGGTCTCGCGATCGTCTCGCAAGGCTACATGCCTGACGCTGCTGCCCTGGCCGAGTGGCCGAGCTGGCTGAACCCGTTCCTGACCACGGCCGCCGGGCAGGCCGCGCGCCGGCTCCGGTAGAGCGCGCCTCCAACTACAGTTCCCTCTTCGCCGGGCACGCCGGCTGCCGATGACACATCCGTCCATCGAGCAGCGCGTCGCCCGGCTTCTTCATATCAAACCATTCGTTTATACTGGCTGAAACTCTTTCTATGCTCCCCCTCTACACCTCTCTCGCCGATTTGCATGACCAATTCCTCAAACCTCTCCTCCAAACCATCGAGTTTGGACTCAAACGCGTTTCTCTGGATGAACTGAAACCTGATTGGGACATCAATCCTGAAACAACCTCCATCGAATCTCCAGGCAAATTCTTTTCAGTTGAATGGGTTTCATATCACTTTAAAGCTCCCTGGCGGACATGGGATTGGAAACAGCCACTCCTACGCCAAGGCTCAGGGAATGTTGGTCTTATTTTCGATGAACACTGCAATGCGCTTCTGCGTATCGTCCTTGAGCCTGGAAATATTGATCGCGGGTTTCAAGGCGGGCCAGCCCTGTGGGGACCAAGCGTGCAGTATTCACTCGGAAAAATTCTCATGTTACAAAAAACCGGAGATACGCTCCCCTTCATCGATCTTCTCGCGACTCATGCCACCAAAACAATCGAGGTTGTTGCGCCAGGTGATGGCGCTCGAGTCAACAAGCAGAATCGCATGTTCGTATCCGTCCTCCCTCATGCTCTCATCGAGCAAGAGCTGGAATGCCTTGGTGAAAAAGCCACGGAATACGTGCTCGTCTCACCATCAACGCTCAGAGAAATCATGACTCAATATGCCACAGACCATTTGCGCGAAACACTATCGATCGTATTGCAAGATAAGGAGCTAGCAGAGCAATGGCTAAAATAACTCATCTTGCACAGCCTATTCTGAATATTAACCATTTTGTCATTCCGACCAACGAATCTGATGAGGAGCGGAGTCATGCCCAAGGCAGATCCGCCTAGGGCAGAGAATCCCTTCGAATTCGAAGTAGATATTTGGCTTCAACGAAGCGATCCCTCTGAGCCCGAGGTCATCAGCCTTGGGCTGAGGCTCTGTCAGACTCCGCTCGAGATAACAAGGGGTAAGGTGAGTCAAATAAAAATCTGTATCACCAACAATCCCAGTACCACCATCGATCCATCGATCAAATCGATGAACGGCAAAACAGAGCCTGGGACGAGATACTCAAGCAGCAAAAGGAAAATAAACAAAACGAGTGCGACGGCAGTACAATGAAACAGAATTTTTTTGAGAAATACGGAGAGCGTCATAGTCGATGCCAAGCGTTGGCGAGTTCTTGGCGGATAATCCCGAGCCAGTCATGAAGGGAAACAGCAGGACGCTGATAGCGGAGGGTGATGCGTCGGATATCTACGGCCCCAAGGCGGGAAAAAAGTCCAGGGGCAGACAATACAAAACGCAGCGTGTTTATATGCGGATCGATCGAAAAATGATACGTGGCGCGGAGCCAACCATCACCAAGGGGAATGGGTCGCTGATAGGACGTCACAACTCGATACAGATGTTCACGATCGAGTTCTGTTGCATCCGTCAATCGAACAGGTTTTGGTTCAAAAAATGCATCGGGTCGAAACGCAAACCAGGCATCACCAATGATACGTACATCGCCTTTGGGAGCACGTAATTCAACTGGAGCGCTCTGCTCATCATGTCGATCAAGACGATAGCCTTGATGGGTATGCGTAATCTTTGTATGCACATCGCCTAAACGCACCTCTTGCAGCCCTTCACGATGCAGTGTTTCTGCAACAATGTGACGACTATTCGTCCAGGCATGCCCCGGAACGGTCGTAGTCGCATACCCCACAACATCGCCAAAACTCAGACGTGGCCCAACAACCCAATGCTGACTCGTTGTTCGGAGATATCGCAGAAAGACATCATCATCTGCTTGAAATGCAATCCGATAGACACCCGCTGACACATCGGATAACGCCACATGATGCTCAAACACCATGCCCATGCGCGTATCCAAGCGTCCGTTGCTATCAAATGCGTCTCGGCGAATTTCCTCGTCTCCACGAAACACACGAATTGAAATGAGACCCTTTCCCTGGGTTCGATTGGCGGCTTGAATGCCAAATGTGACATCAAGTGCTCTACCTGCAGGAACAACATAAAAATCATGAGTGCCACGTAATGAAAAAGAGGTCTGTTCGAGCGGATGAGAAGGGTCTTGGAGAAGAGGCATGCTCGTTGTCGCATCCCAAACAGCGATCCCGTGTACCTGATCACTCTGAGCTGAAGAAGGCGACGCGCCTTGCCGCGTGTATCCACCATCTACCGATTGCCACTGCTCAGACTGCAGCTGCGACGCATACATGGGTTGTAAATCTAATTCTTTTCCAGCCGCATCTCTCACCAATCCAAATTCCAAGAGAGGTTGTTGCAATGTTCGAAATTCCAATTCGACATCAACGCTTTGATAGGGGCCGGGCACGGTCGTCGTAAAATAGGTCGGATCATCCGTGATACGTTGCCCCGTCCAACCGTCACTCTGAACGCCAGGCGGCAGGACTCGTTCCGCCGGAAGGAATGAATGAATAAACGGATTGTTCCGTTCGAGCTGCGAAGACACAATGAATATCCCAGAAGGAGGAAAACGAAGCACAGCAAGCCAGCCCACGACACACACAGCCGCGATCCATGGCAAGGTGCAAAGTGAGTACGCGATGAATCGAGGAATCTTCATAATGCAGTCGCATGATAAAGCGTTTCATTCTCGACAGTAAACAGCGGTTCGATCCCAATCCCCTCTTTCTTCCAGTCTTCAAGCTGCTGTGATGTTTGCGTACGTAAAAAGAAAAGTTTTGTCAGCTCATCATTTTGAAACATGGAATTCATCAGCTTCAATGTAGGGAGTGGTGATACGACCGGCGCGATAAAGACAAAAATCTTATCGCTTCGCTCCGAAAAAATAACCGGCTCCCCAGGGAATTCATTCAAAAGATGCACCGTTTGCATCATGATTTTATCATATTTCACAAGCTCTTTGCGGTTCTGCATAATACCTTCATCATCACGCAAAAAAGCGGTCCACAGACCTCCAGCAGAAATACCGAGAATGAGAATAGTGACGAGGAATTTACACCAAGACATTTTCAATAAACGCATACGTCCTCCCGTGTCATTCCCGTGAAAACGAGAATCTTGCTCGATCGGAAGGATAAGATTCCCACCTGCGCGGGAATGACACATGAACAAAATGGACCGGACCAGCCAGCCAAAAGAAATCGCGAAAAGAAAGGAGATGGGAAGTAGATAGCGCAGGAAGGAATTGGCGAGCGAAATATGATTTATCTGCACATGATCCTGATACAAACCTTGCCCATACATAAGACACAGACTCGCAATCGTCCACGCTCCAAGTAGAATCCAGATTCGATTTTTTTTATCTCGCCAGGCAAGAACTGCGGCGAAAAAAACAACGAGAGTCCATGGAAAAAGATAGGTCAGGAGATACGACCGAACATTAAACCATACATTTCGCGGATGAAATCCAAATGGCCAGGTTGCAAATAAACCCGTAGGAGCGAGGCTCTCTTGCCCTCCCTCATGCAGCCCTCCAACGGTCTCTGCTGCCGATATCGTCACAACCGTATCCCGTAGTTGATAACCCGACACAAACCAAGACCCATATGTTTTCCAACCCAGCCAGGCATGAAAGAGAGTGATGATCAGAAAGGGAATCACGAACGCGGCGTAGGGGCGTATGCTTGCCATCGCCCCGCTTGCGTTCGACCTTTTCATGCTATTCGCCATTACGTCTGTTTTTATCCAACACCCCACAATCCACGGCAGAATCCATATTGCTTCGGTCGGACGAAAACTCAACGATAATCCCAGCAACACTCCCGCCATGATCAAATACCATCCACGTCTCGCATGCAGTACCAGCCAACCGCTCCAAATCGCCAAACAAAGAACGGGCAGATTGGGGAATAAGCCTCGATTCGCATATAAAATAACCGTCGGAAATGTTAACCAACCAAACACAGCCGCAACGCTCGCCCACTTTCCCCATGATTTTGTAAATGACCAAAGTGGATACATCATCGACAATACGAGTAGAGGGGTCAAAAACCCGATGCTCCAATACCCAATCAGTCGAATGACGATAGCAATCATGACTGGCCATCCCAAAAATCCAACAGGTACCATGGCGTCCCCCTGCGTGACAAAACTGCGTGGATGTGCCCAAGGATATAGCCGCAAATAATCCCATGACAAACGAAAAGATCGAGTTTCGGACAATTGATAAGCCGTAATAGCAACGGCTGTTTCATCTGGGCTCAAAAAAGGTTCTCCTTTATCAAGGGGAAGCACGAATAATAGAGCGCCCATCATTAGAATAGCTATCGTCAATCCAACGCGCTGCACAAAACGATTCATATCTCATTAATGTAGCATTTTTCCTCTCCTCCGTCGTCCCAATCCCCTCCTCATGCTACAATCGCCTCATGAAAAGATATCCTTTTCTTGTTTTAGGTCTTCTGGTCTGTTTTCTCCTACCGAATCTTCAGCTACCTATTCGAGCACAAACAACGTCAACAACGTCTGTAGATGAAGGATTTGACCCAAATTTTATTTTGACTGATGATGATATTTTTAAATCTGATGATTTTTCGTATGAGCGAATGGTCAAATTTTTAGCCCAAAAAGGAACGCTCGCTGATCAAACACAAATAGATATTGACGGCAAAATCAAACCCGTGGCTGACATTATTTGGCGCGTCGCCATGTCATATAGGCTCAACCCAAAATATCTACTCGCTCTGATGCAGAAAGAACAGTCACTGGTTGAGGATCCGAGTCCCGCTCAAAAACAATTCGACTGGGCAACCGGTTTTGGAGTTTGCGACTCATGTTCTATGAATGATCCTGCCGTCCAAAACTACAAGGGGTTTGCCTCTCAACTTGAGTGGGCTGCAAAACAGCATCGAGAAAAATATCTTCTCCAACTACTTGGCCGTGGCTTTACAATTGGCGGATATGCCATCGGAAAAACAACAACGATCGATGGCCGACAAATCACTCCCGTCAATCAGGCAACAGCCATGCTATATAGCTATACACCCCACATCCACGGAAATCTCAACCTGTGGCGAATTTGGCAACGCTGGTTTCACATCAGCTTCCCTGATGGAACGGTGGTCGCTGCCAAACCAAGCGGGAAAACGTATCTCATTCGTTTTGGTGAAAAACGACCGTTCGCCTCAAAGGCGGTTCTTGCCTCTCGTGTCGATCTATCGAAAATCGTTACAGTGCAAGACACAGATGTACAAAACTATCCCGATGGTCAGCCCATCAAATTCGCGCCCTATTCTCTGTTACGCAACCCAGCTGGAAAAATCTATCTCCTAGCCCAAGAAACCAAGCGTCAAATCGCAAGCATGAGTGTGTTTAAAAAATTAAGCTTCAACGAAGATGAGATAGAAGATGTTGAAGATTCAGATTTGGCGGCCTATCCTGATGGACCAGCGATCACTCTCGCCACCAGCTATCCCCAAGGCATCCTCATGAAAACAAAAACACAACCTGGCGTCTGGTATGTTGAAGATGGTATTCGCCATCCACTTGTGAGCGCGCTATTCTTGCCATTGTACTTTCAGAGATATCGCATTCATACCATGACTCAAAAAACCCTTGATAGCTACACGCTTGGCGACCCATATAAATTGCATGATGGCGAACTTGTTCGTACCGCTTCCTCCTCAGCTGTCTATGTGGTTGAAAACTCTATTCTTCGACCCATTCCATCCAATGACATATTTGAGACCGTGGGCTGGAAACAACAAAATGTCATCACCGTTCCTCCTAACGTGATCGCTATTCATCAAATTGGAAAACCGTTCACGATCGTTCCCGAACCCCAAATCCAGGTCGCTCAAGCCAACCAATAATCGTATGATTGTTTTCGCCGCCATCGTCCCCCACTCCCCACTCCTTATTCCTTCGATTGGAAAGACCCATCGTGAAAAGCTCACAGCGAGCTTGGCTGCCTATCAACACATCGAACACGCGTTATATCTTTCTAAACCTGATTCAATCTGCATTATTGCTCCTCATGGAACACGCTATCCTGAGGCGTTTAGCATGAACCTTGCCGCTCGGTATCATGGAACGCTCAAAGAATTTGGAGATTTTTCAACAACGGTTGCTGCCAAAAGTGATTACCTCCTCATTGATCGTCTCCAGCGTCATCTGCGAACAGAAGATATTCCGTTTACCCTGACCTCAAATGAAGAGCTTGATTACAGCTTTACGATTCCACTCCTCCTCCTAACGAGTCATCTCACCCATACCTGGAAACTAATTCCGATTTCCCCATCCAATCTTGATGGTCAATCGCATTACGAATTCGGACATCAACTCAAACAAGTGTTGCATGCTGAGCAGCATCGCATTGCCGTTATCGCCAGCGCCGACCTATCCCACGCCCTTTCTGAAACCTCACCCGGCGGATCTTCTCTTCATGGTCCTCGTTTCGATGAACTCATGCGCAGCGCGTTAGGCACGCACGATATCCAAGCGCTCTTATCACTTCCATCTGACACAATCGAAAAATCAGCTCAATGCGGATACCGACCCATCATGACGCTCCTTGGAGCGTTGCAGGATTTAAATGTCAAGCCGCATATTCTATCCTATGAGCAGCCATTTGGGGTAGGGTATATCAACGTGCAGTATCAACTTGCATGAAGATCTCTCATGCCGTTTCTCACCGTCATCCCCTGCCTTCGCACTCCTTATGGGGTAGATGGTTTTGATTATCTGCTGAATGATGAGAGCGATATTCAGATAGGCGATCTCGTCACTGTTCCCTTTCGTACGCGATCCATCCCCGCGCTTGTCTCCCGCATCAGCGATCAAAGTGCATTTTCAAAAAAAATCATTACTCTCAGTCAGCTCACGCCTCTCATCCGCTTCTCTCCACTCATCGTCGATCTCATCTCTAAAACGGCTGCTCACTCGTTTTCATCTCAAGCCAGCATTCTGCATGCCTGGCTACGTACCGTTCCACGCCGTGCCACACCGCTGTCTATTTCCATTGCGCCTTCACCGCCCTCGCCGAATGTTGAATATCTGTTTACTTCCAGCCGCTTCGACGCACTCGGTAAAACCTTCAAACAGGCTCAAGGACGTACACTGATCCTTACCCCATGGCAAAGCCGAGCGGACAAAATCGGAGCTTCATTTCAGTGCTCTGTTTTGCATGCGGATTTAGCCAGCGGGTCTGCCTGGAAAGCTTGGACGAATTTTCTAGCAAATCCACTGGGACGACTTGTAACTACTCGCTTGGGTGCTTGGCTCTCGCTCTTTGCCGATACATTGATTATCGATGAACCTGAAAATGATGATTATAAACAAGATGAACTCGCACCGCGCATTGATGCGCGTAGGCTGATCGAAACCGCCGAAACACTTCGTACTCCAACCCAAACGATTTTTATCAGTACAACTCCCCAGCTTCGTCTTAGCCCAACGCTTGTGGAACAGGCGATCCCGACCCTCACACCCACCCTCACCTTCGAACCACGCCAACACGGCTCATCATCAGGCATATCCGGTCTAAGTGGCTCAGCGGTACAAGCCATCAGAACCGCGCTCGAAAAACAATCATCGGTCATTATTCTACATCCCATTCCTGGAGAACGATCGCGCATTGTATGCCGAGATTGTAGCTGGACTGCACCCTGTCCATGGTGCGGCTTTTCGCTCACTCGAAGCAAAGAAGGTGTCGAGTGTCGTCGCTGTCATCGTTCTTCAGAAATTCCACCTGTGTGCGCCAACTGTAAAGGAGCAGATCTGAATAAATCACGTACAGGGAAAGATCATCTTGCAGCTCAAATAGCTCAAGCGTTTCCATCGGCTCCAATCCAGGTCGTTGATCTGCCGGATTGGCATCGTTTATCAATTCCACGAGGTGCGCTTATTCTCCTGACCGACCTCTCATTGATCGGTGGAGTCTCCGAAGATATCCGCCGCAAAGAACGATTGGCAATTGCCTGGCGGCGCATCGCCGCCACTGCGCAAAGTGCAGAGGGCAAGCTGTTCGTTCAGGGTCCTGAAATGCTTTTAACCGAAGCTCGTACATGGCTCGAAGGTTCGGGACTACTGAAGCTCTGGAAGACCGAGCTATCTGAACGTGCCGCCTTTGGATATCCGCCAGCTCGTCAAAGGATCAAACTATTATTCGACGGAACCATTGAGCAGCTTGAGGGTACCGATCTGCGTCTAAAAGAAGTCCTGGGTAAGGCCTGGACAATAGAAGGGCCCCTTCCCGTCCTGTTCCGCTCCTCCACGCGCAAGCCTCGGTGCATATTTCACCTCCTACCCCCAATAGACATGAATGAACGGGACGTTCATCGGAACTTGGAACCATTTGCCAAAGAAGCTATTATAGACCTTGACCCAATCGCCTTTTTCAGCTAGTTTAGAGCTTGTTGAAAAAGGCGATCTGCTTGTGCTTCACTCGAAAAAATCCTCACCGCTATTTCCATAGCGCCTCCGGTTTTTACTCGCTCCAGCACGGCGCATCTCATCCTTTTTCAACAAGCTCTCAAAAAAGCATGCCGAAAATTCTACCTTTTCTGCCGACTGCGACACCGTCCTTGCATGAACGGTCGGTTGAGGTTGATCCGACCAAGATTGGAACTGCAGAGTTTCAGACCTTCCTAGATGATTTAATTGAGACTACCGCCAAAGTTGATGGTGCCGGCATGGCCGCTCCACAGGTCGGACGAAATGAACGTATCTTCGTGGTACATATCGGCAAAAACGCTGGTGTCTACATCAATCCTGAAGTAACCTTGCTGACCGAACTTACCGAAGATAGTGAGGAAGGCTGCTATAGCGTTCCAGGAGTCTGGGGGATTGTAAAACGAGCAAAAAAAGTTCATGTCAAGGCGCTTAATCGGCATGGAAGAAAGGTGGAAATTGATGTGAAGGGATTTTCCGCCTTTATTTTTCAACATGAATTCGATCATCTGAACGGCACGCTCTTCATTGAAAAAGCCTTCAAGATTACGCAGGGCGAAGAAATTTTACATAAACTCTAATGTTCCGTATTCTTTTTTTTGGTACTTCGGACTTTGCTGTTCCATCACTTGAGGCGCTCGCTCATGATGGTCGCTTTTCGATCGCGGGCGTTATTACTCAGCCAGACCGACCAGTCGGACGACATGGGAAAATTGAGGCTGGAATCGTGAAGCAATCTGCGCAGAAAAATAATCTCTCGTCTATTTGGCAACCGGAAAAACTGAGTGACGAAGCATTCAGCGGATGGATTCGTGAGATTGGTCCGTCCTCTGACGTATTCGTGATTGTTTCGTATGGAAAAATTCTTCCAGCTTGGCTGCTTGCTCTTCCTAAAAAAGGAATTATCAATGTTCACAGCTCCCTTCTCCCTCGTTGGCGCGGTGCCTCCCCGGTCCAGTCAACCATTGCGGCGGGTGACGAACTCACCGGCGTCAGTGTCATGAAAATTGATGATCAGATGGATCATGGTCCCTTGCTGGCGCAGATCGAAGAGCCAGTTCTCCCATCTGACACCGCCGAGACCCTGTATCATCGACTGTTTGAGATTGGAGGTAAAGCGCTACCTAATATTCTGGCAGACTATTTGAATGACCAAATAGAGCTCACCGAACAGGATCATTCACTTGCCACCTATTGCAAGATCCTCACTCGTGAAGATGGAAAAATTGATTGGCTCAAACCCGCGATAGAAATTGAACGCCTTATTCGCGCCCATCATCCCTGGCCGGGTACTTGGACCGAAGTCGAAGGGAAACGATTAAAAATTATCTCGGCCAAACTCGCCCCCTCACATCCAGATCAAGCGCCGGGAGAACTTTTTGTCGAAGACAAACAGCTCTTCATGAATTGTGGCGAGAGAACGACGTTGGAGTTGCTTCAGGTGCAACCAGAAGGAAAAAAGAGTATGAGGGGCGAGGAGTATGGGAGAGGGAGAAATACTACCACGACGTCGTCCTGAGCTTGTCGAAGGATCTTCTCACTCTGAGTAGATCCTTCGACTGCGTCAGACTTCGCTCAGGACGACACAGAAACTATATCTTGATGACGGGTCTCTTTTTTTATACGGATCATTCCTTCAGCCGCAAGTAAAAATCCAAATCCGAGTGGATGATTCAAATAGGGTGTGAAAAAATGGAGCACAGCTAGTGCGATCAGAGAAGAAACAAAACCAGCTCGAATCCACCACGCCTCTTCGGTTTTCCATACGCGCCACATAAGTGACAAAACAAGCCAGAGCATAACGGGAATACCGAAAATTCCCAATTTCAACCAGTGATCCAGCCAACCCCACTCAAAAGCGTAGGTTGTATAAATACCGTGCGAAGGACTTTTGAGAATACGCGGATCTTTTGATTCATAGGTAACGGTGGCGCCAAAACCTGAACCGAGTATCGGCGCCCGCTTGATCTTCTGCCACATGATCGGCAATAGATTCCAGCGACTCTTCGCCGCTGCATCCGAGGTAGAGCCACGTGAACTGAAAAGACTGGTGAGCGAGGCTTGGTCAACATGAGGAAACGGAAAGGTTATAACCGCACCCATCACGACGAGAGCGGTCACAACAGAAGCTAGACCGATTCCCGATATTCGCAGTGCTCTCTTCCAGGTATGATGAGTTGCAATAAGCGCCAAACTAATCAACCCCGCCATCAAACCAAGCCAAAAACTACGAGAAAGACTGATCAAAATTGAAATGCACGAAAGGGTCATAAGAAGAAAAATGAAAGAGGGAGGCTCTTTCGACACGCCCTCCTTCTTCTCAATAAACCATGCCAATCCACCTAAAAATGCAGCCAGCGCATAGACTTGTGACTGGATAAAAATGCGAAACAAATTGGCAGATACCATGGTTACTTCACCAACCCCTGTTCTGCGTACCCAAAGATACAATGTTAAAGAGGCAGAGGAGATTTGATGACTCGCAGCATACAAGATGATGAGCGTCTTCACAGGTAGCCATACCAAGGCTGCAATGAAGATCTGCGCTGCCTGATCTCGTAACCGTGTTCCATCCCGTCTCGCCATATCAATGACTGGAAACAGAAGAATCAGGAAACCCCAGGCATTCGCATCTGCGATTACAAATGGATTATGAAGCATCAACCCTCGTACAACTCCCCATGCACATAGGAACAGAAGCGCGAACCAAGCCTTGTCCTGCCGAAGGATGTCTCGACAGAACAAAACGAACTCTGCTCGTCTTGATCTCCAATACCAGAAGGCATTCAAACTCCATCCAAAAAGGAAGGCGACAACAAGTATGATGCGTAGCGATACGCCGCCATCAATATCTGCGCCGTGTGGAATTTTTAATAACGCGCCCTTTGATCCAATCGCTAACTCACCCAGCAAAAGAGCGAGTCCGGTCGCCGGACGAAATATCGCCACACCCAGCATCAACACGCCACAGATCAATGTCGCAATAAGATTCGCTGACGGCCAAAAGACTGTTCCGAGTGAAGCCATCTCGAGGATAAACATTGCAATGAGCCAGAGGAGCCATCGGCTCTGTCTAAAAAACATACCCCCTCCAGCTCCCCCTAGGCTAGGGGGAGAGTCTAGTTCAGATCCCCCTCCTAGCCTAGAAGGGGTTAGGGGAGGTACTTCTGTTCCGTGTTTCTTCCGAATAATCGCCTCCCCTACTCGATATTTCCGAATCTCACGAGGCATGTAGCCAAACATTGGCCAGGGAATTTTATGAACAATTTTCGGCAACCAACGACTCATGGTTCCACCCTCTGGTTCGATACGAAACAGAACACGATCAATCCACACACCTAATCGTCCACGCTTAGCCAGCGTGAGCCATACATCCCAATCCTGAAATTTTTTTAGGGTTTCATCAAAACCCGGAAACGCTTCGCGTCGAAGCAGCGAGGAGGTGTGGATGTAATTCACCTGCCGTAAGTCCTCCACTGAAAAGGGTTTGCCACGAAACATTTTTTTGCCCCATAAAAAACTCCCATAGGCAAAAGATGCTTCCGGATGCAATTGAAGTGCTTCAGCCATGAGGGAAAGTGCCTGAGGAATGAGTTCGGCATCTGCATCAAGAAAAAGCAACAAGGGCGATGTCGTTAATCGAGCCCCTTCATTCCGAGCAGCCGGAGCCCCGCGGTTTTGTTCGAAACGGACGTACCGAAGCGGCAGCCGTTGTATAAACTCATCAATAACTGCCTTTGGATTATCTTGTGAGCCATCATCAATCACTACAACTTCCTTTGGTTGGAGCGTTTGACAAACAAGGCTCTCGAGCGTGCGTCGTAAAAGAGAAGCATGGTTATAACAAGGAATAACGATGGCGATCTCAGAACGCATACAACATCAAACGCCGATCACCGAGGCATCAAGGCTATAGGCTTCTTTCAAAAGAGGCAGGCGAGCTTGGGTAAAAACGTCTGGTTCAATCTTGATGAGTTTGATAACTCCCTGGTCATTGACGGCATAATCCTGGATCAGGATCGCATGACCGACGTATGCATCCCATTGCTTCGTCGACTCCTGATCAAGAATGACCCCGCCGTAGATGCCCAAACACCGATTACGGCTCACCGCGGAAAGCTCGTACTGTCCTTGTGGCGTTTTTACAAGAAAAACAAACGAATGTCGAAAAAGCGGGCCAGGTGGAGCACCGTGAATCGGATCAACCTCAAATCCGGAGAATACCTCGTTGTATTTTGCCTGATTTGGTTTAAACGTATCCTGTGCCTTTTTAAAAAGAAAGATATTCAACACAAGCGAACAAAACAGGAAAATACAGACAAAGAGAAAGAAGGGTCTTAGTATCATATAGACATTTTATAACCTTTCTTTGAGTTTACTCCATCGCTCCTTCCAATCAAAATCTCTTTGAACTCGTTGCCGACCCGTCTCGCCAAGACGCTGACGAAGAATCGGATCTGCGAGGAGCCTCTCAAGCGCATCTGTCATCTGCGTGATATTCCGTGGATCAACCAAGCATCCTGTCGCCCCATCTACGACCGCCTCGCTCGCCCCCCCACTCTTTCCGGCAATAACCGGAATGCCTGCTGCAGCCGCCTCAAGAAACACAATACCAAAACCTTCCACATCGGTCCCTTCGTCACGCACCGGCAAGATAAAAACATCTGCCGCTGAGAGCCACTGATTTCGTTCTTCATCCGTTGCCGCTCGGATCCATCTTGGCTTCACTCCAAGTCGTTCTGCGATGATGTGAAGACGATCCCAATCTGGACCGTCGCCTAGAACAATGTACTGTGTCTTGGCACGATCTTGAAGATTCGCCACGGCCTGCAACGCTATATCAATCCCTTTACGAGGCACAAGACGTGCGATCGAAAGAATAACCTTTTCTTCGAGGCCTATTCCCAGCTGAGCTCGTGCATGTTCACGAGAAGGCCGTAGCTCATCCGCAAGACCGGGTGTCAGAATGAGAGGATTAGCATCTGCGACGCGCGCCATAAGATCTCGTTTGGTGGATTCACTGTTTACAATCAGTAATCGAGCCTGGGAACAAATCCGGCGCAACAGCCAACGTTTCCAATGGCTCCGTACAAGCCGCAGATCAAGTCCATGAAACAGTACGATGTATTCTGGTCCGCCCATCATGCGCGAAAGCCAGGCTGCCGTCCCCACCGGAAAGATGTGGCTCACCAAGATCATCACATCCTTCGCCTTTTCCTCTCGACAAAGCTTCACCATGGGCCACCAATGCGGCCCGCACCACTGAGTCATCTTCGGTTCAATCACTTCAATCGCTCCCTCCGCAGCCTCAACCAACCCCTGCAAATAACGAGCCACACCTCCAAACTGAGGAGGATATTCTAATGTGACCAAACTCAACTTAGGCGCTTTCATGGACAGTCTCCGTTTCACGCGACGAAAATCGGACATGCTTCAACAAGCTAATCACATCGCTGGTTGTCACAAGCCCCATCAAAAACGCCATGAGGATGGAAATGGCTCCGCCAAAAATCATCGCGGCTGGCAGTGGCAAGTACGCGCCCACGACAAACCAAGCCAACCAGGCAACTCCACCTGCGATCATGGTTCGGAACGTCAGCCACACAAAAATACGCAGGCCTCCAGCATATTCACGCGTCAGCCATACACCGATCAAATACAACCCCCAAAAACTGATCACCCCCGCCCAGGCCGCACCGGTAATGGAATAACGAGGAACCAGTACCGCATTTAGTCCGAGATTCAAAATCATCACTGCAATCATCGCGCCAGTCTTCTGCGCGGCCTTATGCGTGGCGTTTAAGAGCGCTCCAACGGGAAAATCTAAAAAAATTGGAATCAATACCCAAGGAAGAATATGAAGCACTGGAATGGAGGCAAGAAAATCTTTCCCATACACAAATGGAATAAGTCGCGCTGCTAGGGCGGATAATCCGGCCGAAAGCGGGAAGCTAATCGCCGCCATCACACGCAACGAACCAAGGAACGTTGCGCGCATCTCCACAGCTTCTCGACGAGCAAAAGCCGAAGCTAGTGCTGGATAGAGAGCGGCAGTAAAGGTTAACGGCAAAAATTGGAGTGCATACGTAAGTTTATACGCTACCGCATACGCACCAACTTCCGAAGCTCCGTGAAACTCACGAATAAATAAACTATCAACAAACGAATACACTTTGACGGCAATGCCTGCCAGTGCAAATGGAATTGCTTCTCGCACAAGAAGTCGCATGTCATGCAGACGAGGTTTCAACCATGGAACAGCAAGTTGCTTCATCTGCATGGTGCTCCACACCACATTCCAAACGCTACCCACCAAGAGAGCGGCTGCAAGACCAATCGGACCAAAACCCCACCAGGCTGCACCTACTGACAAAAAGGCAGTCAGCGCCTGACCGACAAACATACCGATCGCCTCAGGCCGTAAATTCTGTTTTCCGCGAAGTGCCCCGTATAAAATTAAATGGATAGTATCCGCACTCATCACCAAGCAGGCGATTGCCACGGTGATAAGAGTGACTCGGTCTGCGCCAAAGGATAGCGTGTAGATCAGAGCAGCCACGATCGAAACTGGAATCAGGAACAATTTCGTACGCAGAGCTGCGGCCAACAATCGCCCTCCCTCCTCTTTTTCACCGGCAATAGCTCGAATCACCACTGGCGTCATCCCTAAATCTGCAAAGGTGACAAAAATAGACGTGATCGAAACACTATAAAAAAACACGCCCGTTTGTTCTCGCCCAATAAAACGAGCCACAAAAATAAATGCCAAAAATGACAGAATCTTCTGTCCTGTGGTTGCGCCAATCAATAACGCCGCATTCTTCGCAATTTTCGCCCCAGCTGCCATGCCAGAAAGCATAGCGCTCCCCCATTTTTTTGGCTAGAGAAACAGCCAGATACAGAAAGACCCGCTCCGACCAAAGAAATCCGCAGGGCGCGGGGTCGGGGGCGGGTTGGGCCAGATGGCCAGAATACATTCTAAGGCTTCCGCTGACTGTATGTTTTCCACAGAGCGAGCATACGACCGAGTGGACTATTCACGTGTGGCAGGACAACGTCTATCGTTGATCGGTTTCCCAATGTAGTCAGCAAATCCATGATCCGCCCAAGGCAATGGAGCTCCATGAAATCGTTCCTGCAGAGGTGGGCAGCACTCGCCACTTCAATGAAGTCCGCCACATCGGATCTTCGTTCTGCTATGCACAAGTTGTAGAGTAGCAGAAGAGGCGTGGGCGCATACCCTGTAGAAACATGGATACGGCCTCCGTCGAGAGTGATTCTTGGATCTACTCCATAAAATTCAGTCCGAAGCCACGCAATAAACATCGTGGCGTTTAGAGCGATCTGTCCTTCAGCGGCTATAAAGGCACTAACATGCACTCCTGCGCCTGTTGCTCGCGCAAGACGCCCTGCAAGAAGCGCCCGTTCTGAAGGGTCAACAATCAAAGGCACGATCCTCTCCGCATCTGCAATTCGTGGAGTACCGAACTGATGCAGAGGTCCATCAAGACAGAGCTCCATGTACTCAGCAAGGAACCACTGATGGAGAGGGATGGTTCCTGTCTGGAATGCACGTAAAAGGTCTTGATGCTGTCCGTTGATGAAGAGTTGACGAATCAGCTCCCCAAGCAGTTGCACCTGGATGAGCCAGTTTGATCCCGCAAGAATTGCCGGCATTCCCTTGCCGATATCAATCTTCGCCATGACAACCTCTTCAATCTCGAGAGAAATGATGCGAGCGACAATCGCTGCATACACGTCTAAAAAGACGTGGGCTCCCGAGGGGCGAAATCAGATTCTTTCGCCAACAGGGCTAAAAGAAGCATTTCGCTCCTCAGGAACCATTTTTAAAAGTACTAAAAACAGCCTATCTGAGGCTGCTTTTTTCGTCAAAGTTGATGCTATCCAGTACTGAAATCACGATGAGATCATGGTTTCGGTACTGCGCTCGATGAAAAGGACGTACTTCCCTTTTCATCGAGCTGAGAGTCATGGTGACGCGAATCTTCGGCTTCCGTCACCACCCGTGTATATACACGGGCATGGAGAATATAATGAACGCTTACGTTGTTCTCTTTCCCTTTCTTGGTGAACACCGAACTTGAGCTAGGTCTTCATCCCCCGCCTACGCGCGGTGGAGCTCCCCTGCATCCTCCCGTTGTCACGACGACGCAGGTCGGTGCGGTACCCGGTCACAAAGTGCTCGAGGACGAAGGGCGGCCGGCCCTTCAGCGCTTCCTGGCGATCCTCATGCGAGAAGTGGACCACCAGAATACGCCCCTCACCATCGTCCGGAACCTCACGTGTTTTGATCATTATGCCTCCCAGAGTGTTGAAGACGTACTAAACAGGTCCACATATCCCTCACACAAGAGAAAAACGGACCTGTTCAGTACAGAACGGGGATTTTCAAAAGAACGAAATACTATAACAAAAAATCGTCCTATTGTCAATAGTACTTGTCTTATCTGAAAGAAGAATGGCTTAAATATGCGGCGTATTCTCTAAAGGACGCATGGCATGCGCCCCTACAATTTATGACACCATCCCAATTTCAATTTTATTGGCTGTTCCAGGTTTTCCTTGTGCAGAGCCCGTCACGATAACGACACGTTGTCCTGCTTTTACGAGCTTTTGAGCACGAAGGTGCTGGAGTCCCGCTTGAACCATTAGATCTGCTGTTCGCTTTCGTGGGAGTAAATACGATTCAACCCCCCACGCCAAGCGAAGAATGCGCTGAATATGCGGATCAAATGTTAAAGCATGAATTGGAGCTTCAGGACGAAAAGAACTCACATCAACAGCCGTGCGACCAGAGGCAGTTGCAACCACAACGGGCGGATTATGCAGAGCCTCCACAATGACACGAACCATTGCTCCAATCACCTCAGGAATATTCCGTGGGGAGTTCACATCAACCGGCTGCAGATCGTCAAAAGCAGATGCCTCGACCGCCTGAATGGTTTCCGTCATCATCCGCACCGCCTCAATTGGATACGCACCCGTTGCGCTTTCACCGGACAACATAACAGCATCCGCATGATCAGCCACAGCATTGGCGACATCCGAAACTTCGGCTCGAGTAGGTCGTGGATTGCGGATCATGGAGTCAAGCATCTGTGTGGCGACAATCACAGGCGTGGCGTGCTCACGGCAGGCAGCGATAATCTGTTTTTGATACACAGGTACCTGTGAAGCCTTGGTCTCAATCGCTAAATCACCGCGCGCGATCATCACCCCATCCACGAGCGGAAGGATTTCATCAAACCGATCAATCGCTTCTTGTTTTTCAATTTTTGCAATAATATGTATTTTCTTTCCTGCGGAACCACGCTTATCTAACAAGCGGCGAAGATCAAGAATATCCTCCGGTGACCGCACAAATGATAACGCGATAAAATCAACGCCAAGCTTCGTTCCAAATACCGCATCCGCTCGATCTTTATCAGATAGGGCCGGAAGATGAAGCTTCGTTGAAGGTAAATTCAAACCCTTATGAGATGTTAATTTTCCGCCCTGCACAACCTGAGTCAGAATTCTTCGTCCATCTACACGATCAACAACTACCTCCATGAGTCCATCATCAAGAAAGAGATGCTCGCCTTTTTTAACATCTGTATGGAGTGAATCAAGGGTAAGAGGGATGTCTCCATCAGAAACATCTCTAGCCGTTGAAAACACGGCCCGCTCCCCCGTCACAAGCTGAACACCTTCCGCTGATAGAGAGCCGACACGAATTTTTGGGCCCTGAAGATCTTGCAAAATACCAAACGGCTTTCCTAACCGCTTCCCAACCACCGTCAGGTGTTTATATAAACGCGTATGATCCTCATATGTCCCATGTGAGAAATTCAAACGTGCCACGTCCATTCCCGCCTGACCCATTCGTATCAAAACATCAATATCGCGTGAGGCTGGTCCGATGGTACAAACAATCTTGGTTCGTTTAGGTAAGCTCTGCTGCATAGAGCACCATCATACCATTTATTTCAATTCATCGAGTTCTTTTTTAAATGACTGGACATCTTCAAAGGAACGATACACGGAGGCAAAGCGAATATATGCAACCTGATCAAATGTCTTTAAGCAATTCATGACGATTTCGCCGATCTGAGCGCTGGTCAATTCAGTCGTGGCTGTACGCTGGATCTCTCGCTCAATCGCATGAATTAACGTACGAAATTCCGCCTGCGTATGTGATCGCTTTTCAAGAGCACGATGTAATCCTTTTTCAATCTTTTCTCGAACATACCCCTCATGACTCCCATCTCGCTTTACGACGCGCAAATCAAGCAACTCAATTTCCTCGTTGGTTGAGAAACGATGTCCACATGCCTCGCACTCACGACGACGTCGAATAGATGTCCCGTCCGTCGCCAAACGCGTATCAACAACCTTCGTATCCTCATGGGTACACACAGGACAATACATATACTGAAAGGCGCGATGAATCGCGCCCCTACATCATCTTCTTTCTAATAAACGCTGGAATTTCCAAATCATCATCTGACTCTTTGGTAGATACGCGAGGCACGGGCGGCGTTGTCGAACGCGGCTGGGCCTGAGGGCTGTATGACGGAACCTGGACATGCGGCTGACGTGCAGCGGGGGCTGGCTGAGCAGGTCGGATAGGATCAACGGCATCCGGCTGATTCAAAGGAGCTGGCTGAGCTATTGGAGCTGAAGCGCTATACGTTCCGCTTGGCTGGGCAGCTTGAGGAGCATGATCGCCTCGAGAGAGCTCTGCTTCGCGATCTGCTTGGCGTTCTGCAGCAGTACGCGTTGAAAATGGCATGCGCTCCAATGGAGCAGGCGCTTGAGCCGTATAGGTTGGAGTGGGTGGAACGTAAATCCCCGATCCCAAAACTGTCTTGGCTTTCGGTCGCTCGACGCGATTATCAAAACCTGTTGCAATCACCGTAACCTTGACCTCATCCTTCATGGATTCATCAATAATGGCACCAAAAATAACTTTCGCCTGTGGATCTGCAGATTGAGTAATAACTTTGGCTGCTTCAGATACTTCATACATGCCCAGATTAGATCCACCAGTGATGGTAAACAGAATTCCCTTTGCTCCATCAATCGAGACCTCCAATAATGGAGAAGCGATCGCCCCCTTCGCTGCATCAGCCGCTCGATTCTCACCGTGACCACGACCAATCCCCATCAAAGCAGCTCCACGATTCGACATGATCGAACGCACGTCCGCGAAATCTACGTTAATCAAACCCGGTACAGTAATCAATTCCGAAATTCCCTGCACGCCCTGACGCAAGACGTCATCCACGATCTCAAATGCATCTACGAGCGACGTTTTACGATCAATAATTTGAAGAATGCGATCATTCGGAATGGTAATAATCGTATCAACCACTTCCGTCAACGCCTCAAGTCCACGTTCGGCAACCGCCTTACGCTGCGCGCCTTCGAACATAAACGGGCGAGTGACCACAGCGACGGTCAACGCACCTAACTCCTGAGCCATAGCAGCCACTCTTGGTCCAGCACCCGTACCCGTTCCTCCGCCCATCCCGCATGTCACAAACACCATGTCCGCGCCTTTCAAGGCCTCACGAATTTCATTCTGACTCTCCTCAGCTGCTCGCGCCCCAATCTCTGGATCCATACCGGCCCCAAGTCCACGTGTCACGGTTTTTCCAATATGAATTTTTACTGGCGCCTTTGAGGCATGCAGTGCTTGAACATCTGTATTCATCACAATAAATTCTACGCCTCGAATCTTCGAATCGATCATCCGATTGATGGCAGAACCACCAGATCCTCCGACACCCACCACCTTGATCTTAGCAAAGGTTTCAATTTCAGGTTTGATTTCAGCCATAGAATGTTATTGAATACGAGATATAGTCATTGAGGGCTTAATTGAGCCACAAACGTACTCTCACGAGATACGATACAAACCGGCTGAGTATTCGTCAAGGAAAAAAAGCTCTTTCTTTTTTAACAGATAATCCGTCTCTGATGTGAGACGGATTATCTGCATCAGCGAGCAAAGATATCTTTATGGAATAAAGCTTTTTCCAACACGCTTAATGGGGTTCATGATTGCATCAAACACTTTTTTCCCTTTTCCTTTACTTCCTCCCCCACCCCAGCCGCTCCGCGAGACCGTTTCACTGCCACGCTCAGCCTCATATCCCCACATCACCAGACCGACCGCCGTACTAAATGCGGGGTCTGTAATAATTTCAGGCATGGATGTCTGCAGGGAAGAGGACCCGATCGCACACGGCAAGCGAAAGACGCGCTTCGCGACCTCCACCATACCTGGAAGTTTTGCGCCCCCACCAGTCAAAAGAATACCGGCGGGTAAGAGACCAGCGCGATCCATTTTTTTCAATTCGGCTTCTACCTTCTCATACAACTCCTCAACACGAGCTTCAATAATTTCACTAATGTATTGGACGGATACAATTTCTGATTGATCTGCACCAAAGGCCTGAAGGTCAATTTCTTGGTGCGCATCAACCATCGCCGGCACAGCGTGCCCATGAGAGCGCTTAATTTCGTCCGCAACTTCAAGCGACACGCGAAGACCAATCGCAATATCCGACGTGATGTGATCAGCCCCAATGGGCAAGGTCATGGTGTGCAGCAGCTCCCCCTCTTCATACACCGCCAACCCTGTCGTTGACGCACCAATAACAAGAACGCATACCCCAAGCTCACGCTGTCGAGTCTGCGTAACCGCTTCCGTGGCAGCCAGAGGCGCGTATACAAGTTCGACGATATCCAAACCTGTGCGAAAAACAGCCTTTGTCACATTGCGAACATGGCTAGAAAGCCCCTGAATAATATGAACGTCCGCCTCAAGTCTGATCCCCTGCATGCCGATTGGGTCTTTAATACCTCGCTGTCCGTCAACAGAGAAACCGCAGGGAAGAACGTGAAGAATCTCCTGATTCGCTGGATTGACCGACGCGCGAGCAGATTCGAGCGCCCGAGCAACATCCTCCGCACGAATTTCACCATCAGGTCGAGAGACACCAATCACTCCACGAGCTTCCTGGGCAAGGATATAGGTTCCATTAATTGCGACATACGCTTCTTGTAGCGGAATACCGACAAGTCGTTCTGCTTGTTCGAGCGCCATGGAAATAGAAGTAACCGCATCCTCTAATGAGCTGATACAGCCTTTCGAAATACCCTGCGAAGGAACTTCCGTTGCCCCAATCACATGCAACGATGCATGCTTTTCTGGGCTAGAGGCTAGCTGCCCAACCGCAATACGGATGTGAGAACTTCCGATGTCAAGTCCAACAAGCAGTCTTTCTTTCATAATGCGATACAGCTCATGATAAAGGTCACACACGGCTAAAAATAATCCTCACATGCGGCCAAAGAATCAACGTCCCAATCATGGCGGCAAATATTGAGGCAATCAACACAATTCCAGCCATTAAATCTTTGATGTCCCCCACGTATGGATTTAAACGAGGTTTCAGCAAATCAACCATTCGTTCCACCGTGCTGTTCAGCAATTCTAGCACAAGGACCGCAGCTATAGCTAGTAAAATAATGATACGCTCCTCATGCGCCAACGGAAACAGCAGTAATGCTGCCATAATCATGACCGCAACAGCAACCTGAATGCGAAAACTCCGCTCTGTTCGAAACGCCAAACGCAGTCCACGCCAGGCATGAGAAAAGCTTTTTAACAGGGAGCGAAAAAAAGAAAACATATTACGAGCATACCCGCTGAACCGCCTGCTCCTGCACGCGAAACATTCGTAATTCTTCCGCCTCTGTCGCATGATCAAACCCCATAAGATGAAGAAATCCGTGCGCAACCAAACGGATAATCTCTTCTTGCAAGGCGATTCCTCGTCGTCGTGCTTCACGCGCTGCAAAGACGGGACATATCACCACATCACCCCATTCTACGATCTTTCCCTCTTGTTGTAGAGGAGCAAAAGAAAGCACATCCGTTGCACGTTTTTTTCGACGGTACAACCAATTCAAGCGCGATATTTCGGACTCAGATGTAAAACGAACAGCGATCTCTCCTGCGTCACGCTTCTTTGTCACATGTAGAACATTTTGCAGGGTACGAACAACCTGCTCACTAGTTACATGAGCAGGGAGGCGGCCAATAATCGTTACATTAATCATGGCGTGGTTGTGGTTGGAACCGGCTGAGAAATAGGAACTGGATTCGCGATCACTCCGCTCGATGTTGCTGATGGCTCAAACGGAAGTGGTACCGTAGAGGCTGAAGATGTCGCCTGAGGCAACCCACTCAGCATTAAGGAATTCAACATCATTGAATAGGTCGTTCTAAAATTAATGAATGCCTGCCCATTCAAATGATAGGTAAATACAAAGATCTTACCCCCCCACGGAATATACGTGCTCAGCAAATCAGCTCCAATGACTCCAGTATAACCTCCTTTGGAGCGGTATTGGAGAATCTGAGTTGAGGGGATACCAGGATGGCTTTCCAAATACCAGTCCACGATCGATTTTTTGGATGGATTTTCTTCAACGGTAATCACAAACGTCTCTCCATGACGAGAGTCAATAGTAACCTTCGAGCCATCTGCCTCATTCTGCGTCACCACCCAAGTTCCTGGTACACGCATCACCCAACCAATTGTGCCCTGAAAAATTTTCACCAGACCGGAATCCAATAAACTGACTGGCGCTTTTCCTGCGGGATTATACAAATGAAACACCTCGTTACCATCTAAAAAGCCATCTCCATCCGTATCCGGAATACGAGTATCCGTCACATATAGTGTCTCTTCAACATCCGTCAAGCCATCTGAATCCGTATCTAACCCAGCGGGAGGTAGCTTCGGCTGCTCAGGCGGAGCAGGAGGAAGATCAGAGGTTACTGCAGAGGCTTCATTGCTTGGTTCCGACTCTCCAGTAGAATTCAAAGCTCGAACTCGATAGGTATATGTCGTTTTTGGTTGTACAGAAGTGTCTAAAAATGACGTGCTATTTGGAGAAAGGCTCGTTAAAGACACGAACACACCCTTTCCATCATTCCGCTCAATTCGAAACCCAGACTCATTATCCGAGGCATCTGTCCAATTCACAACAACCGTCTGAGGGTTGGTTGAAGTTGCACTTGTTGCTTTTGGAGCTGCAGGAAGAGGCGGTGGTGGCGGTGGCGGTGGTGTTTCAACGACAACCGCAACCGGTGGAGTTTCTTTCTTTGGAAACAATAGTTGCGGATTAAAATAGATGAATCCCCCACCAATAAGCAGAATCAGACCGATACCCACCAAAAGGATCGGCAAATATTTACTTCTTCCCGTTTGATGAGGAACTTCTGTGCTAACCGGTTTTTTTTCCTCAATGACTTGAGCCCTCAAAGCTGCTCCATAAAATTTATCTGGAATTGTATGGATTTCCAACTCCTCCGTCCCCACTGGGGAGTTTTCGGGAGCTACAGAGGACATCTCAGACATACAAATTACTGTGTGGCACGGTGTTTGATACGTAATGGATACAGATTGGGGTAGGAAGTGGAATCTGTAACGGTCTGCTCGATCGTTTTCCACTGTGCATCCGATATCTTTTGTTTTGGTGCAGTTGGATCGTATCCACTTCTCATCTCATCTCCATCCTTAAATCCATCACCATCCGTGTCGGGGTTGAGTGTATCCGTACGCAAAACAACCTCCTCTACGTCAGTCAAACCATCCGCATCAGTGTCTTTGACAGAAATTATTGGAGCGGGTTCTGGGCTTGGCTGAACTGGTGGAGCTGGTGGTGGCGTATTTGGTTGTCCAATCGGCTGAGGACTTGGAGCATTCGCTGGAGGAGTTATCGACACGTTATCACTTGGGGGCGGTACGATAGGCTTTTCAACCACTGGTTCTGGGGTTGTTACCACAACTCGTGGAGTTCCAGATTCTGCATTTGTATTATTATCAATTTGAGTTGGGGTAGTAGGCGTATGCAGAAAATACCACGCCGTAAAACCTCCACCACCTAGAACGACCAAGATGGCGAGGACAATCCCCACGATCATGAATGGGGATTTTTTTGGTGGCATATCCATCACTGGATCAGAAACCGGAACGGCACGTCCTGTTTCTGACATGTCTAGATTCTCAAAAATATCTTCAGGTTCTTTTCTTCCAGAAGAAGCCGTCATTCCAGCGGATGACGATGGCGCTTCCATGGGTGGGACTGGGGAGGCGGGATCAACAGGAAGGTTGGGGGGTGTGGAGTCAAACATAGCGTAGGATGAGTATAGCAAGATATATGAAAGAATTCTCGGGCATCTATGGAGAAGGCGCCGCTTCTTGATATGGCAATGCGCGTTGATAGGAATTGAATGCACGTGTTCCTTTTGGTGTGGGCACCGCCCGACGAGTTTGATCCACAGTAGGCGCTATAAGTGAATTTGAAAGAAGGGCGGAACGTTTTCGCATCACCAAAACCCCAACGGTACATAGTGCAACGACCATCGTCCCCAAAATGATCCAATAGATAGTATAGCGTTGCATAATCTCGTGCTGATTAGTAGTTAGCGCGTGACCATTCTGTATACGTTGGCGCACTACAAGATAATGAGCCTCCATACTGAACATACGCCGAGCAGTCTTGAACATTCTTACACCACGTTCGTCCGTACAAAGTAGCTGCCTTGCCGGTGTCTTTCTTGCAGTATACTCCCACATTCACATTAGGCTGACTCGGATCTGCTCTTCCCTGAAAATCAGGAGCGTATACTGCAGCTCCGTTCGGACGTCCTGCGATCAATTGATTTGTTAACCCCAAAGAACCACTGGTAGGATCAATTGTCCCAATATCCCAGAATTTACAGTCCTTAGCCCCACCCGCACCGCAATTTGCGGCCGTAGAAGTAGCCGATAGCTCTACAATCTGCTTGTCGGTAGACACAATTGCTTTAAAACCATGGCTCTTTAAGAATGCTGGGACTAATACCGCCGCATCATTGTCCGTTGAAAAAATAGATTTTCCAAAGTAGTTCCACAAAAGACGAATCGGTTCATTGGCACCAGAGTAAGCAGAATAGCGGACATATGTTGTAAGCGGTCCATTGGTAAAAAAGTCACAGGAATCCCACCACGACTTATCACATGGCAGGGCTGGACATTTTCCACCAGCGCCACAGTCGACATCCGAACCGCAAACGGTTCCTGCTGGAACTGTTCCTCCTACACATTCAGGAAATGTAATGCCCTGTGAACATTCAGGATCTGCCTCAACGGGGCTTTTACCTTTTGCGGCCAAACATGCAACGCGTCCCTCAACTGGACAACCGACGAATGGGGCAATTTCTCCTCCAAACCCTCCCACTTTTTCACCGGCATTGTGAATACAAATCATCTGAGCATATGGCACTTTAGCAAGGTCGCTCTGACCCATCAGCATTTTGCGATACGTCACATCCTTCGTACAAGCAACGGGCTCATTAGGACCAGGAACGGTTGTGTAGACCCCTGCAGGTGTTTGAGCAGGACGATCAGGATAAGCGCAAGCGTACGGTTCAAAATTCTGAGGATAGTCTGCGCTAGCAACTTCCGTCGCTTTGGCGGGCGTGAATGCATAGCTTTCCGGTAAAATAACATGCGTCCCATATCCACCGTGAATAATACCAACACCATTGGCAGTCGAGTCTCCAAAATTACTTGAATGCCAAGGCACACTCCACGATATACTTACATATGCTTCTCCGACCGCAGGTTTGGGATACAGAAAGATACGCCCGTCGTGTTGTAGAGATACGATGTTGGTAAAGGTAGAGGGTGAAAAAATAGGTGTTGTGAGCGGCCAGTATCCACCTCGCGCCGCCTCATCCACGGTGTAGGAATAATTCCAGGCAGGGTATTTATTCTTGTCACAATTTGGCTTGTTCGCAATGTCCGGTCCAGTACACAGGTTGTCGTTATATGCATCGATCACCATCTTGTACTGAGAACATTCCAGACGATCATTCAAGCCACTCACCGTAAACTTTCCATCGCCGTCGCTTGATGTCTGCGTAACAAGTGTCCCCTTGTAAAAGAGCGATACTTTCGCAAATGGAATAACCTGGTTATACACAGCGTCTACCAGCTGTCCACTGACTTGAGCGCTACCGTTCTCATCGCTGCACTTTCCACAGCCAGTGAATCCACACGAAGCGCTACATTTCACTAAATCCGGTCCGGCATTATTGGCCGTCTGAATACCAACACCAAGCGCAGCCCCATGTTCTTTGACGCACTGCCAGAACTGACTTGGAGTTGGCATGGGATTGGCATAGGCCACAGAATACGTCCCTTGCGCGTCGGCATACTTGTACGTCTTGTCTCCAATAGCAACGATCTGATCCGGACCGTTATTGCTGGGATGAAACTTGCAAGACAATCCGAGACATTCCTTATACGCCAGATACTCATATTCTTTCATGTCATTGATGTCATCACACTTGGAACCCTGATGAGGAACATTGAGCTGATTATTGATCGGAATCAACTTCGGACGCTGGCCATTGATTGCAAAATCATATCCAAGTGATGTGCAGCTGATACTGGGCTCACTAGTCACCAGGCACGGTTCCTGCAAGCACTTGGCGTTTACATAAGGACACACTTGGTTTGGTTTACCAGAGGATGGACAGGCGTACTGATTCGCTCCGATAAAGAAATTGGTATCTTCAATATTTTTATTGGATGCCCCATCACACTGCTCCCCGCCATTCTTGCTCCCATCACCGCAGTACCCACCTGAGGCCACCAAAAACTTACACTGTGAACTACAGGCCGCGCAGCTGGAATTATAATCGGCGTTACAGGTCACACTTCCATTTTGAGCACCGTTATCACACTCTTCAATATTCAAGTTTACCTTCCCATCACCGCACACATTCTTTTTACAGCTAGAGGTACAAACTTTGGTATCTCCATTATTTGAACCGTCATCGCATTCTTCTCCAGGCGTATCAATCGTGCCGTCCCCACAAAAATGCTGAATTGTGCAGGCGGACCATTTCATGTGCAGCTGAGGATCAATTTCTGGATAGGTACAGAGAGAGTTGGCCGCACCGGTCATGTTGCATGCCCGTACATGAACGGTTGGATAGGCGCTACAAATCCCCTGTATAAATGACGAGGAACACTGATCGCTATTTGGCTTACAATTTACGACTGTATCCTGAACAGAACGACAGCTTAATCCATTGGAGCATTCATTATCCGAGACACACACTGGATATTGCGCATCAAGTCCTGCTAAATTGACCGGCATCGAATTCCCATCTACAAGCCCGCCTGGCAAACATCGTTTTACCGAAGTTGCACACTTATTGAGGGTTT
>CAYRMN010000009.1:24934-41490 GCA_964425575.1 uncultured Gammaproteobacteria bacterium | reverse complement strand
CGTCTATCGCGCCGGTCTTGCTAAGACTCGACCCGCAGCTCGTCAGTTTGTGTCGCACGCTCATATTAATGTGAACGGCAAAAAGGTAAACATCCCTTCTTTCCAAGTTCGATCTGGGGATGTCCTTACAATCCGGGAGCCAAAGAAGGCAAAAGGCCCTTGGAAATCGTTGCAGGAGAATGCACAAAGCTTAAAGGAATCTCCTTCCTGGATTGCTATGGAACCGAAGACGTTAACCGCTACGGTAACGAGTAAGCCTTCGGGAGACGAGTTGAAGCAACTATTTGATCCCAAGCTTATCATCGAATTTTACTCGCGCTAACGCGTCGAACCTTTCTATCGTATGGAATCTATCCTTCTTCCATCAAAAATTCGTTTCACCAAAAGTGAACGGCCTTCTGAGGGAATCCTCACTATTGAACCGTGTACACAGGGGTATGGCACGACGCTTGGAAATGCGATGCGTCGTGTTCTGTTGTCATCCCTGCCTGGCGCAGCGGTCACAGCTGTGAAGATTAAAGGTGTTGACCACGAATTTTCAACCATGCCGCATGTAAAAGAGGACATGCTGGAGATCATCATGAATCTGAAGGCTCTTCGCATGAAGCTGTATTCAGAAGAACCGGTTAAAATCCATCTGGCCGTGAAGGGTGAAAAAGTGATTACTGCTAAGGACTTTGAAAAAAACGCTGATGTCGAAATCGTGAATCCATCCATGGTCATTGCGACGTTGACGGATAAAGCGGCTAATTTTGACATGGAAGTAACGGTCGCTCCTGGACGCGGATACCGTTCGACCGAAGAGCGTGGTAAGGAAAAACTCGAACTTGGAACAATTGCGATCGATGCATTATACAGCCCGGTATTAAATGTTTCGTATAAGGTAGAGACAACTCGTGTGGGTGAAAAAACAGACTACGATAAGCTTGTACTGCACATTGAAACGGACGGGACCATGGATCCATTGGATGCATGTAATCGCGCCATTGCAATTTTACTCGACCACTTCAATCTGCTCAAGGAACTTCAGTATGAATCATAATCGAAAAGGAAAGGTACTCGGCCGAGAAAAGGCCCCTCGCGAAGCCATGCTGCGCAACTTGGCGCAGTCGGTTATTTTGCATGAAAGTGTGAATACGACCTTAGCAAAAGCGAAGGCGGTGAAGCCATTGGTCGAAAAGTTGATCACTATGGGTCGTGTTAAAACGCTCACCTCTCGCCGCGCTTTGGCTCGTGTTCTGACGATCGAGTCCGCAGTGAATAAAGTTCTTGAAGAACTTGGTCCACGGTATGTAAATCGTCCAGGTGGCTATACGCGCATTATCAAACTTGGACATCGTCATGGAGATGGCGCTCCTGTTGCGCAGCTCCAGTTGATTAAGGAATAATTGTATGACAAAAACAGCCTCCACCACCCCTATTGTGCGTAAGACGCATGAGATCGACGCCAGCGGCAAGGTCGTTGGTCGTTTAGCGACGCAGATCGCCGGCTTACTGGTGGGAAAGCATAAAGCGAGTCATGTGCCCCATATTGACGGTGGAGATGTCGTCAAAGTTAAAAATATTGCTCAGATTGTGTTCACCGGAAAAAAGTGGGAACAGAAGGTTCATTATCGCACGTCTAATCGCCCAGGCGGTTTAAAAAAGACAGCGGTTTCCGCTTTGCGTGTTACGAATCCCGGTGAGATTTTACGCCATGCGGTGAAATACATGCTTCCAAAAAATCGAACGCAGATGATTCGCATGAAACGCCTGATTATTGAATAATGTATGCCAACCACAAAAAAGAGCGCAGTTGATGAGCAAGAGGTCCCTAAAAAGGCTCCTCGGAAGCGTGTTGCAAAAAAGGATGCAGATTCTGAAGTTGTTAAGCCAACCGATGAGGCTGTTGTTGCTGAGCATGCAGAGATTGCAGCTGCAGAAGTCGTGAAGGGCGGATCGTTCATCGCCACTGTTGGACGACGCAAAACCTCTGTCGCTCGTGTTCGTTTGATTAAAAATGGGAAAGGCGCTGTAATCGTGAACGGAAAGCCAGCGAACGAATATTTCAACACCTTCGTATTGCGCGAGCAGGTGGTAGCTCCGCTCAAGGCAGTGGGTCAGGACGCGGCTGTCGATGTGAGTGCAAAAGTCAATGGTGGCGGCATTCGTGGCCAGGCTGAAGCAGTTCGTCACGGTGTATCACGCGCTCTGATTGAGCTCAATCCAACATTTCGAACCGTATTAAAGAAGCTCGGGTATCTTACTCGCGATCCACGCAAACGTGAGCGCAAGAAGTTCGGGAAAAAGTCTGCACGTCGTTCACCACAGTGGTCAAAACGTTAAAAGTAGAAAAAACGTCTCACTTATTCAGTGAGGCGTTTTTTACTATAAGCAGGTACTAGGCTCCTGCGGTTAAAAGGCAGATATTACCTGGAGTGTATTGCTAAATAGTATTTATGTTTCAAGAAGTGGTGTACAGAAGAAGGGTTGATGTAAGGTGTTCAAAAAAATATTTCCTCACGCGCTTCGAGTGCTAATGAGCTGGTTGGCTGTTCGAGTTTTATCGATGTAGCGAGCTAGAGGTGTATTGGTTTATATTTCTGTCTTTGCAATTTTTAGAATCAGATTCCACTGTGCTTCCGTCACAGGTTGAACGGAAAGACGAGCTTGTGTTACAAGTGGCATTACGTTTAATAGATAGGTATTGCGAATTTCTTCGAGACTGAGCGGTCGTGTCAGACCTTTCACCGCTTCAATGTCTACAACCGCCCAATTGCCTTCTGAGCTGGTCGGATCATCATAGGCCTCGCTCGTAATCTTCGCGATGCCCATCACCATCTTTTCTTCACCAGTGTGATAGATCAGGGCGAGGTCATCGGGTTTCATGAGGCGCAGATTGTTGCGTGCTTGATAGTTCCGTACGCCTTCCCAGCGTGTTTTGTGATCTTTTTCCAGCATCTCCCAGGAGTAGACGGTGGGTTCTGTTTTGAGGAGCCAATAATTGGGCATAGATTTTTATATTTTTTGAAGACGATAATGATCGGTGATGAGCTCTTGAAGAGAAATATGTTTGAGGGTATCGGTAATGCGGTCTTGGACAAGTTTCCAGATTTTTCGGTTTGAGCACCCGTGTTCAGATGGGCATTCTATATCGCTCGTTAGGCAATCTACGAGGGCAACCGGTCCTTCCAGGGCATCGATGATTGCGCTGACTGAAATACGGTCAGGGGATTGGGTGAGTACATAGCCCCCGCCCGGTCCTCGACGCCCTTCAATCAAGCCGGCCTGTTTTAGTGCTGTTGCGTGTTCTTCCAAAAAACCCTGCGAGATCTTTTCATGTTCGGCAATTTCCTCGAGTGATATGGGTAGATTGGCAGTATAATTTGTTGCTAGATAGGTCATAAGGATCAGCCCATTATGAACACGCATCGGGACACGAAAGAGTGATTTCATAGATATCTCGTATCAAGAAAGAGTAGGGCGTAGCCAGCTGGGAGTCAAGACAGACAGGGCTGCGCCACGTGAACGACAGCGACGTAATTTAGTAAGCCCCGTAAAAATCCTCGCGGACTCGTCGCCACGGGGCCACGTAAAAACGACAGGGTGAGCTGTCGTTTTTACGTGGTCGGGCTAGTGGGATTTGAACCCACGGCCTCTTGCACCCCATGCAAGCGCGCTACCAACTGCGCTATAGCCCGACGGCGGGCGACTTACGCGGGCGATCGGCTTGGGCAACACTTCAGAAAAATCCTCATCGCCCCGCTGCTCGCGAGTGGCGGGGCGTCTCCGGTTTTTCTTCACTCCAGCCCGGCGCATCTCATCCCGTGTAAGTCGCCTTTAATGACCAGATGGTATCCGGAGGCGAGAGAAAAAACAAGGGCTAGTCTTGTCTCCGCATGGTGCGGGACTTGACAGAAGGTTCGATTTCTCTTGCGTATTGTTCTCAGGGGCCGTATTCTGTGGGGGCTTATTCATTTTTTGTTACACGCCCTATGGCTAAGATGACGAAATCTCAACTCATGGACACGCTCGCGACAAAAACAGGCTTCCCAAAGAAGCAGGTTCTCGCCGTTGTGCTGGCTATGGTCACTGTTGCGTATTCAGAAACCAAGAAGAATGGTGAGTTCACCATTCCAGGACTCGGCAAGCTTGTGAAGAAGCGCCGTGAAGCGCGCATGGGTCGTAATCCAGCCACTGGAGCTGAGATTAAGATTCCAGCCAAGACAGTGGTCAAGTTCCGCGTTGCCAAGGCTGCCAAGGACTCCATTCTGTAATCCTTGCACAATGGATCATAGAAGCATCGGGATACTCTCCCGGTGTTTTTATATGCGGACTGACGGGTTCAGTACAGGCCGTTGTGTGTTTTCTTTCCTGCTCGGATACGCTACATTGCTGCCATGTCTCTATTCATTGCAACCTGTGGTCCAACAGGGATTGGAAAGACACATCAGATGAGTCAGTTGATTCAGCGCTATCCTAATCTGTGTACGGCCGTGCGCAGTGTGACGACCAGATCATCTCGTGGCCCTGAGGATGAGCGGTGGTATCGATTTGTCACGCGTCAGGAGATCGAGTCCATGGACCTTGAAAACGCGCTCGGAGATTTTGAATTTCGTCAGGAACGCTATGTGCTTTTTCGCTCGGAGATTGAAAGAGCTCTGGCTCGAGCGCCGATTGCTTGTATGGCAATTGTGCCATCTGTTATTTATACGTTGCGTGAGCACGGCATCCCTCATGCCCTCATCAATTTTAAAATTGGGGACGCAGAACGCTATACCGCCCGTCTACAACAGCGTGGATATGCAGGAGAGAAACTTGTACAAGAGGTGCAAGCCAGTCTACACTTTAACTATCCTCTGACTGATCCGCGTTATCCGCAGAGGGATTTGTATCTTGGTCAGTCGGATAAACAAGATGATCAAGATTTTGTCGCCGCCGTTCATGAGCTGGCAGGTCCTGTATTCCCTGAAATTTTTGTATGAAAACGTTGATTCAACGAACTACTGCATCTTCCTCAGCAGAGATTGATGCCTGTCCAATCGAGGCCCACGCACGCTTTACATCGCTTGGTGGAGGCGTGCTGCTCGCGCTTTGCGTCTTGCTATCAGCTATTTGGTTGATGGCGCTTGTTACCCCTGAAGCGAGCACGGCGCAGCGTCTCGTCGCTGTTCTGTTTGGTATGTTTGGATGGTTCTATCTGCTGAATAGTTTGAGTGAGCGGCTCAGTATGGAAGGTGATGTGCTTGTGCTTCGTTCGTTTATTGTTCGAACCCGTCGAATTCAATTGAAAGAGCTCGAGGGAGTGCTCTTGATTCATGAGGGACTAAACCTTGAACAGGGGATTGAGACACTAGAGATTCGACGGCGACATGCACCGCCAGAGCGAATTTCTCTTGGTCCCTGTTGGCACCGTCATGAGCTTGAAGTTTTTCTGCATTCGCTGGAAACACGACTGGATTCTCCAAAATTACTCGAAGAGGTACGATAATATCTATAATATGCCACGATCTTCATCCAAGGAACCGAAGCGACAAAGCAAATACCATATCGAAGCCTCAAAGGTAAGGCGTTTCACCCACGTCGTTTCTGTGCCTGGAGCGATTCCATTTATTTCTCAACAGGATCCCGCTGCTTGTCCCGCGCCACCATCATTCACAACAACTCAGGATTGGCGTGTATTGCGCGCCACGGCTGAATTGATTGAAGGATATGAGTTTTTATCGCGTCTTCATAATGAAGTGACGATCTTTGGGAGCGCTGTTTCAAAGCCAGCCAGTGATCATTATAAAATCGCTCGAAAGCTGGGGCATATGCTGGGAAAGGCGGGCTACACTGTTATTACGGGAGGGGGGCCAGGAATCATGGAGGCTGCCAACCGTGGGGCGTATGAGGCAAAGGGGGTATCTGTAGGTTTGGATATTGAATTACCAACTGATCAACGCCGTAATAAGTATGCTGCTCAAGCGATTGGCTTCCATTATTTTTTCACGCGTAAAGTCATGTTGTCAGCTTCTGCGCAGGCCTACATCTTTTTCCCCGGTGGATTTGGCACGCTCGATGAAATGACGGAAATGCTGACGCTGATCCAAACAGGGAAGATTCCAAATACTATTCCGCTCATTCTAATCGGGAAGGATTATTGGGATCCATTTTTAGCGTGGGTAAAAAAAGTCGTTCTCCAGGAACATGGTTTTATTACCAAAGCAGATTTTTCAATTATGCGCGTGGTTGATACAGCCGAGGAAGCGTTTGCCATCGTCAAGACCACCAAAGAACGACCGTTCGGGTAGGAGTCTGTTTAAAATCGCGATCTGCTTGAGCAACACTTCAGAAAAATCCTCATCGCCCCGCTGCTCGCGAGCAGCGGGGCGTCTCCGGTTTTTCTTCATTCCAGCCCGGCGCATCTCATCGGTTTTAAACAAACTCTGCAGGAATGATCTTATAAAAAACAGGCCGCGTTAGGCGGTCTGTTTTGTTCTGGCAGCTGTTCGAGCTGCTTTCTTTTGTTTCTTGCTGGGGATTGTTCCTGCAGCGAGGGCCTGCAACCGTTTCAGGGTTTTGAGTGTACGGGTGGAAACTCGGACGCGAATACCAGCCAAGCGAATGGTTTGGAGATTCACTTCCTGTTTGCGCTTGGTGGCGATATTGGAGTGACTGCGGGAATTGCCCACGTTGGCGCGTTTTCCGGTGAGAGTATCAATACGAGACATAAAAAGTGATTAGGACGATGTCCTCTAAGATGTGGCCGAAGAATAGCCTAATCCCGGCTTTTTGGCAAGACTGAGATTTCCCGTTATGCTCTTAACCATGTTTTCTCTTTTATTTCAGGAGCCGCTTGTATTCATTGTTTGGCTAATCGCTATCATAACCGCCTTGTCGGCCCACGAGTTTTCCCACGCGTTAACGGGAACATTGTTGGGAGATGGGACAGCGAAGCGATTGGGTCGTTTGACACTTAATCCTCTCGCGCATGTGGATACATTGGGTTTCTTCTCCCTTGTTCTAGTTGGTTTTGGCTGGGGCAAGCCGGTTCCATATAATCCCTATAATTTGCGCAATCAAAAGTGGGGACCAGTCGCTATTGCTCTGGCGGGTCCAGCGATGAATCTTGTGTTAGCGACGGTGTTTGGACTGGTGTTGCGTGCGGTATTGCCGCACTTTTCTCCAGACAATCTTTTGATCCAGTTTTTGTTTTTGGCCGTATATCTCAACGTTGGTCTGTTGTTGTTTAATCTTATTCCCATTCCTCCGCTCGATGGTTCAAAGGTGTTGCTCGCTCTCCTTCGCCATCCCTCGACGGATCATTGGCGCGTGCTGCTCGAAGCTCGTGGACCATACCTCCTTTTCGGATTGATTGCAGCGGATATGTTTTTGAACCTTCATATTTTTTCTGGATTATTTAGTGGAGTGACGCATATCGTCCAGTTTCTCGTGGGCGTATGATGGATCATCCAATTGGCAAGCGGCGTACCTGGTCGATATTCCCCAGCATCGCTTTGATATGGGGAGGTATGGCTGTTGCTGCAGTCATTATCAGTAACATTACGAGAGCTCCTTTGCCGGGGGTGCTTGATGTCGCTCTCTATCGACCGGTCATGTTTTTAGTTGCGTTGCTTGCGGCGGTTTTGGTGGTTGGTCGGGTATATAAGATACGAGCTGATAGTCTCTGGCATGAGCTCATGAGCTCCTTGCCCACGGCGCTTGTAGGAGCCGTGAGCATCTCAATGTTTGGAGTATGGAATGACGGAAGCGGGATCGTGGCGTTAACGATAAGAGATGCGTGTTTATTTGTTTTAGGTGGGGGATTGTGGCCAGCGGCATTCGGTCCAGATGTATTGCTGCGCATGACAGTATTGTGTTTGGCGGTGTTTGTTGGCTGGAGGGCTGCTCATCGTCAGCTAGATCGACGGACAGCAATTAAACGCTCAATCCTTATTTGGATTGTCGGCTCTTGCGTTTTGCTCCTTCAAACGTGGTTTGTTCAATTGATTGCTTTGGCTCGTAGTATTCCTATCCAAACATCTGTAGATGCTAGCCGTGTCATGGGAACGGTTTTGACCGATTCCTATTGGTCAAATTTTCAGGCCGATCGTTTTTTGACAGGTATAGGTCAGCAATTTGAAACAGGCATGACGCTCTCAACGACGAGTCTGGCATTTCTACTCGGATGTGTGACGATCTTTTGCGTCGCTCGATCGTTTTCTCCCTGGTCGCGTCCTGGCGTTTTTGCAGCAATGATGAAACGCATCATGAGCAAATCATTCTTTTTGCTTGGGTCCGCTCTCGTCAGCGTAACTTTTATTGGTCTCAATCTGTATCGCTATCGGGCTACGTGGACATTCTTAGACACGGTCAGTTTTCTTCTCCTGCTTATCGTTTTTTCTGCGAGCTACGGGTTCTGGGTTTTGGGCCAAGAAATTGAGGATATATCGTATGACGAAACCGCTCATCCTGAGCGTCCTCTACCATCCGGACTCGTTGGCGTTGATGATGTTGAAAGTATCCGTGCTGTTTTGTGCGTCATATCGTGGATCGGAAGTTTTTTATTGGGCTGGCCGGTGATGATTGTTGTAGCGGGAGCATGGATCATGGGTTGGTTACGTTCAAGTCAGGGTTTTGGATGGAGAGGGGAGCGCTGGGGGAATAGCGTATCATGGGCAGCCTTGGGACTATGCGCAGCGGTAATGGGCGGTGTGTTTTCCGCACGGAGCGCACTTCTTTCACCAGCCCTTCTTTCGCTCGCTTTTGGCTGGGCCTTGCTTGCAGCCCTGCTCCACGTCTTACCTCTTCTTTCATTTCACGCAGAAGGTCTACGTCGTTTTATTCCCTATGGATACATGCTGGCCGCATCCGTCGTGTTTGGCATTTTGGTCAACACTCCCGTCGTTATTGCGATTATGGCATTCATTCTTTTGGGTTTGTATTTGAGAAGTCACATCCAAGATCAAGCCGTACAGCTACACTATGCGAGTTGGGGAGTGATCGTATTTGGCTGGGCGAGTGTGCTATTGATGAGGCTGGGGAAATAATGACAAAAGATTGTTTATGATTTGGAAAAAAATAGAAGAAACGCCTCTTCGCGCAGGATATCGTCGATTGCTTACCAAGCTGTTTCAGTTACCCGATGGACGAATAGAGGAATTTACGATTAAGGAGGAGGGATCTGCCGTTTGTATCCTTGCACTCACACCAGATCAGCGTGTGATTTTGGCTAAGCAATTTCGCCCGGGGCCAGAAAAAGTCTTGCTTGAATTGCCGGGTGGAGGTGTTGAAGCAGGAGAGTCACCGAAAGCGGCAGCTCGACGAGAGCTCTTGGAAGAGACTGGATATGAGGGGGAGTTGCGCTTTATCTGTGAGCCGCTTGATGATGCGTACTCAACCACAAGGCGTTCTGTTTTTGTAGCGACAAACTGCATCAAAATACAAGAGCCGCAATTGGATGAGAACGAGTTTATTGAGGTAATAACGCTTTCTTTACCAGAATTTCGTGACCACCTTCGTAGCGGTCAGCTTACAGACATTGAGGTCGGATATCTTGGGCTTGATGCGTTAGGGCTCCTTTCATCATCTCTCACTTGACGTTCCCTACGATTCACTGCTATATTTCGCCCACATTTCGATACTCACATGCCTACCATTACCCAACTCACCCGCCGCAGCCGTCGCTCGGTTAAGGCAAAATCAAAGAGCCCTGCGTTGCAATCACGCATGGACACACTACACCGTAAGCGTTCTACCATTGCTGGTGGCGCGCCATTTATGCGTGGCGTGTGTACAAAAGTCACTACGATGACGCCAAAAAAGCCGAACTCGGCGTTGCGAAAAATCGCGCGTGTTCGCTTATCGAACGGCATGGAAGTGACCACCTATATTCCAGGTGAAGGGCACAACCTTCAGGAGCATTCCATTGTGTTGATTCGTGGTGGCCGTGTGAAAGATCTTCCTGGTGTGCGTTATCACATCGTTCGTGGTGTGTACGATACGCAGGGGGTTGCGACTCGTCGAAAGGGACGCTCACTCTACGGAAATAAGCGCCCGAAGGCAGGAGCCGCTGCACCTAAAAAGAAATAATGATTGATATATGCGCGGCAAACAAGCTCCAAAACGCAAGATTTTAAGTGATCCAAAGTACACCTCACCGGTCGTGGCCAAGTTTATCAACTACGTCATGAAGGATGGAAAAAAATCCACGGCAGAACGGGTCGTCTACGCTGCGTTTGATATTCTCGCTGAGAAAACGCAAAAACCAGCCATGGATGTGTTTAATGAAGCCATGAACAATGTTTCACCAAGCCTTGAAGTCAAATCCAAGCGTGTTGGTGGTGCGAACTATCAAATTCCGATGCAGGTTCGTGCTGAGCGCCGTCTTCAATTGGCCTTCCGCTGGATGCTTGTTGCTGCTCGTGGAAAGAAGGGTAAGCCAATGGCGCAAAAGCTCGCCACAGAAATTTTGGCAGCTGCTGAAAATCAGGGCGATGCCGTCAAAAAGAAGCAGGATGTCCAGCGCATGGCCGAAGCCAACCGCGCGTTCGCGCACTTTGCGCGCTAACGCTGGTATGGATGACGGATGGGGCAAAGCAGTCATTCTGAGTGAAGCGAAGAATCTTCCGAATATTTTGAAGATCCTTCATTCCATTCAGGATGACATTTTGTTTTATAATGTAATGAACTAACGATACTCATATGCCACGAGACTATTCCCTCAAGGAGACCCGAAATTTCGGAATTATTGCCCACATCGATGCAGGTAAGACGACGGTGTCTGAGCGTGTGTTGTTTTATACCGGTCGCAAGCACAAGATCGGCGAAGTGCACGAAGGTGAAGCCACGATGGACTGGATGGCGCAGGAGCGTGAGCGTGGGATTACAATTACGGCCGCTGCGACGACCTGTTTTTGGAAGGGCTTTCGCATGAACTTGATCGATACCCCAGGACACATCGACTTTACGATTGAGGTGCAGCGTTCACTCCGCGTGCTCGACGGTGCTGTTACGGTATTTGATGGTGTAGCTGGTGTAGAGCCTCAGTCTGAAACGGTGTGGCGTCAAGCGGATAAATATCGCGTGCCACGCATTTGTTTCGTGAACAAACTTGACCGCATGGGTGCGGATTTTCAGAAAGATGTTGAATCCATCCGCAATCGTTTGAACAAGCGCGCGTACCCAATTCAATTGCCGATCGGCGCTGAAGCGAACTTCAAGGGCATTATCGACCTCATCACGATGAAGGCCGAAATGTATCAGGATGACATGGGGCAACAGATTGTGGAGTCTGAAATCCCTGCTGAGATGATGGACCTTGCCAAGAAAACTCGTAATGAATTGTTGGAGGCCTTGTCCGAATCAGACGAAAGCTTGATGAACCGCTACTTGGCTGGTGAGGAATTCTCAGTTGAAGAGATCCGCGCCGCCCTTCGTAAGTGCGTCATGAGTATGGATTTGTTTCCAATCTTGTGTGGCTCAGCCTTGAAGAATAAGGGCGTCCAGTTCTTGCTTGATGCCGTGACCTACTACTTGCCATCTCCACTCGATGTTCCAGCTTTGAAAGGTCATAATCCAGATAAAGCTGATGAGGAAGTTGAGTGTCCAGCTTCTGATGAAGCTCCGTTTGCCGCCTTGGCGTTTAAAGTCATGGCCGATCCATTCGTTGGAAAGCTTGTCTTCTTCCGTGTGTACTCAGGTAACTTGGCTGCAGGTTCGTATGTTCTAAACACCACAACGGGTGAGCGTGAGCGTATCGGTCGCATCGTGCGCATGCACTCCAACAATCGCGAAGATGTGGAACATGTGTATGCCGGTGAAATCGCGGCTGCAGTGGGTTTGAAGGGGACATTTACGGGCCACACGCTGTGTGATGAAAATCATCCGGTTATTCTTGAATCAATTACCATTCCTGAGCCAGTTATCTCCGTTGCTATTGAGCCAAAGACGAAGGCTGACCAAGAGAAGATGGGCGTGGCGTTGCAGAAACTGGGTGAAGAAGATCCATCCTTCCGCGTGCGCACTGATGAAGAAACCTTGCAGACAATTATCTCGGGCATGGGTGAGCTTCACCTCGACATCATTGTCGATCGCATGAAGCGCGAGTTCACCGTAGAAGCCAACGTGGGTAAGCCACAGGTGGCCTACAAAGAAGCGATCAAAACCATGGCCGAAGCTCAGGGAAAGTTTATCCGTCAGTCGGGTGGACGTGGTCAGTACGGTGACTGTTGGCTTCGTGTTGAGCCTCAAGAGCGCGGCAAGGGCTATGAATTTGTGGATGAGATTAAAGGCGGTGTGATTCCAAAAGAATACATCCAGCCGATTAACAAGGGTGTTCAGGAAGCGATGCAGCGCGGTGTGTTGGCCGGGTATCCAATTCTTGATGCCAAGGTTACGGTGTTTGATGGTTCATATCACGACGTTGACTCATCTGAAGCTGCCTTTAAAATTGCTGCGTCTATGGCCTTCCAAGAAGCCTGTCGCCGCAGCGGAGTCGCCTTGCTTGAACCGATCATGAAGGTTGAAGTTGTGACTCCAGAGCAGTACATGGGCGATGTTATTGGTGACTTGAACTCCAAGCGTGGACAGATTCAGGAAATGACTGAACGTTCCGGCGCCAAGGTTATTGATGCGCTCGTGCCGCTCTCTGAAATGTTCGGCTACGCCACCTCGCTTCGCTCCATGACCCAGGGTCGCGCTTCAAACTCCATGGAATTCGCGCACTACGCCGAAGCTCCACAGAACGTAACCGCTGCCATTGTCGAAGGACGAACCAAGAAATAAATCCGAGCAATCAAAAAATCCGCTGGAATGTACCGGCGGATTTTTTGTCCCTAAAACGCAAATGCCGCCCCGGGAGTGTGATGAGTTGGGATCACACGAGGCGGCCGTCAGAATGGGGAGATCGGTGAGCGATTCGGATGACGCTCTCGCCGTTGAGGAGATTGAGGTCGATGCCAGTTCCTCGGGCCATGAACGTAGACGGAAGCAGCAGTTGCGCTGCAGCTTCTCCAAGAATCTGTTCGATCAGCTTTGTAGGGAGCTGTTCGAGAGGCGTGCCATGCGTGATCACGATGACCAGGCTAGCCTTGCTGGCTCGAATCAGCTCGATGGCAGATGGGTAGTCGTTGAGCGGCTGTTCCGGGGCCGCGAACAACTCCGCGCGTGGCGTCACGGACAGGACCGAACACGCCGGATCGAGGTCCTGTAGTTTTATCGCGAGGATGTCGCCGAAGGATGCGTAAGGACTCGCGGTGGTGGTCAGAATGTGAATAGTGGGAGAGCCATTTGGCCAGGGCAGCAGGCTTTTGACGAACCTGCGTGCTATGCCTATACCCGCTAGATCGGCTAGTCCGTCCAGACATAGGACGCCTCGTAGGATGATTACTCGTTGGGGGCCGGTTGCGGATGCTTCCATGAGCTTGCCTTTCTTGTGTGCGTTGTGGTACGCGCGTTTGCATGTAGTAGCATGGACTAAAAGAGGCGTCAAAGGGTTATAAATGCAAACGCCGCCCCGGAAGTGTGACGAGAGAGGGTCACGGGGACGGCTTCTGGAGGATCAATACTTGATTTCTACGAGCCCGCTCGTCTCTCCGGTTTCACAGTCAATGAGAGCGGCTTGATATCTTTGAAGCATGCGAATCAGGCTGTCTGGGTCATGGGGTTGGAAGAGTGCCTCGGTGAGAAATTGAGAGGCGAGTTCGGCAAAGCTTGCCGGATTCGTGACGAGGATGATCAGATCCGCTTTTGATTTTACAATAAGACGCATGGCTTCGTTGCGACGCTCATTAGGCAGCGCTGTCCCCGGATTGGCTCCAAGGCTGACGTTCAAGTCGCAACAAACAGAAGGAACAAACCGTCCATTTTGGAGATGCTCTTGATGCACGCTTGCCAGTAGCGAAGTCGCCAGCGGCGCACAATTAGATCGAGGAGAGCTGAAGATTGCGATTGCCATCCGTACGGCGTTTCCACAGCCAATTGTTTGAGCAAGAGCATCTGCTCGTCGGCGAATTGCATTGAAGTTGTTTGCGCTGCTGTGGTTATAATCAAGGCCTCTGACAAAGACGACGCGTTTATTTTTCCAAGCGTCTGACATGGGTCACCTCCCGGCCGTGAACATTGATTTTTTAATATGATGAGACGGGGGAGTCAAAAACTTATAACAAAAATCCGCCGGAATACACCGGCGGATTTTTGTTGTGATTAGTTCTGATTCATTTTTGCTCTGATTGCTCGATCTAGCTCATGTTGTAACATCTCCATGAGTTCAAGAGTATCTTCGTTTCGTTCCTCTTCAGGTTGGCTTGTAATTGTTACGATTTTTGCCTCAACGCCTTCGAGCATCTTCCTTAAATGCGGAAGAGACGTTGCTGCATACAGCTCCTGTCTTTTTTGTTGGGCAGTAGCCATTTCTTGAGCGCCTCTCTCAAGAGCTGCTAATTCCTCTTGAGCGCCATGTTCTTCAAGTTCATCAGCTAGAGGTTTAATCTCATGAGGGGGCAGTGGTGGGTACAAAGGAGGCATCGATTCTAGTGGAGGGACTGATTCCATAGACATATGTTTTATAGATTTTGAGAATTAACTTTTAAAAGTATAGCATACTTCTCCTAAAATTGCAATGTCAACTTGACATTCTTGCTCAACTGGCATTTTTACGCTTAGATAGGCTCATATGTCATTACAACGCGTGATTGAAACTGCCCGTAAAACCGGATTGCCAGTCATTGTTACCGATGTGGCCGGACGGGAGCCGATGGTTATCTTGCCACTCGAGCAATTTGAGAGTTTGGCAGATGGTGTGGATAAACCTATGTCTCAGCCAGAGGCGCGGGTGATTCCTTTTTCAGCCCCTCTGGCAGAATCTGAAGCACCTCCTCGAAAGGACCAGGCAGCCATCCATATTGAAAAAATAGCAGAACCATCAGAGGATGATGAGGAAATTTCGCTAGAAGAACGGTTTTATCTTGAGCCTGTTGAGGATAAATAGCCTGTAAGGGCTCGCCCCGCCCTTCGTGAAGGGCGGGGCTTGCGCGCTTTTTTAGTGTCTGTTATAGTCTTCCTGCTCTAAAAAGCTCTTAATTTGTAAAAATTCTTGAAAACGATCTCGTTTTTTAAGAATTTCCATGACTTGATCTCTATGGCGGAAATGTTTGATCGCTCCAAACCACATGTCAACGTTGGTACTATCGGCCACGTTGACCATGGAAAGACCACGACTACTGCGGCTATTTTGGCGGTGCTCGCGGCTCACGGTCAGAAAGCCCAAACCAAGGGTATTGATGACCTTGATAAGGCTCCTGAATCCAAGACACGTGGTATTACGATTGCCACGGCTCACACGGAATATGAGTCAGAAAAGCGTCACTATGCGCACGTTGACTGTCCAGGTCACGCTGACTACATCAAGAACATGATTACGGGTGCCGCTCAGATGGACGGTGCGATCTTGGTGGTGTCTGCTACGGATGGTCCAATGCCTCAAACACGTGAACATATCCTTTTGGCTCGTCAGGTCGGCGTTCCTGCTGTTGTAGTGTTTCTCAACAAAGTCGACATGGTAGATGATCCAGAATTGATTGATTTGGTTGAACAGGAAATTCGTGATTTATTGACCAAGTACGAATACAATGGTGAAGCTACTCCAGTTATTCGCGGCTCTGCTTTGAAGGCATTGCAGAATCCAAAAGACGAAGCTGCTTCCAAGCCGATTTTGGATCTGGTGAAAGCTCTTGATGAATTTATCCCAGAGCCAGTACGTGAAGTTGATAAACCATTCCTTATGCCAGTAGAAGATGTGTTCTCTATTGAAGGTCGTGGAACGGTTGTGACTGGTCGTATTGAGCGCGGTATGGTAAAAGTCAACGAAGAAATTGAAATCGTTGGTCTTGGTGAAACACGCAAAACTGTGGTAACTGGTATTGAAATGTTCAATAAACAGCTTCAAGATGGTCGCGCTGGTGACAATGCAGGCTTGTTGCTTCGCGGTATCAAGAAGGAAGACGTCGAGCGTGGTATGGTTTTGGCCAAGCCAAGTTCCATTACTCCTCACACTGAATTCGAAGCCGAGGTCTACGCCTTGACTAAGGAGGAAGGTGGTCGTCACAAGCCATTCTTGACCGGATACAAGCCTCAGTTCTACATCCGTACGACGGATGTAACAGGAGAGGTGAAGCTTCCAGAAGCCGTCGCTATGGTCAACCCGGGCGATACGATCAAAATGAATATCACTTTGATCTCAGCCGTGGCCATGGAAGACAAAATGCGCTTCGCTATCCGTGAAGGTGGAAAGACGGTTGGCGCAGGTGTTGTGACAAAAATTGTTAAATAAACAGACAACGGATTGATTATTAATGGGACCGACCATGACTGAACCCACTACCAAGAAGGTTGTTGCAAAAGACGCAACCGCCTCACGCGTCCGGATTAAGATCCGCGCGTACGATCACAAAATCATTGACCAGGCTACGCGTACGATTATTGATACTGCGGTGCGCACTGGAGCCAAGGTGGTCGGTCCCGTCCCGTTGCCAACTGAAAAGAAGCGCTGGACTGTCAACCGTTCAACGTTCGTACACAAGAACGCACGCGAACAG
>CAYRMN010000009.1:0-24887 GCA_964425575.1 uncultured Gammaproteobacteria bacterium | reverse complement strand
TCGAAATGTGGATCCACAAGCGCATTGTCGATATTTTGGATCCAAATGCCAAGACCATCGATGCACTGACAAGCTTGAATCTCCCCGCCGGCGTCGACGTGGAGATAAAAATGTAAACGTAATTTGTTCCCCACAATTGCGGTTCCCAAGGAGTAAGTTGCTCTCCCGATCACGATCGGGAACGCCTCGCGCGAGCGATGTGCAGGCGATAGCATAACCTCCCTGATGTGAATACGCCTGCGTGGTTTTCTCACAATTGAGTGTGCCTTTGATCGCCCAGAGGCCAGAAGTGTCCGCATTATCTTTCACATAATGCTGATGCTTCTGGCTTTTGCGTAAAGAGTGCCGGAGCCTTATTTAAGGAACTGTCCCCCTGATAGATGCTATTGGGAGGCACCAGTCAACGCTATGAAATTCATCCTTGCGAAAAAACTCGAAATGTCGCAGATCTTCCGTCCTGATGGGACGGTCGTTCCAGTTACGTTACTTCAGGCGGGTCCGTGTGTAGTGACGCAAATCAAAACAGTGGAAACAGACGGATATCAGTCCGTACAGGTTGGTTTTATATCCGTGAAAAAGGTGACCAAGCCTCAAGAAGGTCATCTCAAGGATCTCCCAAAGATGCGTGAATTTCGTGAATTCCGTGTTGAGGGTGACAACACACTGAAGCGCGGTGATACGATTGAAGCTGCTGTGTTTGTTCCCGGTGACGTCGTCCACGTGACGGGTATTTCAAAAGGAAAGGGTTTTCAGGGTGTGGTCAAGCGTCATGGTTTTCATGGAGCTCCAGCCAGCCATGGCCATAAAGACCAGCAGCGCATGCCTGGTTCTTCTGGTGCTGGTGGTCTTCAGCACGTCATTAAGGGAGTTCGCAAGCCGGGCCGTATGGGTGGAGATACCGTGACGGTTCAGAATCTCGAAGTTATTGAGATTCGCGATGGCGGTATCGTCGCAATTAAAGGCGCAGTCCCGGGCGCACGCAATACCGTGGTTGAAATCCGAACTGCTTAAATGTATGCCAAAGATTAAAATCTACAATCAAGACGGAAAGATGACAGGTGATCTTGAACTAAACGCCAAGTTTTTTGGTGTGAAGGTCAATCCTACTTTTGTGCACGAGATGGTCGTGGCGCAACAGGCAAATGCTCGTCGTCATACCGGTCATACAAAAACCAAGGGTGAAGTGAGTGGTGGAGGTAAAAAGCCTTGGAAGCAGAAGGGGACGGGTCGTGCTCGTCAGGGTTCCAGCCGTAACCCACACTGGGTCGGTGGTGGAGTCGCCCACGGTCCACGCAACGAGCGAAATTACAGCTTGAAGGTGAATCGCAAGGCCAAGCAAAAAGCCTTGTTCATGGCCCTCTCTGATAAAGTTGAGCAGGAGAAAATGCTTGTGCTTGAATCTATGGCCGTCACAACGCCAAAGACGAAGATTGCCGCCTCGGTGCTCCAAAAGCTTCCGCTCGGTCGTCGCGTTCTGTACGTGATTCCAAGTTCCAATCCAACGCTGCTTCGTATGGTGCGCAATTTGCCAAATGTGAAACTCGTGACAGTCAACACGCTGAACTTGGTTGATATCATCAATGCGCCGAGCGTTTTGTTTCAGAAAGATGCGGTTCCAGCGTTTGAAACTCTCTATCGTAACGTCTAATCTATGGGTATTCTCGATCGAGTCCGCAAGACTCCCAAGCCAAAAACAGATCAGACCTCTTCCGATGCTCCGGTAAAGAAGACCCGGAAGAAGGCGGTCGTAGTAGAAAAAGACACAGCCGAGAAGGTCACTGCGCCGCGTCCGGCAGGCCGTTTCGCACAAACGCTGCTCTCTCCTCGCGTGAGTGAAAAGGCAGCGCAATTGGCTGCTCGCGGCGTGTATGTGTTTAATGTTCCATTGAGCGCCAACAAAGTTGAGGTTCGTAAAGCCGTTGAAGCACTGTATAGTGTGAATGTAGAGGGTGTTCGTATGGTGCGCGGAGCAGGGAAGCGCGTGCAGCGTAATCGCATCAAAGGTCAGCGCCGCGATTGGAAGAAAGCTCTCGTCAATTTGAAGCAAGGTCAAAAAATTGACCTGTATGCCGGTGTCTAACATGTATGCCTATTAAGATCTATCGCCCAGTAACCAAAGGCCGCCGTAATTCATCGGTCCAGGATTTTTCCGATATTACGCGCAATGAGCCTGAGAAGAGTTTGATTATCCCGCGCAAAGTGTGGGCTGGTCGCACGAACGGTAAATTGACCGTTCGTCATAAAGGAGGAGGCGTAAAGCGCTTCATCCGTATTGTTGATTTTATCCGCGATAAATTTGATATTCCCGCTCGCGTGGATTCAATTGAATACGACCCGGCTCGTGGTGCTCGTATCTGCCTCCTTATTTATAAGGATGGAGAGCGACGCTACATGTTGGCACCAGATGGTATGAAGGTTGGTGATGTTGTGGTCTCATCTCATACGACTGCAGAAATCACGGTCGGTAATCGGTTGCCACTCGACAAGATGCCGGTTGGTATCACCGTCCATAATGTTGAACTTCAGCCTGGAAAAGGTGGTCAACTCGGACGTGGCGCTGGTACAGCTATTCAGCTGATGGCCGTCGAAGGTTCATACGCCACGCTGAAACTTCCTTCCGGGGAAACTCGTCAGGTGATCAAGAGTTGTATGGGCACGATTGGCACTGTCTCAAATCCTGATTGGCGCTTGGTTCGCTGGGGTAAGGCTGGTCGCATGCGTTTGCGTGGTATTCGCCCAACGGTTCGCGGAAAGGTTATGAACCCAGTTGATCACCCGCATGGTGGTGGTGAAGGAAAGCACCCGATTGGTATGAAGTTTGCCAAGACCAAGTGGGGAAAGCACGCAATGGGCGTGAAGACACGCAAGGGAAACAAGGCCTCAAGCGCGCTTATTATCCAGCGACGCACCAAGTAACACGCTGAAACTCTATGTCTCGAAGTCTCAAAAAGGGTCCATATACGGATCTCAAACTCATGGCCAAGGTGGCCAAGCTCAAACCTGGCGACAAAACTGTCATCAAGACTTGGGCCCGTGCTTCAACGATTACCCCAGCAATGGTTGGTATGACTTTCGGTGTGCACAACGGACGCATTCATATTCCTGTTCTAGTCGTAGAAAATATGGTTGGTCATAAACTGGGTGAATTTTCTCCCACGCGAAAGTTTGTTCGACACGGTGGCAAGATGCAGAAAGAACTTGAAACCAGCAAAGCTGCCGCTCCGGCTCCTGCGGCGCCTGCGGCCAAAAAGAAATAATACTCTATGGACGTTCACGCCTCTCTCCGCCATCTTCGTATGGCCCCACGTAAAGTTCGATTGGTCGTCGACCTCATTCGAGGTTTGCCGATTTCAGAAGCCGAACAGCGTTTATCTTTTTTGCGTCGCGATGCAGCCCTACCAGTTATGAAATTGCTTAAATCTGCAACGGCGAATGCGGTGCATAATTTTAAGCTTGATCCGGCCACGTTGGTCGTGAAGACTATTACAGCTGACAGTGGTGTTACGCTGAAGCGTTCTCGTCCACGTGCCATGGGCCGTGGCGCGCCGATTCGAAAGCGTACGACGCATATCTCTTTGATCCTCGCTCCAGTCTCTGAAGTCAAGCTGGGTAAGAAGAAGGTTAAGAAGCTTGCAGCCATTGCAGCATCCAAAACGGCTCCATCAACCTCAGTCAAGAAACCACGAACGGCAAAGGCTCCAAAGGCCACTGCATAAATTTATGGGTCACAAAGTTCATCCAACCGTATTTCGTCTCGGAACGACCACTACCTGGCCGTCACGCTGGTTTGCCCGTAACGCTGCCTATCGTGATCAACTTCGACAAGATCTTGGTATTCGAGCCTTTTTGCGAAAAGAATTAAAAGACGCTCAGGTGAGTCAGATCAACATTGAGCGCTCTCGTGGAGCCTTAGCGGTCAATATTACGACCGGTAAGCCAGGGTTAGTCATTGGTCGTTCTGGTGTGGGGATTGAAGAGCTCAAGAAGAAGTTTTTGAAAACATTTTTTCCTGGAAAAAAAGTTCAATTTCAATTGAATGTTACTGAGGTAGCCAAGGCTTCACTTGAAGCGACGATTGTCGCGCAACAAGTTGCTCAGGATCTTGAGCGCCGCATGGCCTTTCGTCGCGTTTTGAAGATGGCTATTGAACGTGTCAAAAAAGCGGGAGCACTTGGAGTGAAGATTGCCGTTTCCGGTCGTTTAAATGGTTCTGAAATTGCTCGTCGCGAATGGCTCGGTTGGGGAAAAATCCCGCTCACGAATTTGCGTGCAGATATTGATTATGCCGGTGATACCGCTCGCAGCATGGCTGGTGCGATTGGTGTGAAGGTGTGGATTTATCGCGGCGATGTGTTTGAGCAGGACCGCTTGCAGCAGTATCAGCCAACCACCCCAACCCGTCCTGGTCGTCCGGGGAGTTCACGTCCTTCAGATCGTCCACGTGGCGATATGCAGCATGCCGCACAGGGTGGCGCGAGACCAGCTGCTCGACCCACTGTCTAACCTGCTATTTCTATGTTAATTCCAAAAAAAGTCAAACATCGTAAGCTCCATAAAGGACGCGCCCGCAATATCCGTCATGCCACGGATAAAATTGAGCTCGCCTTTGGAAATTACGGTCTCAAGGCCATGACTCCAGCTTGGGTCACCTCCAACCAGATTGAAGCCGCTCGTCGTGTACTAACACGCTACACTAAGCGCGGTGGGAAGATTTGGATCCGTATTTTTGCAGACAAATCCATCACCAAAAAGGGAAACGAGGTTCCGATGGGTGCTGGAAAGGGAGCAGTTGACCACTACGTCGCAGTGGTAAAAGCGGGAACTATGCTGTTTGAGATGGACGGAATCTCAAGTGCCTCTGCAAAAGAAGCGCTTGAAAACGCCCGCTATAAACTTGCCTGTCGCGCTGTATTCGTTAGCAAGGAACATGTATGATGAACTCGAAAGAACTCCAGCAAAAATCCGTTGAAGAGCTTCAAAGAATGAAGAGTGAATTGGAAGGAGCGATCCGAGATATGCGCTTCATGGTCTTGACCCGTCAGCATAAGAAAACGCATGCGCTCGCCGATATGAAACAAGACTTGGCCCGCATCCTCACCACCTTGAATGCCAAACAAGAACCCCCCTCACACGTATGACCGCTATAACTCAACCTCAACCTCAACCTCATCGTCGCCTTGAAGGCGTCGTCATCTCCACCAAAATGGCGAAGACGGCAGTTGTTCGCGTCGATCGCCGTGTGCCACATGTGAAGTACGGAAAGTACTACACGATCTCGAAGAAATTCAAGATTCATGATGAGCAGGGCAAGGCAAAACTTGGTGACGTCGTTCTCTTCGAAGAGACACGTCCAATTTCAAAGGACAAGCGCTGGCGCTATCTCAAAACGGTCAAAGAGGCTGCGGCCTAAACTCTATGGTTCAACATCGCACAATGCTCAAGGTCGCCGATAACTCTGGAGCTCGTTTGCTCCAGTGTATCCGCGTCCTTGGAGGATATAAAAAACGGACTGCCGGGCTTGCGGACATCGTGACCTGCGTCGTGAAGTCAGCTGTTCCACATGGAACGGTAAAGAAAGCGGACATTGTCCATGCCGTTCTGGTACGCGTTCACAAGGAGACACGTCGTCCGGATGGAACATACATCCGCTTTGATGATAACGCCGCCGTGATCATCGATCGAAAAAATAAAGAACCAAAGGGAAGCCGTATTTTCGGACCAGTGGCGCGCGAGTTGCGTCTCAAGGGATTTGCGAAGATCGTGTCTCTAGCCCCTGAAGTTCTGTAATTGTATGACAAAACTTCGTATTAAAACCGGCGACCTCGTCAAAATCATGGTCGGCAAAGATAAGGGAAAGAGTGGAAAAGTTCTCCAAGTTTTTCCGTTGCTGAATCGTGTTGTGGTTGAGGGGGTGAATGTGTCTAAGCGCCATTTACGCAAACCACGCGAAGGGGAGAAGGGGCAGGTGCTCGAATTCTCCATGCCTATCCACATCTCCAACGTGCAGCCCGTGATCGATGGCGGCAAAACCGTTCGCCACGATGATAAACCCAAGGCCTGACCTGTATGACACTGAAAGAACTCTATCAAAAAGATATTGCTCCGGGATTGACCAAGGAATTTGGAATCAAGAATCCGTTGGCAGTGCCTAAGGTAACGGCGGTAACCGTATCCGTAGGACTCTCACAGGGACTCAAAGATCCAAAATTCATTGACATCATCGAGAGCACCATCCGCCGCATCACTGGCCAAAAGCCAGTACGGACTAAAGCGAAGAAATCCATCGCGAGCTTCAAGATTCGTGAAGGAATGGTTGTGGGAATGCGCGTGACACTTCGTGGCCCACGCATGTGGCACTTTCTTGAAAAATTGCTGCGCGTCACCTTTCCTCGCATTCGCGATTTTCGTGGCATTTCTTCGAAGCATATTGATGCGCGTGGGAACGTGTCTGTCGGATTTCGCGAATTCTTACCCTTTCCTGAAATTCGTCCGGATGAAGTTGAGCGTATTCACGGCATCGAGGTTACCGTCAGCACGACGGCTGCCGATCGCGCCAAAGGGCTCGCACTTCTAAAAGCTCTTGGATTTCCCTTCAAAGACTAATGTATGGCTACTGAATCACAAATCGCCAAATCGAAACGTACGCCCAAGTACAGTTCTCGCCTCGTCAATCGTTGCTGGCGCTGCGGACGCAGGCACGGTTTTATTCGAGACTTTGAATTGTGTCGCATTTGTTTCCGCGAACTCGCCAACCGTGGTGAACTTCCGGGCGTCACCAAAGCAAGCTGGTAATTCTCATCGTTATGCATACTGACCCAATTAGCGACCTCCTGACCCGCATTCGTAATGCGCAGCAGGCGCATCTCGACACTGTCGTGTCTCCCTCGTCACGCATGAAGTTTGCGATTGCCAAAATCATGGAACGTGAAGGCTTCGTTGGCACGGTGACCGAAGTGTCCGAAGGCCCAAAAAAGACCATCAGCATTACGCTGAAGTACGATGGTCGTCAGCCCGTAATTCGTTTTATCAAACGTATCTCAACCCCAGGTCGTCGCGTGTATCGCGGCGCGAGCGAACTCCCACGCGTGCTGTCCGACATCGGTATCGCAATCATCTCTACTTCTTTGGGCGTGATGACCAATAAAGAGGCTCGCAAGCGCAAGCTTGGAGGAGAAGTACTCTGCGAAATCTACTAATATGTCTCGTATTGGAAAAAAGCCCATCCCTCTTACCAACGACGTTACTGTGACGATCTCTGCTTCAGATGTCGTGGTGAAAGGTCAAAAAGTTACCTTAACGGTACCAGTTCATCCACTGATGAAAATCAGTCAAGAAGCTGAACCAAAAGCTTTGGTGGTTGATGTACAAGATCCTGACTCTAAAGAGCAGAAAGCTTTGTGGGGACTGACGCGCCAATTGTTATCAAACGCTGTAGCTGGAGTGCAGAAGCCATTTGAAAAATCTCTTGAATTTGTTGGTGTCGGTTTTAAAGTGGCCTTGGTTGGAAAAAATCTGAATATTGAAGCAGGGTTTTCTCATCCGATCATTTTTACGTTGCCTGAAGGCATTGATGCCAAGGTTGAGAAGCAGATCGTCACCCTGATCGGAGCTGATAAGCAGCTTGTAGGTGAAACGGCCGCACGCATTCGCCGCGTCCGACCACCTGAGCCATATAAGGGCAAGGGTATCAAATACACGACTGAAACTATCCGTCGTAAGGCCGGTAAGACCGCAGCCAAGTCCGGCTAATCATCACCCCTCTATGAATCGAGAATCATCCAAACAACAAACCCGTGCTCGACGCATCGTGCGCACACGCGCCAAGGTCAGCGGAAATCCTGAACGACCGCGTTTGTCCGTACGACGTTCGTTGTCGCATATTTACGCACAGGTCATCGACGATACCGTCGGCAAGACGCTCGTTGCTGCGTCTGACGTTGATATTGACGAAGGGGCGACGAAAGAAAAAACCAAGATTGATGTCGCGTTCATGGTGGGAAAAATGATTGCTGAGCGCGCCAAAGCAAAGGGAATTGAAAAGGTGGTCTTTGATCGCCGAGATAAAAAATATCACGGTCGCGTGAAAGCCGTGGCTGAAGGTGCCCGCGATGGCGGTCTCCAATTTTAATGTATGTCTGACGAACAACTCCAGGAAACAATCGTGGAACCAATCGCAGCGGAAGCTCCGGTTGCCACTACACCAGAATCAGCTGTCACTGGCACATCGACACCTGCTCCGGTTTCTGCTCCTCGTGGCCAGGGTGGTCCTCGCGGCGGTGGACGTAATATGGGTGGAAATCGTGGTGGCGGTGGACGTGGTGGCCAAGGTGGTCAACGTGGTGGAAATCGCGGCGGTGGACGTGGTCCACGTGGTGCAGCCGGCGCAGATCAGGTTGAATCTGATTATGAAGAGAAGAATGTTGAAATTGCCCGCGTAACGCGCGTGACTAAGGGTGGAAAGCGCATGCGCTTCCGTGCTTTGTCCGTGATTGGAAATCGCAAGGGACGTGTTGGGTTTGGGTTGGCGAAGGGCGTTGATGTGGCTGGCGCAACCTCAAAGGCAATTGCGCAAGCACGTAAGGCGTTGCTCACAATCCCGCTCGTCAACGAAACGATTCCACACGCCATTGAAGCCAAATTTGCGGCTGCTATCGTATTGCTCAAACCAGCTCCAAAGGGAACAGGAATTAAGGCTGGCGGTTCGGTGCGCATGGTGCTCGAATTGGCGGGCGTTCCAAACATTACCTCCAAGATGCTTGGATCAAAAAATAAGATTAATAACGTCAAGGCAACATTTTTGGCTTTGCGTGGCTTGAAAGCTGCGGTGAAGTCTAAAGACGCTGAGACGCCGAACGCATAAGTCTATGGCACTCTCTTTACACACCTTAGCTCCAGCGAAAGGATCGCGCTCACGCTCATTTCGAATTGGTCGTGGATACGCCACTGGCCGAGGAACAACCGCTGGCCGCGGAACTAAAGGACAGCGCGCTCGTACGGGTGGTCGCAACGGCTTAAAGCTAAAGGGCTTAAAGCAGATGCTGCTTGCTTTTCCAAAAGCTCGTGGTTTTCATAGCACCTTTGCCACGATTCACGCCGTTCCAGTTGAACGGGTCATGGCTCATTTTTCAGACGGTGAACGTGTGACATTGGAGGGATTGAAAGCAAAATCTCTCATTCCGAAGTCAGCCATTGCCGCAAAAATGATTGGCGGAGGTGAGGTGACAAAAAAGCTGACATTCGTCGGCATTCGCGCTACCATGCCTGTCAAAGCAGCTATTGAAAAAGCAGGAGGGGTATTTGACATGGGCAGTAAGAAAAAAGGTAAAGGTAAAAAAGAATCCAAAGCATCTGGTAAAAAAGCCCCTAACAAGAAGAAATAAATCGCTTTATGTGGGAAAAACTTCAAGCAGCCTGGCGAGTAAAAGAGATTCGAAACGGATTTCTGTTTGTGCTGGGAGCAATGGTGCTGTTTCGAGTAATCGCCCACATTCCGCTTCCCGGCGTTGATGTGATCGCGCTCCGAAACTTTTTTCAAGCCAACCAAGTTTTGGGTCTTTTGAATTTGTTTTCTGGAGGTACGATTAGCAGTTTTTCTGTCATCGCACTTGGAGTCGCTCCATATATCACCGCATCCATCATCTTCCAGTTGCTCGCCATGATTATTCCAAGTTTAGAAGCGATTCAAAAGGAAGGGGAGTCGGGTCAGCAGCGTATCAACCAATGGACTCGTTACTTGACTGTACCACTAGCTATTTTGCAGTCTTTTGGACTCTTGTCATTACTTCGTGGTTCTCAATTTCAGATTTTAACCAAAACCGATCCTCTTCATCTGGTCGCCGTCATTGCTACGGTAACTGCCGGCACCGTGTTTCTCATGTGGCTTGGTGAATTAATTTCGGAGAAAAAGGTAGGGAATGGTATTTCTTTGCTTATCTTCGCTGGTATTTTGGCAGGATTACCAAAACAGGTTTCGCAAGTATTGGCGGTGTTTGATCAGTCTCAATTATTCATCTGGGTGCTCTACGCTGCTGTAGCGATCTTGATGATTGCTGGTGTGGTATACGTTACAGAAGCTCAGCGTAACGTGCCGGTGCAGTATGCTCGACAGGTGCGTGGTCAAGGGGTCCTCTCTGGCGGTATTGCTTCAAATTTGCCATTGCGCGTGAATATGGCTGGTGTGATTCCGATTATTTTCGCCATTTCAATTTTGCTATTCCCTTCGGTTATCGCGCAGTTCTTTGTGACCGCACGAACACCATGGGTTGCAAGCGCTGCTCATTGGGTGATTAATATCCTGCAGAATCAGACAGTGTATGGAGCCGCCTATTTTATTTTGGTGTGTGCGTTTACCTACTTCTACACTGCTGTGGTATTCCATCCAGATAAAATCGCTGAGAACTTGCAGAAACAAGGCGGGTTTATTCCAGGCATTCGTCCAGGAAAACCAACTTCAGAGTACTTGAGTGCAGTGATTAATCGTTTGAATTTGTTCGGAGCTGGATTCCTTGGCTTGATTGCCGTTTTGCCGCTTATTGCACAGGGCGCAGCTGGAACTCGTCTCTTTGCAGTTGGTGGTACCTCCCTTTTGATCGTTGTATCTGTGATTATTGAGTCCGTGAAGCAAGTAGAGTCTCAAATCACCATGCACGAATACGACGCATACTAGAACAAAAAATAATGCAAAAAAGCAGACAGTCCCTGTCTGCTTTTTTGTTGTTTCAATTGACGTGGAGCTCTTTTTCGGTTTAGATGTTAGCGTCAATATACGTGTGAATTCTCCTTGAAAGGAAGTGAGAAATGATGATGAAAAAGTATAAGGGCGCGCTGTTGTTCTTGGCCAAAATTGGCTTGATCCTTATGCTGGTATCAGCCATATTACTCTTGATCATGGTGCTCGAAAAACCGCAGCACGTCGCGATCAAAGCCGCTCAAGCGGCTGAACGCGCCTCGTGCCTCGGGCAATTTCATGGGGATGGAGATTGGACTCCGGTCTGGGTTTCAGCGTCCATGAATGGACGCCAGTTCTACTGCCGTTCTCCTGACGGCCAGGTCCTGCGTTTGGTGGTAGCCCCACCCTGCCACATCCAAGAAACCGGAACTGCGACCAACGCATGCTCAGAATCTCCTGAGCCTTCGCCCTCCAAGATTCACCCCGGTCTCCTCTTCGCACCCTAGATGCCTTGCCACCTAGGCTTTTTTCTTTTTGGTCATTCTGTTCAAATGTGATATCGTTGCGGCGCATTATCGTGCTATTTTGAGTGTTTTCCAATGAATAAAAAACGTCTGCGCGCAATTTTATTTGGACCCCAAGGATGCGGAAAGGGGACTCAAGGTCAGCTGTTGGCCGATCGTTTTGATATTCCACTCATTGGAGCAGGGGAGATGTTTCGAGCGGAAATGGCAGAAGGGACGGCGCTGGGAAAAGTCGCGAAAAAATATGTTGAAAGTGGAGCGCTTGCTCCAGATGAATTGGTGAATGCGATTGTCGCACATCGACTCAAGTCCCTTGATATTTCTCGTGGATTCATCTTAGATGGATATCCACGCAATGTTGAACAGGCAACGCATTTAGATAAAATTGTGAAGGTCAATCTGGCCCTGCAGGTTCGTATTTCAGATAAAGAAGCCATTCGTCGCTTAGCAGGAAGGATTCAGTGCTCTGCGTGCAAGCAGGTGTATCATTTGACAGATGCGCCTCCTATTAAGCCTGGTGTATGTGCACTGTGCGGGCATGCGCTCAAACGTCGAGCTGATGATACGGAAGAACTCATCAAACAACGTCTTGAAACCTATCATTTTATGACTGAGCCCCTAGCTGCGTATTATCGTGAACGCGGTGTGTTGCTCACGGTGAATGGAGAGCAGGTGATTCCCTATGTGTTTGAGGATATTCTGAAGAAAATAACGAAATTAGGATTTACAGGGTGATATGTCCATGATCAAAACTCCAGACGAAATTGAAAAGATGAAACGCGGTGGTGCGATTCTTTCGCGTACGCTACGCAAGGTAATGGAGGCCTGCGTTGAAGGCGCTTCAACGGAAGCGCTGGATAAGATCGCTCGTGATGAGTTTGCGGCAGCGGGAGGAGTGCCGTCATTTTTGGGGTATCGGATTTCTCCAAGCGATCCTCCATATCCGTCCGCGCTCTGCATTTCTATTAATGATGAGGTCGTGCATGGACCAGCAACTCCTAACCGAATCATCCAGGCTGGCGATATTGTTGGTCTTGATATCGGGATGTGGTATGAGGGACTTGCGACCGACATGGCCACGACGGTGATGGTGGGCGAGGTACCATCAAAAGCTCAAGCTCTCGTGATGGACACTCGTGAATCGCTAGTGCGCGGTATTTCTGTGATTAAGGCTGGGGGGTGGGTGAGTGATATTGGCGTAGCGATCGAAAATTACCTAAAGCCGCATGGCTATGGAATTGTGAAGGACTTAGTTGGTCACGGGGTTGGACATGCAGTCCATGAAGAGCCTCAGGTGCCGAATTATCGTGAGCCGCGCGCGCCAAGCGTCAGGTTGGAAGAGGGGATGGTGCTGGCGATTGAGCCCATGATTGCACTTGGTGGTTGGAAAGTAGCTATAAAGGATGATGGTTGGACAATTGTGACTCGAGACGGTTCGCTGGCGGCGCATTTTGAGGTCACCGTTGTGGTAACAAAGACAGGTTATGAGTTGATCACACCGTGGCCGGATGTCAATTAATATGCGCGTTTTAGGCCTTGATTACGGTTCAAAGCGCATTGGTGTGGCCTTAGGTGATACGGAGACACGTATTGCGAGTCCTTGGTGTGTGATTGAGGTCAAAAATTGGAACGCCGCTCGTCTCGCGATCACGGAACTTGTTGTGCGTGAAAAGATTAAACATATCGTCGTCGGCATTCCACGTCCGTTGCAGCAACGTGATGTTGAGAACATACAGGTACAAGAGGTGAAACGATTTATTGAGGAGCTGCGTATACAGGGGCTGTCTATCGAGGAAGAAGATGAAGTCCTTTCTTCACGCCTGGCTGCTTCTCAGATGATTCAGCGTGGACAAAAGGGGAAGAGAGATGATTTGGCCGCATGCGTGATTTTGCAGTCATGGCTCGATAAACAACCTCCATATGTCCTACCTGCGTGATCAGGTCGTGATTTTAAAGAAAGATGCGTTCCGTGAACATGATCGTCGATATTTGATGTACGGTCGTGAACATGGATTGCTACATGCGGTGGCACGGGGAGCATCAGCCAAGACCTCTAAGCACGCTGGTCATTTGGAGCCATTCTCGATCGTGGAAGTTATGATCGCGAAGGGGATCGCGTTTGATAAACTGGCTGTTGCGCATAGCGTTGATGGTGCTGCAACGCGTCGTGTTGCGTCGTATTTAGGATCACTGGCCGTACTAGGTGCTATAAGCGACACAATTGTAAAGCTGACCCGGCCAGGCATAAGCGATGTTCGTATTTTTGATATTTTGATTGAAACTCGGCAGGCCGTTCTTTCCTTTCCATCCGAACCAACACCTGAACGCGCTCGTCTATTACTTGCTGGTGCCACTCTAAAATTGTTGGATGTCCTTGGGTTTGCCCCGCCGCTTGAAACGCGAACAGATGTTCTGCCGCCAGCTTTGACGTTGATTAAATTCCTTCGCCGCTTCCCGCTCCCAGATGCTTTACGCGTTACCACGACGACCGATGTGATTACCGAAGCTTCGTCCTTCGTCGAAGATGCTCTGCGCCACACTCCACTCGAACAAGCGCCGCATGGACCAAGGAGTATTCACGCCTTACTTGACAAAATCGCATAAAAAGAGTCTGCTAAGCGCAGATCTTTCTTCTGTGCGCTACTTTGAAGTTAACCCATCTCGCATGTCATATGCGAGATATACTTGCATTGAGGGGTTTATGACTGAAAGGGTTCATACGGTTTATGGAGTCAAGCTTTACGCCCTGTCCGCAGACGCGTTCGACGGGGAGCCTGCTCCTGGAGGCGTTGAAGCCGTTCCCACGACCGCTGCACCAGGCATCCCCATGCCCGATCGCACGGAAGCCGTTCCCATGCCGATCGAAGTCAATGTGACCGCCCCCGATGAGGAGATGGTCAGCGTGCCTACTGCAACTGGGGTGTTCGTGCCCTCGTGGAAGATGACGGGGCTTCCCAGGCCTTCTCTTCGAAGGGGTGGGACAGGCCAACGTCCGCATCCTCAGCGCGACGTGAACCATTCGAGTGCTCGTGTGTTGAGTGAGGCTGCGCGTCGAGCGGTGCAACGGCGTGATCCCCGTCAGGCGGCGGAACCGCTGGTACTCGCGGCGTATCTCGCTGCATCGGCGCAGCGTACCGCTCGTTCAGCAAAGCGATACGCAACCGTCGGAATCCTTCATGAGCACCTTATTGATGTGCTTCAGCAAAGGCTGAACATCCTCGCTCGCACTCCGAAAGCCGAACCAGTTACGCCTGCCGTGCTGGATCGGGAGGCGAGAACCGCTCTTCGCGAGCTGGAGGGCAAAGTCCTCAAGAGGATCGCAGCAATTCGTCTCGCATCTCCTTCTTCGGATGACGGGCCGGTTCGCCGTGAGGCTGTGCCTGTAGCGTTCAACGGCGGGCCGTCTGTGACATTTTTCGTGGAAGTTCATCCACCGAACCGAGATGGTCGTGGTGAACAGCTTCATGTGAGCGGCGCTCGGATCGGCTAGCATCCCACCCACCCTCCTACCCCTGACTTTGCCTATTGCGAAGTGAGGGGATTCTGCTTAAAATAGCCTAATCTATGGATACTTTGATTTCAAAATTTGCAGATGCGGTTGGTCAGACAGTTACGGTGAAGGCTTGGGCGCACAATGTGCGTTCATCGGGGAGCATCGCCTTTTTACAATTGCGTGATGGGTCTGGGTTTACGCAGGCAGTGGTGGCGAAGCAGAATGTGGATGAGGCGTCGTGGACGGCGGCTACGGAAGCCACGATTGAATCGTCCGTCATTGTAACGGGAATCGTTGCAAAGCATCCAAAACAAGAAGGCGTGTTTGAATTACAAGCGACTGGCGTAGTTTTATTGCAGAAAGCCGAAGAGTATCCCATCGGCAAGAAAGAGCATGGACCGGATTTTTTATTGGATAACCGTCATTTGTGGTTGCGCGCTCCATCGCAGTGGGCGATTCAGCGCGTACGTAATACCATCATCAATGCCACGTATCAATGGTTTCGCGAACACGATTACATCAAAATTGATTCCCCAATTTTTACACCAAACGCTTGCGAAGGCACGACAGAATTATTTGAGGTTGATTATTTTGAAGATCGCAAAGCGTATCTCACTCAATCCGGTCAGTTGTATCTTGAAGCCGCAATTTTTTCCGTCGGGCGTTGTTTTGATTTTGGTCCCGTGTTTCGTGCTGAGAAATCAAAGACACGGCGCCATCTGATCGAGTTTTGGATGATGGACGCCGAAGCCGCTTTTGTCGATCACGCAGGGAACATGGAGATTCAAGAACAGCTGATCCAGTTCATCGTCGAGCAAGTGCTCGCGACGTGTCAACAAGAGCTCAAGATTTTAGAGCGGAACATTGAACCGTTGACAAAGGTGAAGGCGCCTTTTATTCGCATGACGCATGCTGAGGCCATTAAGAAACTCCGCGACATGGGAAGTGATATTGGCGATATGGATGATCTTGGTGCAGATGATGAAACAAAGCTGACGCAGTTATTTGAGAAACCGATTTTCGTTGAGAAATATCCAACCGTGGTTAAGGCATTTTACATGAAGCCAGATCCAGCTGATCCGACGCACGTTCTGAATTCCGATCTGCTCGCCCCGGAAGGTTACGGAGAAATCATCGGCGGTTCACAGCGTGAAGAGAATTATGATGCGCTGTTGGCACGCATTCGTGAACATCATCTGCCTGAAGAAGCCTTCAAGTGGTACCTCGACCTCCGCAAATACGGCTCTGTCCCACATTCCGGCTTTGGCTACGGTCTCGAGCGCATTGTGGCCTGGATTTGCGGCCTGCAACACGTCCGTGAAACCATCCCATTTCCTCGTCTTTTGAATCGCTTGGAGCCATAAATTAAGATCGTGCATCTGAGCCTGTCTTCATGTATCCTATCCCTCATGCGCAGGGCATCGCCTCGATGGAAACCGAATAATTTTATTGCTCTATTTGCGACGTTTTTAGTCGTTGGAGGGATCGTAGCCGTGGCGTTTGTCGCGGCGCCTCAGCAACCAAAGAAAACAATCACTCCCGCTGAGACATCGCGAACAGAAGCAACAAGCACAGCACAAGCTATAGCAAAACCGGCTGCATGGATTCTGAATCCCCAGGGATCAATAGCTATTAATGATGATGGAACGACCTCCACCGTATCTTGGCCAACAGAAGTACAGAAAACCGGATTGCCATTTTGGTCTTTGCATGGTGTTGACGCTGAGACAGGGGAGCGAGTTTTGTTCGATAAAGATTTTAAGCGCGCATCTTCAGCGCTTCTCTATTCGCCAAGCGGTCAGTCATTTGTTGAACCATCGACTCCGAAAGCGGATGGGACGAGTAGGATTAATATACAAACGAAAAACATGCAGCAGATGTTTGTTCTGCGACGTCGTGATGGAATCGGATTACGTGATGCAAAGCTCATCGGCTGGTGGGATAATAAAACGATTGCTCTTTCCGCGCTTGCGACAACCACACGAGCTCTCTACGCCGTCACTACTCAGGGGGTCGTGAAAAAGGTGAGCGATCTTCCCGATTTTATCGAACGGTTACGCATCTTTGATGGCGCTGCTTGGTACGTCACCGTGACGCCAGGCGAGGGGATCGAGCAGCCGGATGCTCCACCGTCGGCATTTCATCGTGTCAGTCTAGATGGGCATGATGACAGACTGGTTCAGGAAGAAAAAAGCGTGATTGGAAATTACGCCGTGGGTGCCCGTGGATTTGCCTATCAGCTTGATCCAGAGGGAGTACGTTGGACGAATTTGGAGGAGGGGATTATTTTACCCTTGAATGACGCTGTTCCGTTGGTCTATCTAGACGATGGTTCTTTGATTCTTCGTCATATGAACGCGCTGACTCTCTATAACGTTGTCGAACGGAAAGAGCGCGTGATCGCTCCCATTTCTACATCAATGGCTGTCTTCCTTTTTCCTCACCCAACCTCTACTATTCCATCATTATGATCGAACCTCCTCGTTTACCCGTGCTTGATCTTAAGATTTTTGCTGGGCTGGGCTGTGTCGCTCTCATTCTTATGATCCTGTTTCCGTTGGTTGGGGTGGGGTATGTGGTGTATGAAGGAAATCGTATGCAGCGTTGTGAGGGTCGCCTGTCTCAGGATTCCGGTTGTGCTCCTGGGCCCCTGTGGGGTTTGCTAAATCGTCTTCGGACATACGAAGATGGTGATGCAACGAGTACATTGGAATACGAAAAAGTACCATCTATTGATCTTGGAGCCGAAGGAAGTCTGTGTGGTGGTACTGAGCATTTTCCATGTTTACCAGGCCTTGAATGTCAATCAAAGCCAGATGAAGAATATGGAGAATGTGTACCATCAATAGCTCACGACGAATATGCTCCTACGAGTACGACAGAATCTAAAAGAATCCCTTATCAAGGTCTTGGAGAAGAGGGTGATTTTTGCGCAGGGTCTGGCTGTTCGCCTGGCTTTAGATGTGATCAAAAACCAGATGATGATTTTGGCACATGCGTTTCAATAAAAAAGGATGGACAAACCGCAACAACATCAGTTAAGGTAAAATGACTATGAACCAACGATGCATGAACCGCGAGACGGTGGATCGCGTAGGTCAGGAAGTTACGATTAAAGGTTGGGTGAATACACGCCGCGATATGGGCAAGCTGGCCTTTTTGGATATGCGTGATCGTTCCGGCTTGCTTCAGGTCGTGCTGGTCCCATCGCAACTCACCGAACGCGCTTTGGCGGTGATGGGAGATATTCGTTCTGAGTATTGTTTGGCGATTCACGGGGTCGTTCAGTTGCGTGGTGAGAAGCAAATAAACCCCAATATGGAAACGGGAACGGTTGAAGTATTGGCCAAAGATATTGAGATTCTGAATCCATCCCTCACTACACCATTTGAACTTGAAAATACATCGAACATCAATGAAGAAACGCGATTGAAGTATCGCTATTTAGATTTGCGTTCACCACGGATGCTCAAGAATTTGGTTTTGCGCGACAAGGTGATCTCATTTTTTCGAGATTATCTACATCGAGAACGGTTCATCGAAATTGAGACGCCGATTCTTGCCAAGGGAACACCGGAAGGCTCTCGCGAATATTTGGTTCCATCACGTTTGCATAATGGAAAATTTTACGTACTTCCGCAATCTCCACAGCAGTTCAAGCAGCTTTTGATGGTCGCTGGTCTTGAACGCTACTTTCAGATTGCCCGTTGTTTTCGGGATGAGGATCAACGCGGGGATCGTCAGCCGGAATTTACGCAGCTTGATCTAGAGATGTCATTTGTCGAGCGCGAGGACGTGCTTCAACTCATCGAAGCAATGATGATCGAGATGGTAAAGGTTTGCGCGCCGGAAAAACGCATTCAACAGGTTCCCTTTCCTCGTTTGTCCTACGCAGAAGCTATCGAGAAATACGGTTCAGACAAGCCAGATATCCGTAAAGATAAGAATGATCCAAATTTACTGGCATTTTGTTGGGTGATTGATTTTCCATTTTTTGAGAAAACGGATGAGGGAGGATGGACCTTCTCTCACAATCCTTTCTCCGCTCCCAAGCCTGAACACATGGAATGGTTAATGAATAAAGAACGAATTGGAGAAATTTTGACCACGCAATACGATATTGTTTTAAATGGGTTTGAAGCAGGAGGAGGGAGTATCCGCAACCATCAACCAGAAGCCCTTCATCGAGTGTTTCAAATCATGGGTCTGGACGAAGATACGATTCAGCGGAATTTTGGACATATGTTTGAGGCCTTCACATACGGCGCTCCACCGCATGGCGGAATTGCACCAGGTATTGATCGAATCGTGATGATTCTTGCTAACGAGCCGAATATTCGTGAAGTGATTGCTTTTCCGAAGACAGGGGATGCGCGTGATCCCATGATGGGCGCGCCCTCTCCAATCGAGCAGAAGCGTCTCGACGAGGCACATATCCAGATACAGAAGGAATCGCGCTAACCTGCTATTCTGTTGCCATGTCTGTGACCTTTCGGATTGAGCAGTTTGAGGGGCCACTCGACCTTCTGCTTCAGCTTGTGGAACAGGAGCAGCTTGATATTTCTACCGTGTCTTTGGCGAAGGTTGCGGAACAATTCGTTCAGCATGTGAACGAATCCAAGAGCATTCCTCCGGAAGAGTTGGCTGATTTTTTGTTTGTGGCAGCGAAGCTCATGTATCTTAAATCCAAACTCCTGCTTCCCTCGCTGCACGAAGCGGAGATGGAAGAAGGGCCTGATTTAGAAACGCAGTTGCGGGAGTATCAGCGTTTCGTAGCTGCTTCAAAAAAGATTGAAGCGTTATGGAATGCGGAGCAGCGATCGTTTACGCGACAAGCCGCTGCAGTCGTGGCGATTGCATCTGGGTTTTCTCCGCCGCCCGGTGTTACCCTTGAGGTGTTGTGTGTGACGATGCGTCGGGTGATTGCGAAGCTGGAGCCGCTTATCCGTTTACCGCAGGCCAGCATTGAGCGTGCAGTGACGATTCAGGAAAAGATCCGCGATCTTTTTCGTCGAGTGAAGCAGCATGCGGAGATTTCTTTTTCCTCATTCATTTCATCAGCAGCCAATCGGACTGAAGCAATCGTTTCATTTTTAGCCCTTCTTGAGCTGGTGAAGCAGCGTTTTGTGAATGTTGACCAAGGTGATATCTTTCACGATATCGTGATCCGCCATCACCCCGATGCGCCGTCTACCGACCCTTTTGTTGAATCTTTTGTATGAATCTTGAATCTACGCTTGAGGCCATTCTCTTTGCCGTTGGTAAGCCGTGCACCATAAAACGCTTGGCAGAATTAACGAATGCGTCGGCAGATGAGGTAAAAGCAGCGCTTACGCGTATGTCGGAGGCACTTGATCAGGCAGAAAGCGGGATCATGCTGCAGCAGAATGGCCACGAGGTAGAATTCGTCACACGTGCTGAAGTCGCCGATGTGATCAAGCAAGTGATTAAAACAGAGCAACAAGGGGAGCTCACGCGAGCTTCACTCGAAGCACTGACGATCTTAGCCTATCGTGGGCCATTGACTCGACCAGAGCTTGAACAAATTCGGGGTGTGCAATCATCTCTCATTCTCCGAAACTTGATGCTTCGTGGTTTGGTTGAAGAAAAAGAAGATGTTCGACTCGGCCAACCAACCTATGCAGTGACGTTTGATTTTTTGAATCATTTAGGTCTTGCATCTGTAGACAGTCTGCCAGACTACGCAGAGCTGCGCGGTCATACGGCCGTGAACGACGTATTATCCCAATTGGAATCCCTATCACCAACAGTGGATTCTCAACTATCTCCATGAAATTTGTGATTGAACCATTGATTGCGCTGCTTGCGACGCTCAGTATGATGAGTCCGGTGTCAGCCGGATCTCCACCAAAGCCGTCATCCTGGCTGCGTACAGTTGCAGTCGTTGACCAAAAGGGACAGTTCCCCCAAAAACGTAGATTGGCAAGTATTGGAATTGAAACAAGTAGCCGTTCGGCATTTGTAGCGGATATTGGAACGGGCAAGGTTTTGTATAGCAAGAATCCGTATGAGGTTATGCCAATTGCGAGTCTGACAAAGCTGATGACTGCCATGGTGCTGTTGGATGCAAAAATGAACATGGATCAGATGATTGTGTTTGCGGATGAGGATCTTGATACGGAAAGTAAGGCAATTTTTAAACCTGGGGAAGCCATCACTCGTCGCGATGCGTTGCGAGCCATGCTAGTTGGTTCTGTGAATGCTGCTGCTCATCTTTTGGCTCGTACAAGTTTAGGGAACCAGGAGTTTGTGAAAGCCATGAATGAAAAAGCCAAGGCTTTACGTTTGGCTTCACCAGTATTCGTTGAGCCAACGGGACTCGATCCCAAAGATCGTTCCAATGCAGCTGATGTCGCCGCTATGCTTGGTACGGCGTTGTCATACCCTGACATTCGAGCCTTTGCATCATTGCCAAGCGTGTCGATTAAAACCCAGGAAGGCAAGATCCGCGAAATAAAATCGACCAATTTGTTGTTAGGTTCCTATTTGAATAAAAAACCCTATCAAATCGTAGCCGCCAAAACTGGTTCGTTGCCTGAGGCTGGGTTTTGCATGGCACAGGTCACTCGTAATCCACAAGGGCATGAAATTGTTGTCGCCAGCCTAGATAGCAGTGATCATTTTACTCGTTATCAGGATGTAAAAGCTCTCACCGCGTGGACATTTGATAGTTATCAATGGGATCGCTAAAAAACGAGACCTGCGTATGACAGTAGGGATTGATCTCCGCTGCTTGCCTCAGGACGGTTCGGCGGGTGCAGGTGTGGCGCATGCCGCGCGTTTTTTGACGGAGGCACTTTTGCGTCAACACGTTGCATGGGAGTGGAAGATCTATCTTCCGCAAGGGGCTAGTTTCGTTTGTCATCCTCGCGCAGGCAGAGATCTTTCTGGAATCGAGCAAGATTCCCTCCTTCGAGGGAATGACAGTACGGAGGCGGAACGCACGATCATTTTATCCGGCGCATCCGGCTCTTCTCTTCGTAACGCGTTGCGAGCATCACCATGTGACGTTTTATTCGTCCCAGGCGGCTCTGTCCCTCCGCGATTACCCGTACCTGCTATTCCTTGGGTACATGATGTGACGATTTTTGGTCATCCGGACTGGTTCCCACAATCTTGGCTGAAACGTCAGTTGACGACGACATTATTTCGACGAGGCGTGAAGCGTGCTCCGCTCGTGTTCGCGGTGAGTGAAGATACGAAAAATATACTCGTCTCTCTATTGCAGCTTGATCCCGCTCGAGTGATTGTGACGCACGAAGGAGGGGATTCTATCTTGAGAGGATTGGAGGGTGACGCTCTCGAACAAGCCAAGATCATGGCGAAGCATCGTCTTGCAGAGAGGGGAATCACTCAGAGGTTCGTTTTATTTCTTGGCACCATCGAGCCGCGAAAGAATATTTCAATGTTGATTGAGGCTTGGAAAAAAGCCACGCCATCGTTTACTGCGCCCGTCAGTCTCGTCATCGCCGGTCGAGATGGATGGGGGAATATCCAGATCCCATCTGATTCCGGCATTGTTAGGCTGAGAGAGTGCAATGATGACCTGCGCAGAGATTTGCTCTTAGCTGCGGAGATTGTCGCCCTACCCTCATTCCACGAAGGTTTTGGTCTGGTTGCGCTTGAAGCTATGCAAGCGAGAACCGCGTTGATCGCTTCAAATACTGGCGCGATTCCTGAGGTCGTTGGAGATGGGGGAGTTCTGCTTGATCCAAGGGAGGTTGAAGCGTGGAGTAAGATGATGATTGAATTGATGAAGGATGACAAAAAACGATTTCTACTTGCAAAAGAAGGGAAAAAGCGATCGAATCAATTTCATTGGGATAGGACAGCAGAAGCGATTTGTCAAAAGGTATCTTGAACGTATTTGATGTACCGCACTGCCAATCGAATAAAAAATCTGTTACATTTTATGGCATGAAATCTATTTTTACCTTCCCGTGGATTCTGCTGTCTGTGATCCTTCTAGGATCCGGATGTTCGTTCTCCGCTCCTTCGGCTTCCGTGCCTCCTCCCTCTAAGTCTATACAGAAAACTGTAGTGACTTCAACGCCAGATACGTGGAAGGAGTATCGAAATAAAAAGATTGGTTTTTCAATCAACTATCCAGCCTTTGTGAAAGGGGATGGTGTAACGAGTGACTGTACGGTACCTGTTCCTGTCAAAGTCACAGAGCAGAGCGACGGCATTTTTTTCTTCGATGCCTACTCACTAAACAAAGAGTGCGAGAAATATGAAGATGGCAGTGAGCAGCGTCTCCGAGATACAGTTGATGAAGGAATTATTCTCTATGCCACTACAACAATAGACGCTGAAGGGGCGACAGCCTGGTGGAATAATGTGCGACAGTTTGTCCGGCATATTTATGGAAAAGGATGTGATGTCGCCGATGGCATCGATATTTCTTCTACGGCAAAATCCCTGGCGATCATAGGAGATGATCGGTTGCCAGACGAGAGTACATGCGCTGGTTTGTGGGGCGGTAAGGTGCGGCTCCTCTACAATCGAAGAACGAATGGGTTAATTACCTATAAGGTATTTCAGCAGTTTTTTCGTTCCTTTTCTCATGAAGGGTCGCTTGCGGAAGAAATGTTGGGGAGTTTGCGCATGTTTGATCCGCAAGAAGAACCGGATGATGCAATAACCGAGTTTTTAACGCATGGACCATTGAGCACCTGGATGGGTGGAAATGTGTTTGCATCGTATGTTGTGTTGGGAGAAGCACATAATGGATCAACCACAACTCGATATATTTGGGCGGATATTGAGAGTTTTGTTGCCGAGAATGGGGCCATCAAGCCTGAGTCTGGGTCGAGCATTCCTATCGCGGTTGATTTGATCACACGTGATGGGGAGGATGTGGTTGTTGGCTATCGCGTGCCACGAGACGGCAGTTATTATGGTCCAGATATACGAAAGATTTTTCCAAAGAATGTACAGCAAAAAATATCTTCTCATCTTCAAGAGCTTACCCAGCAGTTAGGCGTACGAAATCGAGAGCATGCAGAGCGTTTTTTTAGCACCAGCGCATACTGAGATACGATCCGTGAAATCATTTTAGGTGGCTATTGGGTGGAAGCGAAAGGGTACAGCCTCTCCGGCAGGAATGTTGGGGGGTTTTGATGTAGCATGTTTATATATCAGATATAGTTGGTATATAAGAAAAAACCTGAAGGTTGATTCATCAGGTTTTTTCTGGTGCCGAGAGAGGGAATCGAACCCTCATAACCTTGCGATTGCGGGATTTTGAGTCCCGTGCGTCTACCAATTCCGCCATCTCGGCTTATTCATTTGTGGCGAAACTATAACGAAATTCCCGTTTTCTGGCAAGATTCTTCGCAACCTTTGCAGCAATCATTGATCTATTTGGTATTTCTGCTTTAATAGACGGGCTACAACCTGTAGCAGAGGAGGGTGTTACATGTACAGTCTTCGTGCGTTTTTTGTTATTGTTGCCGGCTGTGCGCTCATCGGACTCGGCTCCGGTTGTCCGCTAGACCCTGTCCCGGGAGGCACGGGGGGGTCTGCAACCAGCTCCACCTCGACGACCGTCACGAGCGTGGGCAGCGGTGGGTCAACCGGCACCACATCGACGGGCACCGGTGGTTCAGGCGGTATCGGCGGTCAAGGTGTTGGGGGATCTCTTCCCGTCTGTGACCCCATCAAGGAGAAGCTTTGTGGCGGAGTATGCGTCAGTACCGAGGATCCTGAGCATTCGTGTAGCATGGCCGGCGTTTGCGAGCCCTGCAAACTCGCCAACGTAGATTTTCGCTTATGCGACAAGGATGAGGGTACCTGCGCGTACGGAGCGTGCCTTGCAGGTTATCTCGACTGCGACAACAATGCGCCAAACGGTTGCGAAACGCTGTCGAACGAGCTCCATTGCTCGGACTGCGCTACTCCCTGCCAAGATCAAGAGGCATGCGTGATTGACTCGGCTGAGGGAACAGCGGCGTGTCAACTAAAAAAATGATTTATATCGGATAAGCCCCCTTCCTTGATCGGTCTTTGCGCACTCGCGCCGAGACTGTTTTCTTTTTAAGAAAAAATGGTCAATATTGCTTGACGCTCTACCTGTTGTCAGATATAGTGCGAGCACAAAACGTACAGCGGGGTAGAGCAGTTGGCAGCTCGCCAGGCCCATAACCTGGAGGTCGCCGGTTCAAATCCGGCCCCCGCA
>CAYRMN010000008.1:11968-42375 GCA_964425575.1 uncultured Gammaproteobacteria bacterium | reverse complement strand
GGGAATCGAACCCCTGTTAACGGCTTGAAAAGCCGCTGTCCTAACCGTTAGACGATGAGGCCATGCGCGACGCGAGAATAACGGAATATGGGTGTTTCGTCAAGCGAAAACAGAGCCTTTTTTGGGAAGAATGGGACGAAAGGGTATACTTTTGGCCATGACAACTCCGATTATTCTGGCGGCTGGTCTTGGGACGCGCATGAAATCATCCGTGCCAAAAGTGCTTCATCACGTCGGTGGTCAATCGATGATCTCTCGAGTTGTTGAGGTGGCCTTTGAGGCGACAGGGTTTGCTCCGCTCGTTGTGTATTCTTCCGGGACCGCTCAGATTAAAGAGTTTCTTGGAGATCAGGCACGTTTTGTCCTTCAGGTTGAGCAACGAGGTACTGGAGATGCAGTCGCGTCTGCTTTGGCAGTACTGCCATCTTCGGTTGAAGAGGTAGTTGTGCTTTATGGAGATACGCCCTTGATCCAAGCGACAACAGTTCGGCAATTGATCCAGGAACGGAAAGATCACGGCGCTGTTTTGTCCTTGGCAGCCTTCCATCTCGCAGATCCAACGGGCTATGGCCGTCTTTTGCAGGATCAGGAGGGTGGGGTTATTCGTATTGTTGAAGAAAAGGATGCCAGTCTTGAGGAGCGTCAGTGTACGCTCGTGAATGCTGGACTGTATTGTTTTGAAACGATCTGGTTGCGGGATGCAATTCGGGTATTACAGCCCTCGCATGCGACAGGTGAGCTGTATCTGACTGATCTTGTGTCGATTGCCCATGGTCAAGGTCGTTTCGTCTGGCCTCACATTGCAGTTGATGGGAGCGAATTTCAAGGAGTGAACACCCCAGAGCAGCTGGCTCAAGCAGAGCGATTTTTTCATCAAAAATTTAGCTGAAATAAGCTAAATAGCAGCTCTTACCCTAGCCACGGATTGGTTTTTGGTGTTTACTGTATGAACTATGAAACGCATAACCTCTACTCTCAGCCTTCTAGCAGGTCTTGGCCTTTCATGTTTGTTGCTTGGTGTTACTCCTGTCGAAGCTAAAGTGGCACCCAAAGCGTCAGTAAAAACGATTAAAAAGTATAGAAATACGGCCAGTGGTTTATATGCCTACATTCCAGTCATGAAAGAATTGAGCACGCCTGTTTCTTTTTGTGTTACCGCTGAAATGAAAACGCGTCATCATAAGACCGTTGTTCAAATGGAGAAGGATATCGAGGAATATGGCATTGGTCATGAAACAGCTGTCGCCAAATATAAGAATGATGTTGATATGATTTGGGCTGCTATGGAGCAGCCATATTGTGGCTACGGAACATTTGGGATGAAGGCGGTGAAGAAGTCATATGAGAAATCCGCAGTCCACGTTCGGACGACATTTTTGAAGGCAGTCAAGGAGTAGGAGGCAGATGAAGACATTCAATATTCTTGGGATCGAGACCAGTTGCGACGAAACATCCGTCGCAATTTTGCGTATTGAGGCAGGAGGGGTACAGATTCTGCATCATGAAATTGCCTCTCAAATTGCGGTGCATGCGATGTATGGCGGAGTGGTTCCAGAAGTTGCTGCTCGATTGCATGTAGCGGAGATTGCAGCGTTGCTTGATCGAGCGCTGGGCGTGGATAAACCACTGGAGAAATTTGATGCAATTGCCGTAACGCGAGGTCCTGGTCTCGCCACTGCGTTGCGCGTAGGAGTTGAATCCGCTCGCACTATAGCCTTTGCATCCGGGAAGCCTTTGATTGGTGTGAATCACTTGGAAGGGCATTTGGCGTCTGTATGGCTTGTGAAGGAGAACCGCGATGTATGGCAGTTTCCCACGCTCGCACTCCTTGTCTCCGGCGGTCATACGGAGCTGGTTTTAATGAAAGATTTTTGCAAATATCGTGTGCTGGGTCGGACGCGTGACGATGCAGCAGGTGAGGCCTTTGATAAGACGGCGAAGCTGATGGGTTTGGGATATCCCGGTGGACCGGCCATTGAAACGTGGGCGGCTCAGGGGAATCCGGCCGCATTTCCGCTGCCACGACCCATGCTTCATGACGGATCATTGGATTTTAGTTTTTCTGGACTAAAGACGGCGGTGCGGAACGTGTGGGAGGGTTTGTCAAAAACGCAGCAAGCAGATGAGCAGATGCGTGCTGATCTATGCGCTTCCATTCAAGCTGCGATTCTTGATGTTTTGGTCCGAAAAACCATGACGGCCGTGCGGAAGTATCAGCCGCGAGCTGTTTCCATTGTAGGCGGAGTATCGGCGAGCGTGGCTTTACAACATGCGATGGAGGCAGCCCTACAACAGGAAGCTCCAGAAGTTCGTATGCTGAAGCCTGCGCGTGGATTACATACTGATAACGCCGCCATGATTGCCGCGGCCGGTGCCTGGCATATCATGAAAGGGGAATCTCATGATTGGAAACGGATGGATGCTGATCCAGAAATAGATTTGTAATGTATGAGACACGTCACCGTCCAGCATGGTCAGGAAGAACACGCCTTTGAAGTTCCAGATGTTGAGAATTGGGAGGCCGTTGCGCAGTATCTCGTTTCACGTCTTATTCCAGGTGATATTGTGACCCTATCTGGTCCACTCGGGGCCGGGAAAACGACGTTCGTGCAAGCCTTGGCACAAGTAATGGGAACACACAAAAATCCACAAAGTCCAACGTTTGCCCTGATGCGTTCCTATCCCTTGAAGAACGACTTGGATATCAAGCGTCTGCTCCACGTAGATGCCTATCGTATTGAATCACCCCGCGAGCTTCTCGCCTTAGACCTTGATGAAGAGCTCTCCGATGGAAAAACCGTCCTCGTGCTAGAATGGCCGGAGAAGATAGGGGAGTGGGTGGCTCTACGAGAGAAATATAGAGTGCAAATTAGCTCCTAAAAATTTCTATTTTTCTTCCCCCTCTTCAATAACCGCCTCAATATCCGCGACACGGAGCACTTCTTCGACAGATGTGAGTTTATCGAGAGCTTTGAGGAGTCCGTCTTGGGCCATGGTGATCATGCCTTGTGTGGCAGCAATATCGGCCATTTGATATTCGGAGACGTTACCCGTCAGAATCAGGTTTTCAACTTCTTTGGACATGACCATAACCTCATAGACACCCACGCGTCCTCTGTAGCCTAAGCCGGCACAGGTGGGGCAGGTATTTTTTTCTGGTGGAGGTCCGTAAAACGTCAGATGCTCAAGATCTGGTGCAACCCCAGAATTTTTTGGGATTTGGCTGAGGACGCTTTTAGCTTGAGCGAGCATGGCCGGATCGAGCTGGGCTGGGACCATACAGGTCTGACATAAGCGACGCACCAAGCGCTGGCCGATAATGGCATTGATGGCAGGGGCAAGGAGAAACGGTTTGACGCCCATCGAGAGAAAACGAGGGATAGCGCCAGCAGCGGAATTGGTATGGATGGTGGAAACGACTAAGTGGCCAGTGAGCGCGGCTTGAATGGCGATTTCCGCTGTTTCTAGGTCGCGGATTTCACCGACCATGACAATATCCGGATCCTGACGGAGAATTGAGCGTAGTCCTTTAGAAAAATCGTAATTTTTGGAGTGATCAATCTGACTTTGATTAATGCCGTTGAGTTTGTATTCGATCGGATCTTCCAGCGTGATGATTTTCACCTCCGGCTGGTTCAGCTGTTTTAAAATAGCGTAGAGCGTGGTTGTTTTTCCAGATCCAGTCGGTCCGGTGGTAATGATCATGCCATTCGGCCGCTCAATCTCACGTTTCAATTGTTCCCAAGCCTTGCCGCGTACACCGAGATTGGTAAAATCAAGTGAGATGGTTTTTGGACGAAGAATACGCATGACGATCGATTCTCCAAAGGCGGTTGGTAAAAAAGAAACACGAATATCGATCTTTTCGTTGGTCAAGTAAATCGTAATGCGTCCGTCCTGAGGCAGGCCTTCCACATTCATTTTTACGCCAGCCAAGAGTTTAAGACGGCTGATCATTTGCTTCCAGGCTTCGCGAGGCAGCCGTGCGGCATCTTGAAGGAGTCCGTCAATCCGAAAACGGAGTTTGACATCGTCTTCTTCTGCTTCAACGTGGATATCCGATGCGCCACTTTTGAGAGCAGCGCCGAGCATGAGCGTGATAGTGTCCGTGGTTGAAACGTGGGTAATTTTTTCCTGAAGATCCCGAAAGTTTGAAATTTCCTGTTCGTATTTGGCCAGGGAGGCTTCATCAATGCGTAGTCCAAAAATAACCTCTTTTATTTCTGGCAAGGCATCATACAGTTTTAGTGCCGTTGCAAGGCTGGCGTCAGACACGAGATAGGTCTGAATGTTGACTCGTTCCTGTGTGGCTAGGCGTTCAGCGATGGCCTGTACGGCTGCCCCAGGTTCACTTGTCGCGATCCGCATTTCGTCATCCTGTTTCAAGAAGACAACGGTACGGTTTTTCTCTGCCTCCTCTCGAGAAAGGAGGGCTAGGATTTCTGGGGCGATCGGGAAACCGGTCAAGTCTAAGTATGGAAGATTCAATTCTGTGGCACGCTGTTGAGTCAGCCGTTCAAGATCTTGCAGCTTGATGGCCGTCATTTTTTCTTCCAGTGTTTTTGTCTTGCTTGTCTCAGACGTGACACTTTTGGTTATTTTTTTTTGCGAATTCTGTTGCGCGCCTGCAACATAGCCTGATTGCGCATTTGAGCTTGGGCTCGCGGAAGCGCCTGTTTTTCTAAAAAGGTCTTCAATAGATTGAGCCTTTTGAGGCTTTATAGGCTGAGCCATAGATGCGCGCGTTTAGGCTGTTTAGGACCAGTTTTTAGGCAGATGGTACATTGTGGGTACCAAACAGTGTCCGAAGTACGCGGTGTATTTTTGGCAGAACGCCACCTTCCCCGAGACGTCGGAAAAGAGAAGTCCACGTGGCGTATTGAAGTTGAATGGTAAATGCCGCAGCTAAGAGAAGTCCTCCGACAAAGAAAATAGCGGAAACCGTGAAGGCAAAGGCAAAAAGTATACCAGAATGGATAATACCTGCTGCGAGTAATGTGACAAACGCTGGAATAAGCAGGAGGAGTGCCGCAAGCACACATACAAACCATACGCCCATAGAAACAAGGGTTTGCATAATGGCTGTTTCAAAAATGACGACCCAATTCTTTTTTATTAACTGATAGCTGCGCCACAAACCATCAGGGAGCGAAGAGCCTTGGAGCACCATGCTGTTTAGAGCAAAAATGTGTAGAATAGCAATGAAGAATGACAATGGGACAAGAATACCGAAGGAAACAAGATAGATAAGATAGGTGGTGGTTGTGGTTGATTCCAGGGCGAACATAAGGGGAAGTGCTGCCAGAAAACGCAAGACCCACGTCACTACGAACGCCATAATGTTGAGACTGGCAATGGGCCAAAAGGCTTGGCCCCCAACATGCCAAGCCTCACGCAATGTAGGCGTGCTTCCTTTTCGTTTTGCGCCAAGCGCAAATACCAGTCCTCCTTGAGCGATGCAAGAAACGATACAAAAGCCAAAGACGATTAAAACAAGAAAGAGGAGCGATTCGAGTCCGCCAATCAGAGATACGGCAAAATCCATGGAAGAACGTCCAGTGGTTACGAGGTGCGGAAAAAGAGGGGAGATGCTCTGGGTGAAGCCTATAAATTGACCTTGCTCAGTGATGGACGTAACGATTTTCCAGGCAATGTCATAGGCCCCAGCGGTTGCTAATAATCCTGCGAACAGCGCGAGCGGCCAGTATTGGCGATCGTGCCATGCGACATGAGCTGCATGTTTGATAATGTCTCGATACAACGGCAGCGGCTGCGTATTTGAAGAAGAGCGAGTCATAGATTGGCATCATAATACCACAAAAATCCCGATGGTGGGATTTAGGGCGCTGCATCTGTCGTCCTGAGCGAGTCCGTGAGTCGAAGGATCTGCTCTGGTCACGAGAAGATCCTTCGACTACAGCGCAGACGCCTTCGCTCAGGACGACAGTTTGTTTTTTAGCTCCCAACAGCAGGCAGAATATTTTTTGGATTGACTGGAGGGATTCCTACGATCTGATAAAAATCTGCTCGCTCTAGCGTCTCACGCTCAATCAGGACGGTGGCTGCTCGCTCTAGCGTTTCTTTATTCTGAGTGAGGATGGTTTTGGCGGTTGTGAGGGCTTGGTTTATGATGCGATCAATTTCCATGTCGATTTTCATAGCCACGGATTCTGAGTAGTCGCGATTTTCGTGGATTTCGCGACCAAGAAAGATCATGTCTTCTTGTTGTCCGTAAATACGTGGTCCGAGGACTTCTGACATGCCCCATTGAGTGACCATGCTCCGAGCAATGCCTGTCGCTTGCTTCATATCATTTGACGCACCTGTCGTGACGTCGCCAAAGAAGATTTTTTCAGCAGCATACCCACCAAGCATGACGGCAATATCTTCCTGATACTCCTCACTGCGGCGCATCATGCGTTCCTCAATAGGGAGCTTAAGCGTATATCCAGCAGCTCGTCCACGGGAAATGATCGAAATTTTATGAACTGGATCAGTATGCGCTTGTAGGTGGGCGACAAGAGCGTGGCCCATTTCGTGATAGGCTGTCACTTTGCGTTCCTCTTCTTTCATGAGGTGGCTACGACGTTCTGGGCCCAGCATGACTTTTTCAATGGATTCCAGCAGATCTGTTTCTTCAATTTCTTTTCGATCACGACGGGCAGCCAGAATTGCCGCTTCGTTTAAGAGATTCCCGAGATCCGCACCGCTAAAACCCGGCGTTCGCTCGGCGAGTTTACGGAGAGTGACATTTTTGGCTAGCGGTTTGTTGCGGGCATGAACGGTTAAAATGGCTTCGCGGTCATTGAGGTCGGGCGGATCAATCACCACACGTCGGTCAAAGCGTCCTGGGCGGAGTAGGGCTGGGTCAAGCACATCCGGACGATTGGTGGCAGCCATGATGATGATGCCCAGGTTTGGTTCAAAACCGTCCATTTCGACGAGAATCTGATTTAAGGTTTGTTCACGTTCATCATGAGATCCGCCAAGACCCGAGCCACGCTGACGGCCGACTGCGTCAATTTCATCAATAAAAATAATACACGGGGCCATCTTCTTTGCTTTGCTGAATAGGTCACGTACACGTGAGGCTCCAACACCTACAAACATCTCCACGAATTCCGAACCGCTGATGTGGAAGAATGGCACGCCAGCCTCACCAGCCACAGCTCGAGCGAGCAAGGTTTTGCCTGTACCAGGTCCACCCATAAGAAGTACGCCGCGTGGGATTTTTGCCCCGAAGCTAACAAATTTATCTGGAGTTTTTAAAAACTCAACGATTTCAGACAATTCCGCTTTTGCCTCTTTGACACCAGCCACATCTGCAAAGGTCACCTTGTCTTTGGCGTCCTTTTGGATTTCACGTGCACCGGCTTGACCAAACATCATGGCGCGATTGTTTTGCCCCTGAACCTGTCGCAGAAAAAACCACATGAGTCCGATAAGGAGGAGCAGGGGAATAAGATTGGGTAAAATCATGCCGGCCCAGTATTCAACTCCCGAGTCTTCTTTTACCTCAATGCGAGCAGCTCTGATTTTTTCGGAAGATAGCCCATAGTTTTTTAGCAGATTTGATAATGATTCCGTACTTTCTTTTTTGAGAGTAGCCTTACCTCCGTCTTTCAACATGACATCAATACTTGATCCATGTACGGTTATGAGATCGATATTTTGGTTGTCGACTTGGTTGGCGAGTGCGGACAAATCTATGGTCTGGGTTTTTCCAAGATCGAAAAATGCCAGCGTTACCCCGATAAGCGTGAGGGCGCCGATGAAAATAAGTACATTGCGAAGCGTTTGATTCATAGGTTGATCAAAAGAGGTCCAATAGCATGTTAGCTGAGTTTCAGAAGATTACCATATTTGGTGTACCAGAGACGAGCGGAATGCGCTAGGGCGGGTATATACAAACACGCCCTCGAGGGATTCTCGAGGGCGTGTTTGGCTTGCATTTAGGCGGCTTGTTTTTCTTTTTCGTCCTTTGGTTTCTTGAGTGATAGACCGAGACGATGATTTTCTGGATCGATCGAGACAATCCGGAAGTCGAATTCATCGCCGACACGAGCCACTTCATTGACATCTTTCACGGGCTTGCTGGCCAATTCGCTAATGTGAGCCAGACCATGAATTTCAGGGTCCAATTCGACAAACAAACCAAACGGATTAATTTTGAGCACGCGGCCTTTGACACTTTGGCCAAGGGCGTATTTCGCGGCCACATTCTTCCACGGATCAGGGATCAACTTCTTCATGGACAAGAAGATCTTAGAACCTTCAATATTGATGACCTCTGCGCGAACGTGATCGCCTTGCTTCAATACATCACGAGGATGATCAATGCGCTGCCAGGCGATTTCAGAAATATGGACCAATCCTTCAAGGGCAGCGTCAAAGCGAATAAAGGCGCCAAAATCAGTGACGGCAGTGATATCACCCTCCACAGCATCCCCAACTTTGTATTTGGCAATGACACCTTCTTGTTTGCTTTCCCAGACCGCTTTTTCAGATACGATGAGCTTTTCTTCTTCTTCGTTTACATCAATAGCTTTGACATCGATGGATTTTCCAACCAAGCTCTTCAGTTTTTCAAGAATTTTGGTCTTTTCACCACCTGTGACACGTGGGTAGTTGTCTGGTGAGAGCTGAGAAACAGGCAAGAAACCTGCGACTCCCTCTACACGCACAATGAGCCCACCCTTGTTAGCGTCGAGAACCTTCACAGCCACAACAGCACCACCGGTAAATAATTCCTTGAGCTTGTCCCAAGACTTCTTGCGACCGGCACCCTTTAATGAGAGTTCAAATTCACCAAATTCATTATCCAGACCAACAACGGTCGCTTCAACCTCATCTCCGAGGGTGAGATGGGCTGATGGATCAAGTTCTGGACCACGAACAAGACCGATCGCAATACCGCCGATGTCCACGCGGACTTCGTTGCGACCGACGGCAATCACCATACCCTTCACGACATCACCCTTTTTAGGGAAATTGAGATTGGTATCTGTGAGGAGCTTGCCGAGTTCGCTGGTATCTTCTTTTACTGCAATTTTTGGAGTAGACATAGAGAAAAATGCTTAGCCTCTCACCTATATGAGAAGCCCCTGCCTGCATGACATAAAAAGTGCATGGTTCAGGGATTTTTAATAATGTACGGCGATCTTATCGGAATAAGGGGAAATTGGCAAGAGTAGATGCTATACTCCTCTCATGAGCCGATCGTTGCATGTGGATTTTGGTGACACGGTGCGCGTGATTGATTTTTTAGTTGAGTTTGCACCGTATGCGCCAGAGAAGGAACGTAAAGAAGCAGAGCAATGGGTGCAGCGGTATCAGAACAGAGAGGCGATTTCTACGAGTGAGATCGCGAGTGTGGCGATGAGCGTAGCGCGGCTGACCTGGGCGCCGCGTTGGGCATTAGAGCATTATCTGACGCACGAGGGTGTAGAAGAAGAATGGAAGATGATCCTTGGTGCTATCCGTGCATCAACTGCGCATTTATTGGAGCGTTTTCGTCGAATGACGGACACGGACTCCCTTGATGAAGTGCTTCAACACGCTGAGAGTGATCAAGTGTTACGTGACGAAGAGCGATTTGAAATCGAAGAAACACGTCGTCATGTACGAGAAGTTCTTTGGAAACAAAAAGCGGAACATCTGGTGGCGCTTATTCGTATTGGTGATAGTGAACGGAAAGGCTATCAGAAACGCCTCGCGGCTTTAAGAGAACTGGCGCTTGGATTACCATCAGCGCTGCAAGAGGAGCTTCTATCAAAGATTGAGCATTACGAAGATCGTATCTTTTTTGCAGGTGAGGTGGTGTCGCAAGAGATTCTTGACCAAGAAATTGCGTATTATCGGGAGCAGAGGGAAGATGAGCGGGAACATCGAAATACCCTCTCTAGCTCCCTCTAGTTTAGGGGGAGAATCCGATCCTTATCGATCCCCCTCCTAGACTAGGAGGGGCTAGGGGAGGTATTTTTTTGATCATAAATTTTTATCAATTCACTATGTCTACTGAGATGAGCCTGTTATCAGTTGATCCAGTCGCGGTCGGCATGACGGTTGAAGGCTTGACGCATTTATGCGACGAGCAATTGGCGCTGGCGAAACGTCTCGCGGATGACGTCCGAGCTTTGAAAGATGCGCCAGGGGAGTCACTGACCTGGGGTGCGACGCTCGGCAAGCTTGATCAGCTTACTCAAGCGTTATCGAATGCGGGTTCGTTTCCTCAACTCATGTCCGTCGCTCATCCAGATGAGGCTGTGCGCGAAGCGGCGAGAGCATGTGAGCCGAAAATTGATGCCTTTATAACCTCGTTATATCTGGATGCTGATCTGGCCAAGGTTTTTACCTGTTTTGCTCAAAAAGGCGAGGCGTTATCTGTATCGCAGCAGCGTTTGCTTGAGCATACACTACGTGATTATCGCCGCAACGGACTTGACTTGTCTTCGGAGAAACAGCAACGACTACGTGAATTGAATGAAGAGCTGACGCGTTGCGGTCAAGAATTTGAAGCCAATTTGGCTTCAGCGACGCTTGCAATTGAGGTCATGCCACAACAGCTTGAAGGCCTGCCGCCAGCATATATCGCCAATCACGTACCAAATGAGCAGGGAAACATTCGTATCAGTACAGATTATCCGGACATGGTGCCGTTTATGAGCTATGCCAAGGATCGTGTGGCGGCTCGTGAGCTCTTTGTGTTGGCGGAAAATCGCGCAGCGGAGAAGAACCTTCCGTTGTTAGATAGATTGATTACCCTGCGTGCTGAAAAAGCGGCGCTCCTTGGGTATGCCACGTGGGCAGATTACGTACTCGAAGTTCGGATGGCCAAACGCCCGGAAACGGTGCGCGCCTTTCTTGATGATGTGCATACAGATCTTCATGCGAAAGCCCTGGAAGAATTTGAGTTGTTTCGTCAGGCATTTATTCGTCGCGGAGGCAGTATGACTGATATTTTGTGGCAATCTGATCGTCGTTATTTGAATGAACTCGCAAGCCAGGATCAATTTTCGTTTGATTCTCAGGCGCTGAGTACTTATTTTGAAGTGTCGCGTGTTTTGCAGGGGATTTTGGATATTGCCTCGGAGTTATATGGGCTGGAGTTCCAACGCATTGATGCGTCGGTGTGGCATGAGGAAGTGATGGTATGTAACGTGATGGATCGTGTTCAGAATACTATGCTTGGTCGAGCATATATTGATTTGTATCCTCGTCCTGATAAATATAAGCACGCAGCGGTCTTTACCCTGCGACATACTATGCGTTTGGAAGACGGGGAGCGTTTGTTGCCGCTGGCTGCGCTCGTCTGTAATTTTCCAAAACCAGGCGGTGCAGCGCCAGCGCTTTTGACGCATGATGAAGTTGTAACGTTTTTTCATGAGTTTGGTCATTTGCTTCATGACCTGTTGAGTCAGTCTGAACTATCGAGTTTTTCTGGTACGTCAGTCGCTCGCGATTTTGTGGAAGCTCCCTCTCAAATGTTCGAAGAATGGGCGTGGTCGCGAGAGACGCTTGATCGGTTCGCATATCATCATGCAACACAGGCCAAGATTCCTGATGACCTGTTTCACGCCATGATTAAAAATAGAACATTTGGAGAAGCATTAGATACAGAACGACAATTGTTCCTCGCCGATCTTGATCTAACTTATCATACACACGCGCCGGGTTTTGATACGACCAAGATTATGGAAGAGCTTCATTCTAAATACAGTCCATTTGCACGAGTTCCGGACACGCATTTTCAGGCGACATTCGGCCATCTCGTTGGGTATGATGCTGGGTATTACGGATATCAGTGGGCGTTATCGATCGCCAAGGATCTTCTCACGCGTTTTGAGCGTGAAGGGCTCATGAATACGATGACTGCCAAAGACTATCGTGAGCAGGTGCTCGCGCCAGGTGGTGGTGACGATGAAGAAAATTTAGTGAAGAATTTTTTAGGCAGACCGTCGAATAATCAAGCGTATAAAATTTTTTTGGGGATTCGTTGATTGCATTATTCGATTTTTTGTAGGGGCGCGATTCATCGCGCCCTCCGGCATGGCGGCCGATCGATCGTCGGGTGTGATCGATCAGAAAGCGCATTACTATGCGCCTCTACACGGATATCTATTTTGTGTTTCGAAGCGTTTCATTCAAAATTTGCGCCGCTTCATTCCATGATCGCGTTTCTGTCTTTGTCCGAAATCGTTCAGGTTCACGTAATACCATCCTAAGTGCTTCTACCCAATGATGCGGCTTAGCAGGATCGGCGAAAATCGTGCCAGTCGGAGCGGTTTCGGGGAGCGCGCCAGCGGTTGATGCGATGCATGGCGTTCCGAACGCAGCGGCTTCGTGTAGTGGTAAACCATAGCCCTCATACCAGGATGGATAGAGAAAAACGGAGGCAGTAGCGTAGAGTTTTGATAGCTCTTCGTCTGAAGGGTGGAAATGTTTTCCAACGAGTGTCATCTCCAGATCTTGAAAGTCTTGTTCTCGTTGTAATAACTGTACGGCCTTGATGGCGGTTGCGCTATTTTTACGAGCATCACCTTGGCCAAGCATAAGTATAATGCGTCTATCGGCAATGTTTTGGTTGTTATTCCCACGAAGGCGGGAATCTTGCTTAAAGGGTGAGCCCATCGGAATCACGGTGATATTTATCTTTTGTATACCAAGTAGTCGCACTGCATCCTGTTTGGTTCGTTCTGAAACAGACAGGAGATGCGTTGCGTTTTTTATGAGTGACGTTGCTTGCACGGCAATGTGCCACCAGCGAGTTTTGTGAGTGAACCAGCAGGGCTCAATCAGAAATGATAGATCGTGGAGCAGGAGAATATGTGGACGCTTGATTGTACCCACGAAGCCCAAATTGGGAAGAAGCACGGCATCAAAGGGTTTTGACTTCCATTCCGCCACACGATCAAGCGAGATCAGACGAAGAACGCATAATAGGCTCCAGAGCTTATTGGGAATGCGGATATGAAGGCGATGACAATTGGGAAGTGACGGCAGTTGATGTGCGAGTGGAGGGTGAAGCCCAGTGGTTATAAAAACGAGTTCATTGTTTGGATACTGCATCGCATAGGTATCTACAAGCGCGCGTGCGACGCGACTCACACCGCCACTTCGAGAATCGACAAGAGGTCGGGCATCAATGAGAATTCGCATGATCGACAAATGAACCAAAGCGTTGTTTGAAATTGGCTGTAGAAAATTGTTCTGCGTGGGCGCGAATTTTTTTTGGATCAAAGCTTCCGGCATCAAAATGAGATACGGCTTCGGCAATGTCTTCCCAGGCTTGATGGGCGAGATGAAGACCGGTGAGGCCTGGTACGATGGTTTCTCGCGCACCACCTTGTCCAAACGAGATAACAGGTCTCCCCGCACCCATCGCTTCGACCATCGTCAGGCCAAAATCTTCTATTTGCGGGCTAATAAAGCCGATTGCATCTCGATACAATAACCCCTTTTCTTTATCATCGACGTGTCCAAGGAACTCAGTTCGTGGTCCAGCGAGACGTTGAAGCGTACGTAATTCTGGTCCAATTCCAAATACCTTGAGAGGCAAATTGAGTTTTGCAAACGCCCGCACGACCAGATCGACTCGTTTATATCTAACAAGTCGACCGCCAGCGAGCCAATATTTCCCAGTATCAGTTGCAAGTGGAATGCGTTCTATATCAACCGGGGGATGGATCACTTCCGCATCGCGTCCGTAATAGCGCTTGATGCGTTGCTGGCTGGTCAGTGAATTAGTAAGCATAATATCCGGCCGATCGGCGGCTAAGCGGTCCCATTGGCGGAGACGATGAAGCAGGGGAGGGAGAAACGCTTTGATGACTCTTGGTTGAGGAAGGTCGTTGACGTAGCCAAGGCGTTCCTGCCACAGAAAGCGGGTTGGTGTATGGCAATAGCAAATATGAAGGCTCTCCGGTGCAGCAATCAGTCCTTTGGCAAATGAACTGGAAGAAGAAATGACCACGTCAAAGCCAGTAAAGTCAAAATGCTCAATGGCCATGGGCATGAGCGGTAAATACCATTGATAATAGCGATGTGAGAGCGGCGCGTTATTTAAAAAAGAGGTTTGGATGTTTTGTTGTTGAAATACTGGGTGACTGCGCTTTGGATCGTGAATCAGAACAAAAGTCGGTGCGTCTGGATATAGTTCCTGAAGTGCCGCAAGGACGCGCTCGGCGCCGCCGTCTTGAACGAGATAGTCATGCACCAGGGCGACCCGCATAGTCAATGCCGATATTCTACGCGGTTTGGTTAATCTTGTCGGGCCATTTTCGTCAAGGCTGCGTGTATCTGCTCACGATACATTTGAAGGAGCTACCAAAGTACCTCACGCCACCGCGTTGACTTCATAGAGAGAATATTCTATAAATGCTCGTTATTTGAAATTGCATCTTGTATTGAGGATGGCGTTTTGCAGCTCATGGGTGGGTTGCAATGGGCTCTTTTCAATCAAATATAGACTCTCACTCTAAGGAGGGGCTTATGTTGAACAATGTAGCGACTACTGCTGGGACACGCTACGGTTATTTTACCCCCATTGATTTGAAGATTGCGAAGGTCATGGAGTGGCCTGGAGTTCAGGATCGTTTTTCCGCAAGGGATTTTACCGATGCGCTCAGCGAGGCACATGACGTCGGTAAAATTCACAAAATCCTTCCCGTATCTATTGCAGACTCTCTCGTCAATCTGGTTGTGTCTATTTCTTTGGACGATTCATTCGGCACATTCCTGTTTGTGTGTGATCAGCTCAGCAGGGCTTTTGGTCCCGCATTTCAGCATAAATTTGGAGTGGAGGAGCTGGCCAATCTGCGCGATCGCTTGAGTCTTTGTGGTGATTTTGTGCCGAACAGCATTCGTATTGAGGCTATTGATTTTGGGGCGCACTGGGAGCTTGGGAAACCCATTGTTCCAAACGCAATAGCTCATTCAGAAGGCTTCGTTCATGCTCAGGCGCTCTTTGCCGCTGCTCAGGACCATCACTGGATACATTCTATATCTTGGGACGCAGTCCCTTCTCCAGTGATGTTGGGATATAGACTCACTCATTGCTTTGAGGAGAAGACAGAGTTGTTAGCGCCGCTGCTAACGTATGATCGTCGTGGCTTGACCTTGAGAGCAGGAAGCCTAAACGCAAGCCATTACGGCCACTCTTTTCCTAGGACACTTTGACAGACGCCGCTCTCATAATATCAGTCGTATCTACAGCTTTGGCTCTCAGAAGAGCTGAAGCCCCTTGTAGATACGGCTTTTTTAGTACACTCCTTTGCGATACAAGACGGCAAATGGGGTTTTGATAACGATGTAGAGATCAAGCAGAATGGACCAGTTTTCGATATACCAGGTATCAAGACGCACTTCATCTTCAAACTCTAAGTCGCTACGCCCGGAGATTTGAGCGAGTCCAGTGAGTCCTGGTCGAATGGCGAGGACGCGACGATGATGTGAGAGATATTTTTCTACTTCGCGTGGCTGATGCGGGCGAGGACCGACGAGGGACATGTCACCTCGTAGCACGTTCCAAAGTTGCGGAAGTTCATCAATGGACCAACGACGGATAAAACGACCGTAGGTTGTTACGCGAGGATCATTGGCGATTTTATACACCGGTCCGCGTTTAATGCTTTTTTGAACAATTAATTCTTTTTCAAATTCGAGATTTTGCTGTTCTGTGCCATTGAATTGGGGTCCAATAGAGAACTTGCGATACATTGAACGCAGTTTATAGAGTTTAAATGGTTGTCCACCTTCACCAATTCGTACATTTTGAAAAATGACGGGAAACCCATCTTCAAGCGCCAAAATGAGCAGCGAGGCAAGTGTGATGGGACTGGTAAGCAAGATGAGGACGAAAGAGACGAATATATCAAACGCACGTTTCGCGATTCGTCCCCAGCCATCAAGCGGTGTCCGTTTAACTTCGACAATAGGGACTCCAGCTCCCGTAGAAATTTCTATGTTCGAGAAGGTGGCGGTAAATAAATCAGCGAGATAATTGAACGTGATATGTTGTTCCTCTGTATAGCGAATGACCTCCAGTGCTTTTTCGCGAGGTAGTTCTGGTTCCGCCAGGAGAATGACATCAATGGGCATTTTGAGACGTAATTTCTCAATCGTTTTTCTGGTATCCTCGTTCCAGCTATCCATTTGTTTAACGACGGTGTACCCCAAAATAGGATTGACGGTGTATTGATTTACGATCCCATTCGCGACGTTTGAGGTTCCGATGACCACCACATTTTTATGACCGATATGAGCCTGAAGCAGAAAGTGTCGCAGAACGCGTAAGCAGAGTCGAGCGGTGGTAACAAACAGGATCGAAAGGAGCCAGACAGCGACCACAATAAAGCGCGAGGTTGTAATTTCTCGTTTAAAAAAAACGGTCGCAATCAGGATCATGGTTCCTGCAGTACAGGCCAGAGCAATACGTCCAACTTCATTCCAGGCTTTGCGTGGTCGGGTGCTGTATAAACCAGCGAGTCCAAACAACACAACCCATACGCCGACAAAGATTGATGTTGTTTGTAGATAGGCAGTGAGTGGAACATTTTGAAGAATCGGACGAACCTCTGTCACAAAACGCGAATAACGTAGCAAATAGCCGCCAATGCCCGCCGCAAAAAAGGCCAACACATCAAGCGGTAACAGCAGCGCGGTAAACGTCAGATCAATTCGTCGTAGTCGCATGGGAGAGGTTGATGATAGTATAGCGTAAATACCAAGATTCGCATCTCTTTCCGATCCCCCTCTTTTTCCAAGGGGTTCGGGGTCGCCTGCCTGTTTGAGCGACGTCTGAATTTTTTAGGACGTTTTCATGTGGATGAGATTTGGGATGCTGGAGCACGGAAAAACCGCAGGCGCTATGGGAATAGCGGTGAGGATTTTTCGGGGCGAAGCGCCCAAAGATCGTCACAGGAGAACGTCCTATTTATAACAAAGATCATGCTTTGTGGGCATGACCTTTGATGAGCGGGCCGGACGATAAGCCGAATTTTGTACTCCAGGTTGCCCTGAAGTGATGACCATCTATCTGGGATGGTGATTGCTCACCACCTCGTGCGAGCTACCAGTCCTCATGCTTGCGCACTCGGTCTTGCTCTTGCACCGGAGAGGGTTTACCACGCACCAACGTCACCGTTGGCGGAGAAACGTCGCAACGCGTTGCTCGCCTAGGGCGAGGCGGTCACATCGTTTCACTTTTCACCTTTCACCTACAAGAAGAAAGATCCTTCAGCGCACTGGGCGCTTTCAGGATAACTTGCTTCTCGCAAGTTAGTATTGTCTCTGTGGCACTTTCCCTAAGTTTCCCCCACCTGAGGCGGGGTATATCTTGGCCGCCGTTAACGGCTCTCCATGATGTCTTCCTTGCGGAAGGCAACGGTGTTCGGACTTTCCTCCCCACCGTGAAGCAGGGCGATCATCTGTCTGGCTCGAACGGCCTAAAAATACCTGTTTTTTATGAAAAAGTCAAACCATAGATATCGAAAACCGTGCCAAGGAGGGAGAAGCTGAGAGTAGAGCTTCTGAGTGGCACGGTTAGCTTTCGGCTGCTGCTGGTGGCGGTTTTTTGAAGGTGATCGGGTCCTTAGAGAAGGGATCGAAAGAGAAATAGCGGTCCTTGTCCTTTTCTCCCCTCAGTCTGAGATAGTAGACATCATCCTTTTTGGGCATACCAGCAACTTCAGGGGGTACTGCGCTAACGTGAAACGTGTGCTCACTGAGCTCGTACACCAACCCTGCAAACTCGTTGACCCAGCCTGGCCGACCAAGAAAGTCGGATAGACAAGCGCGTAGTCTCTCCATATCGACCGTGAATAGGACGGGCGGCCTTCGCATGCTGACGGCCAGTGCGATTTCCGCCACGACTTGTTTAGTTGTCGGAGGCGTGTAGTGTGTCCCATTTTGGACGTGCCAGGCTTGCACGGCGAGGAGATTGAGGGCAGAGATGCCGGAAGGACGCTTGGAGACGAAGGTACGACTCGCGATTGCATCCGGTACCGTGGCCTTGAAATGCCGCATGAGCACCTGGACCATCCATTGTTCAATACGGAAAGTCTCCTCTCGATCGCTCTCGATAAGGGTGATCACGGCATCCCAGCTCTTTCCGACATCAATTCTTTGGATCTTCCAGGTTATTTCCATTGATACCTCCCAAGCCAAGAGGGGAAAGAGCTTGTTCGCCGGCAAGCGAATCTCGCCAATGAACCGCGTTATTAAGTCATTTTTTGGGCGCACCGTCAATAATTGTAAATTAATGACAGCCTAGACGTTTTCATGTGGATGAGATTTGGGATGCTGTCCTCCCTAGGCGGATCCGCCTTGGGCGGAGAGTCCTGAAAAACCGCAGGCGCCCCGCTGCTCGCGAGCGGCGGGGCGGTGAGGATTTTTCGGGGCGAAGCGCCCAAAGATCGCCACAGGAGAACGTCCTATAAGCTTTAAGCGAGATGTGTTACCATCGGCATGATGTTATGAGACTGAAAATTGTAGGAATTGTGGCTTTTCTGCTGCTATTATTGGGGGCAGGTTGGTGGTTTTGGTCGCTCAGTGCGATTTCGTTTGAACCCAGAAATGAACGCGTAGTGTTGACGGTTCAGCAAGCACCTGTGGAAATTCAGCCTGGCGGGCGGGGAGATTGGCAGGCGGTTTCTTCTTCTCGGCAAGTATTTGCATCGGACGAAATTCGGACGGGAAAAGATGGTCGGGTGACGATTCAATTTTTTGATCAAGCTCAGGTTCGTTTGCAGGGCGATAGTCAGATGCATCTTGAAACGATTGATTTGGATGATGCGCCTACGATCGGTCTTACTTTGAGAGAAGGCGAGCTGTGGTCACGGGTATTACCAATTCCGCAGTTAAACGGGCGATTTTTTGTTCAGACACCCTCATTTCTTGCTTCAGCACGAGGCGGATCATTCGATGTTTTTACTTCTGCTACAGGATCCGTTATTCACGTCATTGATGCGGCGGTTGACGTTGACCATTCCAGCTCAACGACCTCTACGCAGACAGCTATCATATCGGTTCCGGAAGGATACAGTCTTCCAATTACAACGGACGGAAAGATTGGAAGTATGCGGCCAAGCACAGGAGAGGGGATCATGTCTGCTTGGTTTACACTGAATCAACAAGCAGACGAGGCATTCAAGCATGATATACAGCACCGCATTGAAGCGCGTTTGCGTGACTGGACAAAGGCGCAGCCTTTTTCTTGGAAAGATGCCATCGTTCGATTATCTGAACGAGTGCGGATGAGTATTGCTGGCGACCAGAAGGCACAATTATACGCAACGTATGTTAGTAGACGATTATTCGGTGCAAAAACATTGATCGACGCTGGAACGTCTGGACTGGCACTGCAAGCGATGGCTTCGCTTGAGAGCGATATTCGAGTATTCCTAAAACAATCACTCTCCGCCTCGTATCGGCAAGAATTACAGAAGAGTTTGTTTGAAATGGAGTTTTTACTCATAGATGTTGGCCCGGCATCACCGCTGTATCGTTTTGAGCAACATGTTGAGGATCTTGCTCAGCTCATTGCGAGTGACGTGCCAGCAAGTAATCTAAACATTCGTTTGTTTGCCATTAGCGGCCAGCTGGATCTCACCAATCATTTGATCGCCTCAAACTCATTAGAGGAGGCTGGGATAAGCATTGAGGCTGCGCGACAGGGTATCGTTAATGTTGAAGGTGAGCTGGAGAGCAACTTACCGCTGCTTTCAGTCGATCAAGCAGCTGCGTTACGATCGATTCTGATTTCCTTGAAGGCGAGGGGGGCTGCAATGCAGCTTGGGCTTGCGAGTGCGCTCGTGCATGCTCCATTTCAATCATCAACTTCAACAACACCAGGAACAACGAGTAGTACTGACCCGACTGTATCCTCGCAGCTCGTTTCTGACATTGACACGATCACACTGATTGCTTCACCAAATCCAATATTGAAAGGTCATCTAGCTGAACTCCGTGTGAGTGCAATGCATCAGGATGGAACGGTTACAGACGTTACGACGCGCGTATCTTTTCGTGTTGTTGGTGATGCGGGAACAGTGAGCGGACCCTCTTTCATCGGGGTCAAAAAAGGAACTGCAACAGTTGAGGCGCGCCTTACTGATGGGAAGGTCTCACTGAGCGCCACCACACGGGTGCAGGTGCAGGAAGAATCCAGATTGGCACGGATTGATGTAATGCCCGAAAATTCTCCGATGATTAAACAGGGCCAGCAAACGGGGATTATCGTCAAAGCTTATTATACGGATGGCAGAACCGCGATTGTAACTTCACAAACAAAATGGAAGACGTCCGATCAAAATATCGGAACAGCCGCAAACGGCATTTTTTCCGCCTGGATTCATGGCGTTGGAGATGTCACGATTACGGGGAGCTACACGGAAGATGGCGTAACGAAATCATCTCCACTGATTTTTACGGTAACTCCAGCTGAATAAGATGTATGCATTTTTTGATTGATTTTTTTTCTCATCTTCACAATCTTGATGAGCTCATTCGTTGGGGAGGGTATCTTGTTTTAGCGTTGATTGTGTTTACGGAAACGGGTTTATTTTTTGGGTTTTTTCTCCCCGGTGATTCGCTCTTGGTTACGGCCGGGTTGTTTGCCGCACGGGGCGATCTGAGCATCGTATTTTTAGCTATTCTGATTCCGGTGTGTGCCATTATTGGTGATGCGCTTGGATTTGAGATCGGTCGGGTATCTGGCCGGGTCTTTTTTAGTAAAACAGATTCCCGTTGGTTTAAAGTAGAGCATTTGCAACAGACACAGGCCTTTTATGACAAGCATGGTGGAAAAGCTATTATAATGGCTCGTTTTATGCCTATTGTTCGTACCTTTGCTCCACTCGTTGCAGGGATCGGTGGTATGCCGTATCGTCGATTTGTCTTATACAACGTGCTTGGCGGGATCGTGTGGAGCTGGCTTATGCTCGGAATTGGATACGGCCTGGGTCGCACCATTCCTCACATCGATAACTACATTCAGCTCGTGATTGCGATTGTGATTTTTTTATCTTTGCTGCCTGGGATTGTTGGGTACCTGAAGAATCACTCAACGCGCACGTCCTAAGCCGACTCGCTCTCGGACGAGTTTCATTTTTGTTTCCGCGAGTTCATGTGCAGCATCACGTCCGTTATCTAAAATGCGCATGAGTTCTTGAGGATCATCACTGTACTCTTTGAGCTTCTTTTGAACGGGTGCGAGCATGTGAACAACGGCTTCAGCTACTTCTTTTTTAAAATCTCCATAGCCTTTTCCCGCAAAATCCGTTTCAATGTCTTTCATGGTTTTGCCGGTTGCATGATGATAGAGGGCCATGAGATTGGAGATGGCAGGTTTTTTTTCCTGATCATATTCAACCCCTTCGTCAGAATCGGTCACGGCCCGCATGATCTTTTTACGAATCGTATCAGTATCATCGGTCAGAAAGATTGTGCTTTTTATATTTGTATCACTTTTACTCATTTTTTTGCTCGGGTCCTGTAAACTCATGATTCTTCCTCCGACTTTTTGTATAAGCGCTTGAGGCTCGGTAAAGGTTGGACCAAAGGAGTTATTAAAACGACGAGCAAGTAAACGCGTAAGCTCCAAGTGCTGCATTTGATCCTCGCCAACGGGTACCACAGTGGTATCGTAGAGTAGAATATCGGCAGCCATGAGGGCTGGATAGGTAAACAGTCCTGCGCCAACATTCTCCCCACGTTTTTTGGATTTATCTTTGAACTGCGTCATGCGTTCCAGCTCAGACATTTTTGTAATGGTCGACAGAATCCAGCCGAGCTCCGCATGTTCCGGAACGTCGCTTTGGATAAAAATATGATTGCGCTCTGGATTGATTCCGGCAGCCAAATAGGCCGCTGCAACCCCAAGGATATTTTGTCGGAGTTGAGCACGGTCTTGCGGCACGGTAATCGCGTGTAAATCAACAATACAAAATAGGCATTGATAGCGATGTTGGATATCCGTCCATTGCTTCAGTGCGCCGATGTAGTTTCCGATATGAAGCCCGTTGGTCGGCTGAACGCCAGATAAAAGGAGATCCTGCATAGTTCGATATGACTCACTATGCCCTGAATAAGTTGAAGGGCATAATAGAGATAGGATGCCGGAGAACTGAAAAAAAAGAAAGATGCCTCAAGGTACGACGGGAGAAGTGAGATGGGGCTCCTTTCCGTGACCATGAGGCGTTATGAAGGTGGTTTTCTGATAATTTTGAGAAAGACCTTTGAAGGTTTCTGATCTGAGTAGACAGCGTATGTTTCTACTCTGAAGCCATGATGTTCCGTTAGCTTCCGAATGAACATCGCGCAGAGATACCCGGCATGTATTGAAATAGTCGCTTCATCTATAGATGAGAGAGGCTCGTTCACCTCAGTGTAAAGCACTTGATTTCCAAAGACTTCATAGAGTATCCATTGAAGGTCCGCGCGCTCTTCGAAGAGTTTCTGTATTTTTTCGAGCTGCTTCTTTTTTTGCTCAGTGAGTTGTTTGGTTTTGCACGCCATGTCGTCACGGAATGCAAATCTCAGAAACCAAACGATGAGGAAAAGACCGAACACAATGACAGGAATCGATACATACCGCATGGAGCACCTTCTTTCTTAGAGACGAAGAAACGTTTGATGCATGAAAACGCTAACACCACTCGCATACGCGGTCAATTGTATGGAATATGTGTTCATTTCTGAAAAAGAAAAAAGCATCACGCGATGGGAGGGGGTGATGCCGAGTCTACTGGGTGTGGCTCGCGGTGCGAGGGCACTCCTCGTAGTTTGGTTGGCAGGAGATGCTGACGACTTTGTAGCTGCTGTCGCCGCATTGGGCCACAAGGCAGCGATACCAAACGCCCAGATCACTTCCGTCTTCGATGAAGACACATGCTGCGACGGGTGGCTGTCCCGCTTCCGGCTTTCGGTCGACGAAGTGCGCGCCACTCGTTCGCGGTGGGGTGATCGAGACGGGAAGTTGATTGTGAGGATCCGTGATGGGATGTTGCGGCGTGCAGCTTTCCATCAATGCTGTGGATGAGAGGGCGAGGAGAAACGAACGGATTAGATTCATGAGCTACCTCCCTTTCATAAAAATGAAAGATCGATTATCGGCAAACGCGTATAGTCGACACTAACATGACAAGGGGGATGGGGTAAACCTTTTTATATAAAAAAGAGCCTATATAGACTCTTTTTTATGTTTTTGAATTGTTTAAACTTCCACAATAATTGGCAGGATCATCGGACGTAGCTTGGTCTTTATGTACAAGTATTCACCAAGTTCTTCACGGATGTTCTCTTTGATTTCAAGAATATCGCGTTGTCCCTTTGGATCGTCGACTTTGAGGACATCGGCGACTTTCTTACGGGCGAGCTGGATCAGTTCCTGTTGTTCCTTCATATATACGAAGCCGCGTGAAATGATGTCGGGCAAATGCAGCAGGCGACCTGTGCGGTGACCAACCACAGCGACGACGATCACGATACCGTCTCCAGACAGTTCCTGACGGTCGCGCAAGACGATGTGATTCGTGTCACCGACACCAAGTCCATCAACGAAGACATAGTCTGTCACCAATTTTTTATTGGTCAACATCCCATTGCGCTGCTGATCAAATTCCATTACTTGGCCGTTGTCGGCAATGAAGATATTTTCTTCAGGCGTAAATCCGCCAGCGATTGCCGCTTTGGCATGTTCGCGTAGAAAGGAATGATGACCTTCAATCGGGATTAAATATTTTGGTTTGATCATGTTATGCATCTCTTGCAGGTCCTCCTGTTTGGCGTGACCGCCAGCATGCACATCCATCATCTTATAATTTACAACGACTGCTCCCTCACGGTACAGCGTATCTTGCACACGTTGTACGGAACGCTCGTTTCCTGGAATGATAGAGGATGAAAAGACGATCGTATCGCCCGGTTCAATTTCTAAGAACGGATGCTCGCGATTAGCGATGCGCATCAGAACGGCTCGTTCCTCACCTTGAGCGCCAGTACAGACGACGGCAACTTTATTTGGTGGATATTTTGGAACTTCGCGGGTATCGATTAATGTTCCCTTCTGGATTTTCATGTAGCCCAGTTCTTGTGCAATGGCGATGTTGGAGCGCATGGAAAATCCTTCTACGGCCACTTTGCGTCCCTGACGCTCGCAGGCCAGGATGATTTGCTGAATACGCGAGATCATGGAGGCGAAGGTACCAATGATGATACGCCCCTTGGCATTTTCAATAATGGCGTCAATATCGTGTTGAATCGTGCCTTCAGCAAGTTGGCGACCCACAGCACTGGCGTTGGTCGAGTCGATCATGAGGGCGAGGACGTTGCGTTTGCCGAGCTCGATCATTTTGTCGCGCTCCTCGTTTGACTGAGACTGTTCAGATGTATCGAGTTTGAAGTCACCGGTATGCACCACGATGCCGCAGGGTGTATTCACAATGACACCCATAGATGTCGGCACAGAGTGAGACACTCCGAAAAACTCCACGAGGAACGCACCGAGTTGGATTTTGTCACTTGTTTTGACTGTTTTGATATTGAGCGGTGGTGTGTCGCGATGATCTTCTTGACGCTTCTTGATGATAGCGCCAGTCAAATCTGTGGCGAAAAGTGGGGGATTACCAAGGCGCGGCATCAAATGCGGAATGCCGCCAATGTGATCAAAGTGTGCATGGGTGATGATCACGCCACGAATGTTTTTTTCTTTACCTTTTAAGGATGAGATGTTTGGAATGATATAATCCACGCCCGGCATGTCTTCATCAGGAAACTGAAGTCCCATGTCGATAATGATAATGTCGTTGCCATACTCCAGCATGGTGCAGTTGCGGCCGACTTCTTCATTCCCTCCAAGTACAGCGATCTTAAGACGTTCTCCAGATGGGGCAAGTTCATCTTTATCTGTCCCTGTTTTGAGGTATGGCTTGTGTTTGTAAGTATTCATGCGTGGAGTACGCTGAAACGCGCCACCTCCACCTTGGCCAAAGGAGCGTTTTTTTCCACGCCCCGGTGTGTGCGCTGGACGGGGAGCCTCTTCCCGTGCCAAACCTTCTTTGATTGAAACTTGTTTTACCGCTTTGGCGATAATGGAGTTTGATTCACGAATGGGTGGTGGAACGATGCGAGGTTGTATTTTTGGGGGATGGAATGGTTTAAACGGAGGACGTCGATTGTTGCCAAAAGAAGAACCACCGTTATTTGAACTTGATCCACGAGGTGTAGGCGTGGAAGGAACTGAGGTGTTGTGTAAATCCATACAATAGACCAGTCAGGATTGTTTTCAAATGAAGAACATCCTAAACAGTATAAATTTCCGGTTCTGTTGAAATTATTAATTATGAAGCACCCAAAAGATGCGTAAGAACCAGAAAAGGGACGAGAGTGGGATTTTGCCCAACCAGGCACAAAATCCTCTAAAACGACGGAGGTTTCTCGATATTGAGACTACTCACACGTTGTTCTACGACCGTCAAAATGTGCTCAAATAATGCGCAAATCAGTGACGATGAAGAACAGAACTGTGGTTAGATTACCCTAATATGGGTTTTTTGTCAAAAATAGGACACGTTGCAATGCGTAGGGGCGTATGCTTGTCATCGCCCTTCAAAGGATCAATCCAATTGGGTATTTCCTTTATGGGGCGAACGCATGGTTGTGCCCCTACCTATATCTACATTGACACCCTGTTCCGAAACCGGCATGATTCCGCTACAGAATCTGAGCGAGTGGACTGAACGCGATTAAACGTTCAACGGGCGCAAAAGGTGGAAATTTGAATATCATGGGCGAGTGGCGGAATTGGTAGACGCACTAGCTTCAGGAGCTAGCGATCGCAAGGTCATGAGGGTTCAATTCCCTCCCCGCCCACCAAGAGACCTGTATATCCGCAAGATATGCAGGTTTTTTGTTTCTGAGACTTTACATCTCCTTCTTCGAAAGAACTCTAAAACTACTTATGCATGTATAACATTATGTATCCATAACCCACTCAAACCTTCACTCCTGTGGTATTTAAAGAATGCGTTTATTTATTCTCCATGAAGCTTTGATATTCTCCATAATTTAAAAAAATTTTACTAGCTGGTATTTGCATATATTCTAAGTAATTTTTATTCACGCTATGCAGATATTGTTCCCATAGAGGCAAAATAGCCTCTATTTTTTTATTAAAAGCGCCTTCAATAAAATATTTGTATCCTTTTTTATTATTCTGTCTTATTAATTCAAGATACGGCTTTAACATCTTTTTTTGAGCGAGAAACATGACTACAAGACGCTTATCAGAGGTATTAGTTTTATTATCCAAAATATCTTTTAAAGATAGGGTTTGGATTTTGTCTTGACTAGCCTCCAAACGCCAAGGATTATGAAATCCAATCTCTAAATATATTTTACCATCAGCATTACGGTAACCAAAAAATTTTTCAAAGTAAGCTGCTAGACCTTCTTCTAACCACTCTGGCCGCTCAGGCAAACTGTCTTTAATCACAGCATGCATAATTTCATGACTAACGGTGCCCAAGCCAGAACCATTAAAAGTGTAGATGGTGTTTAATTGTCGGTTATAAAGACCAAAATATGGAGGATCTAAAATTGACAGCTTCTTCATTAAAAAGGTTTGATAGCTTTGTTGATCAGGAAAAATAATCAATGAAATTGGAAATCGAGCATCAACGGTAAAATAAGAAGCGTTGACCAAATCTAGAACGGCTTCAGCCACATCAAAACTATCTTTTATTTCTGCATATTGGAGTGAGGAATAAATAACCACACGCTCTGATTCGATAACCTTTGGCAGGGATACTTCACCCACTTTCGCTGTCTGCTGAACTGAATTTACTAATCCAGTTTTGATTGATAAATGTTGTTGAGTAACTATTTTATAAACTATACATAACATGACTAAACTTATGCATACAAAAGCAATGATCAATAAAAAAATACCGGTCTTCAATTTCATGTTCGTTACAAGTGCTTACCTGCTTCTTCTGGATCAAAACCATTCTTTTTTAGCCAGCTGAAACGATTTACACGCATCCTATACATCGCATATGGTGTTAAAATTGTGACCAATAGTACGATGATCGCATTCGTCATGAGCGCACTGAAAGAAGTTGCAGGCCAATGAATTAACCAACCTAATGAGCATTCAAGTGTCTTACGTAAATTTAATAATCTCCAGCACGAGCTCTCCCAGCTATATCGTCCAAGATAGTGGACATTCAAAATTGATAAAATAAATGCAGCAAAAGAAAATAAGCCAAGATGCAAATACCATTTTTTCTGCTGTGAAGGAGGATATTGCTGCTCAAGCCATGAATTGGCCGTGTTCGCCTGTCTAGCCTTATCAACCGGCTGCCTCATCTGATGCATATGATTGCAGTATAGCAAATTGAGATCTAAAAATAGTGAGTTTTTCTGTATACAGAACGAGACGCGGCATCAAGTCTGAGGCTTCAATGAAATTGCTCGTGAATGAGCTGTTGCTGCAAGTATCAGAACAGACGATCGCTCACAATTAACGCAACGGTGCCCCTAAAAAATCAACCTAATATATTCCTCATTCTCATTATCATTTTGATTTCATCTTCAATTCACCACTCCTTTTCCTATTTCCACCTCCAGCCAGTTTTGATGTACCAATGAGTAAGGTCTTGAAACCGATTTGCGGGCTGGCTGATGATCGTGTTGGGATTGATGCCTTGGATATTTTTGGAAACGAGATAGCTGGCCGCTGGACGGACGAGAAAGACGGCTGGGTGAGAACGCGTGATGAGTTGGGATACTTGAAGCCGATCCGCCTCCAATGCCTGTGTGGTGCTGGCGGCGCGGAGAGCAAGCAGCGCGTTGTCAACATCACGATCCGTGAGATTGGCGATATTGAATCCGCGGTCAATGGCTTGTCCGCTCCACCAGAATGGAAACAGATCTTGGGTTTGATCTAAGAGAATATTCGTGAGGATGATTCCTGCATCTCGAGTGCGGGTGGCTTTTCGTACAAGGTCTGCCGCTTCTAGTTGCTCAATGTTTACCCGAATACCCAAGAGCGACCAGCGACGCTGAAGTACTTCAGCTGTAGCAACAAGTTCTGGTTGATTAGAGGTGGTAATCGCTATTGCGAGCTCCGTTGAGCTAGCACTGGCGACTGGTACCGTTGGAGTTGCGACAGTTTTTGTGTTTTTATTTTTTGTAGACGTTACAGGTACCTTTACTTTTGGAACAAAAATTCGCACACTTCCATCTTTCGGCAATACCCATCCAGCTTCATCAAGTAATGCACGGGCTTGATCAATGGATAGAGCTGTTGATGTAGTTTGTAGGAATGGAAACGGCCCAAAAATTGGCTGAGCCTTGCCTTTCCAGGCATCAACAATATCTTGTCGCTCAACAACGCCATCCAAAGCCTGTCGAATACGGGGATCTGATAGGATTTTATTTTTATTATTGAAGAATGCAATCGTTTCTTGTGGGAGGTTGAGGTGAATGGTGGTCCAGCGCTGCTGAGGGTTTGTGAGTGTGTTACCTAGATCGGTAAAGGCGAGTGCCCCAATTACATCCCCTTTGAGCGCATCTTCAGCTTGAGCTCGATCGGAGAAAAATTGAAAGGTGATCGTTTGGATGAATGGTTTAATCCCGTAGTATGTTGAAGAGCGTTCAAGTGTAAAGGAACGGATTGATCCACGGCTGTCACGAGTAAATGATTGAAAGGTATATGGTCCTGAGCCAATTGGCTTGATGTTGAGATCGGCTAAACGCGCATTACTTGCTGGAATAGAGCGCCATAATTTTGAAGGAAGAATGCCCGTTGTTAGTGTAGAAAGGAAATAGATATTTGGCTGATCAAGGGTGAATTGTACGGTGTGTTCATCAAGCGCAAAGGCTTTTACACCTCGAAAAAGAGAGGCAAGCGGTGAGGTGCGAGCTGGATCCTGAATTTGATCGATCGTGTATTGAACGTCGTCCGCAGAGACAATATCGCCATTGTGAAAACGAGCATCAGAACGGATGGTTACGGTGAGTGTTTTTCCACCGTCTGTCCAGATATAGCGTTCAGCCAGATCTGGCACCGGATCCATCCCATTCATGCGAAATAAGCCCGAGTAGACAAGCGAAACGATGTCGCGATCAACATCATTGGCGGGAGCATCAATGGGAGTGAGATATTTTGGTTGACCGATGAGCGCCTCCGTAAACAGGCCACCAGCAATAGGAATACGAACGCTTCGTTGCGTAAGAAAAAATCCACCGGCTAGACCAAGGCTGAGGATAAACGTTCCTATCGAGATCAGTACGGCGCGTTGTTCTGAAATAGATAGGATTCGTATGGCGTAGCGCAATTGTCGATAGCGTGGAACACGACGAGGTGAAGTGACATTCAAAATCAGCGCATGGTCATGGCTGTGCTCAGGAGCATGTTCGTCTGATGGAGAAGACCCCGGCAACCAAAAAAAGACTCGACGAACGAGCGCGAGAAGACGTTGTATAAGAACATTCATGGCTATGCTAACGCGACATTCAGAATGGCGGTAGCGAAAAACAAGACGGAAAGTCCGATGGTTGCGTAGAATAGACCTTTCTCTACTCCTCGTTTGGTACGGAATACCGCACTTTCACCGCCGAATGCTGAGCCTAAACCAGTCCCACGTTGTTGGAGTAAAATCGCTATGGTTAGCAATATGGAAAGCAAAATCTGAATGAGAGGCAAAAGAAGCTGTCGCATAGATATCTGTAAAGATAGCGAAGTGAGGCTGAATCGTCAATGGGAAAGAGAAGTGCTACACTACAACCGATGTTTTCAGGATTTTGGCGACGTTTACGAAATCCATGGGTTGCCATTGGAGCGTGCTTAATGGCTATCGTCCTAGTTGGGCTTGGTTTATTTCTGTTTCAGGTGAGATCCTATATCCAATCAATTCGTTCAGGACAACCCCCCTCCCTTGGATTGAATCAGCATCAGCTCGTGGTGAAGCGGTTATTCGCACAGCCCCTCATTTCAAATATGGAGCGTGCGCATGTCTCTTCAAAGGGCAAGGACCCAATTCTAGGCAATCCAAATGCCAAGCTTAAGATTGTTGAGTTTTTGGATTATCAGTGTCCTTTTTGTGCTCGTTCCGCACCGGCTATTCGAGCGTTTGTCGCCCGTCATCCACAAGATGTTTCTGTCACGCTCCGTGATTTCCCCTTAGAAAGTCTTCACCCATTGGCATTCCAAGCTTCAGTTGCTGCGCGTTGTGTGTTCTTACAGAATGATGATAAGGCCTTCTGGTTGTATCACGATCTGTTGTTTGCTCAGCAAGATCGTGCGACTTTTCAGGATCTGCATGACAATGCAGTACGAGTAGGTATTGATGGAACGGTATTTGATCGCTGTGTTGCGACACGCATCCCTGAACAAGCAATCCGCG
>CAYRMN010000008.1:0-11958 GCA_964425575.1 uncultured Gammaproteobacteria bacterium | reverse complement strand
CAGGATGGAGCGCAATTACAGATTGAAGGGACGCCAACATTTTTTATCAACGATCATCGTATTCCTGGCGCCTTAGATCTTGATATGCTGGAGGAAATCTATCTTCAATTGATGAAAAATCTCTGAATATGAAACGAATATCCTTGGTCCTTTTTTTTCTTGTAACCTTTTTTTTGATTCCGTCACGATCGTATGCATTGTCTGAGGTAAACGGCCTGCAAAGTTCAGCTAATGCGCAAGCCGATACTCAGGAAGTAAAGAAACAAAGGCTGCTCTGCCCTGAAGACGTCGCAAGGGGTTGTGGATGCCGCGTTGTTCAACAAGATGTGAATACCTCCAGAGGCCGTTGTATTGATGAAGATCAGCAGTGTACTGATGGAGGTCTTACGCATTATTCGTGTTGCATCTGTGAACGTTTGGTTGAAGGAGACGCTGGGAAGCAGACAGCTATTGAGGGGTTCGGTGATGAGGCAGCAAAGGGATTCACGTATGAAACGTGTTCCGCTTTCTGTGTTCAAAAATTTGGAGAGGGATCAAAGCCGTTTGCGCAACTTGGAGCAGGAACGTTTGGTCCATCAAAAACGGCAGCAAATGCAAGCGTGGCAGCAGCTCAACAAGGTGCAAGTTTATGCTTTGCACCAGCAGAATGTGCGAAGGCTGGCGGGACGCTGCGCATGCAGGCTGATTTTCATTGTCAAAATGGGCGGGGGCGATGTCTTGCGCCTGAGCCGCAAATAGCCTTGTCTTATCCTATCGGTGGAGTGAATAGCGTCAAGGGATTTCGTAGTTTTGTGTTGCTCCTGTTCAATTATGCTCTTAAAATCAGCGGTGTTGCCGCTGCGGTCGTATTTGTATTTGGAGGATTCCAATACATGTTTGGTTCAGCTTTTGGCGATATCAAATCCGGCAAAGAACGGATGATTAATGCCCTGGTTGGGGTTGTGATTCTGTTTGCGTCATACACCATTTTACAAACGATCAATCCAGCCACGCTCAGTTTGGACAAATTAAATGTTTACATGATCAATCAAGACCAGCTTATCTCCACCAATTTTTGTAAAGATATTAAAGCCGGAAATGGAAAAGACGATTTTTTGTTTGCGGATGCTGGTAAGCGGCCAAATTATACTCCGTTAGCCCAAATACCTGTTGATTCTTTTGCGTTGAAGAAGGACGATACGCTGTGCAATAGTCAGTATTATGGCAAGGGCTTTGGGGAAAACCGCTGCAATGGATCAAAGTGTATCGAAGTGGGCACTGGTTGCGTAAGTTGTAAATCTGGTGCATGCCCTAAGGGGACATCGCTCCAGGATTTTTCATGCATAAAGGCCACTTTTGTCGGGAATATTGGATATAAAAATGAGCGCTATGTTGAAAACATCGTGCCTATCGTGGTGTGTAGTGGCGCCCTTAAGACAGGTACCAATGATTATGAAGGAGGTCAGGCTGCTATGTTTGCGCTGGGAACAGAGGAGAAGCTTTTAAAGGGGACGGAGGTAGATGCTGGTAATCAGTTTTATAAATTCGATGTAACAGAAGATATATTAAAGCAGGCAATGACAAGTTGTAACCTCTTAGGAGGTATCCAAGGATTTGTATTAGGAATTCAATATAACGATAACGAGGGCATCATAGATCCCATTGGAAAGGCGGCGACGATCGGTCCAAGCAATGATGATATGGCTATTGTAGGTAAGAGCGCGTGTGGGGGTGGTGATTTGACTGCCTACGCTGATGGTACAGCAACATCATATGATCTGACAGACTTAAAGCGTGCGGTCTGGTGTGGTATCTATGACACAGGAACTCTAAAAGGGACGAGTAACTATTGGTCTTGGGAGGAAATGAAAAAAGCGGCAGGGGTAGAAGGCGCCTCGCCCGATCCGATTGTATGTAATTTTCAACTTAGCAACCAAAATGCTCCCTCAAATCCTGTTGCAAACAATAAATACATGGCGGGTTGTACTGGAAAACAGCCAGGGACTGAAATGAATTTGGGAGATCAGTTGCTTGATGCGCCATGGCCGTGCATTCTGTATCCATTAACACCAGGATGTTGGCTCTGATCCTACGCCTCTTGCCCTAATCGGAAATTTTTGATAGCCTGCGCAGAAGCTATGTCTGCCCAGAATTCCATTTCCATTCGCGGAGCTCGAGTTCACAATTTAAAGAACATTTCCATCGATCTTCCAAAGAACGCTTTGATCGTCATGACCGGGTTGTCCGGTTCGGGGAAGTCCTCGCTTGCCTTTGATACCATCCATGCCGAAGGACAACGCCGCTACATGGAGAGCTTGTCTTCGTATGCGCGGCAGTTTTTGGAATTACAGGATAAGCCAGACGTGGATGAAATTCTGGGACTATCGCCAACGGTCGCGATTGACCAAAAATCATCCTCACACAACCCACGCTCAACTGTTGGTACGGTGACAGAGATTTATGATTTTCTACGTCTTTTGTTCGCGCGCGCTGGACGGGCGCACTGCGTGACATGTGGACAGACAGTCATGGAACAGACGTCGCGTGAAATCGGAGAAAAGATTTTGGCCATGACACAGACGCATGGTATTATCCTGCTCGCCCCCATGGTTCGTGCCCAAAAAGGGGAACATAAGGTTGTGCTACAGGCGGCTGAGAATGCTGGGTATCGCGAGGTACGTTACGATGGCACGCTCGTTGATATCGACGAGCTTCTCCATGCGAAGGTTGATAAAACCAAAAATCATACGCTCGAAGTTGTGATTGCCAAGCTCGAGCATAACACCGGTATGGTGCTTGAATCGTTCATGGAACTTTTGAAGCAAGCGTTGGACCTTGGAAACGGACTCGTGATGGCAGTCAATGAAGATGATGGAGAAGAGACGTTGTTTTCACAGGCATTGTTTTGTCCGAAATGTAATGTTTCATTGCCAACCCTTGAGCCACGTCTGTTTTCGTTTAATTCTCCTCATGGTGCCTGTGCGGCCTGTACAGGACTGGGTACGAAGCTCGTGCTTGAAGCAGATCTCGTGATACCAAATAAACGTTTAACCATTGCACAAGGAGCCATTAAGCCTTGGACGCGCATTGCCGGCAATCAGACCACACACCTGAAACTAGTGGAAGAAGTTGGGAAGAAATATGGATTTTCTATTCATGAAGAGGTGAATAAAATATCAAAATCGGCTCTGAAAGCACTCATGGAAGGAACGGGGGAGGAGATCTATCAGGTCGAAGGATCGTCGCATGTTTTTCGTGGAATTCTGGCTATGCTGGAAGAGAAGTATCGCCAAACAGATTCGGAATACGTACAAAAAGAGATTGAAACCTACATGCGGATTCTGACCTGTCCTGTGTGTCAGGGCCGTCGTCTTCGACAGGAGGCGCTGGGCGTAACCGTTGCCGAGAAAGGTATTGCTGATATTGTGGGATTGTCGCTCGAAGACGCATTTACGTTTTTTGACCATTTAGGACGAGGTCCAATAAAAAGTAAGCCTTCCAAAATTGTTCGGATTAAGCCAGATAAGATTGCTGATCCACAAGGCTTTACGGAGCGTGAACGATTGGTCGTGGATCAGGTTGCCCATGAGGTGAAGCGTCGCATCGCAAATTTAATCGACGTTGGCTTGGGATATCTTACGCTTGATCGAAGCGCGATGTCGTTGTCTGGTGGTGAGGCGCAGCGCGTACGCCTAGCTGCACAGCTTGGCTCAGAACTCTCTGGTGTTATTTATATTTTGGATGAGCCTTCCATTGGGTTGCATCAGCGCGATAATGATCGTCTTATTTTGACCATGAAACGGTTACGAGACTTGGGAAATACCGTGATTGTTGTCGAGCATGATCAAGCGGTCATGGAAGCTGCGGACTATGTTGTCGATGTGGGACCTGGAGCTGGGGAGTATGGCGGAGAAATTGTGGCACAGGGAACCTTGGCCGAGATTAAACGCAATAAAGAGTCTCTGACTGGTGCCTATTTGATGCATCGAAAAAATATCGACATTCCCAAAACCCGACGTCGCGGCAATGGAAAGGCGATTACGATTCGTAGTGCCACAGAATTCAATTTGAAAAATGTTGATTTTAAAGTGCCGCTCGGTCGATTTGTGTGTATGACGGGCGTGTCTGGTTCTGGAAAATCAACCCTGGTATTGGATATTTTGGCACGCGCGCTATCTGCCCATTTTTATGGAGCGAAGGATTTGCCGGGCGCACACAAGAAAATCGAAGGCATGGAGTACCTTGATAAGGTGGTGTCTGTTGATCAGTCACCAATTGGACGTACACCACGTTCCAACCCAGCCACCTATACCGGTGTATTTACGGCTATTCGTGATTTGTTTACCGAAATTCCTGAGGCCAAAATGCGCGGGTATGATGCGGGCAAGTTCTCCTTTAACGTGAAGGGTGGGGGGCGCTGTGAGGCCTGTAGTGGTGATGGGTATGTTCAGATTGAGATGCAGTTTCTTCCCGATGTGTATGTTGAGTGTACCGAGTGTCGTGGCAAGCGTTATAACCGCGAGGCACTTGAAATTCACTGGCGTGGCAAGACCATTGCAGATGTATTGGATATGACGGTCGAAGAGGCGCGGCGCTTTTTTGTGGATCAGCCGCTTATTTACGAGAAGTTGTCCGTACTGCACGAAGTTGGCCTTGGCTATGCACGTCTTGGTCAGCCAGCCACGACGCTGTCTGGAGGTGAAGCGCAGCGCGTGAAACTTGCAACAGAACTGTCACGTCGTGCTACGGGCAAGACTTTGTATATTTTGGATGAGCCGACCACAGGGTTGCATTTTGATGATATCAAACGACTTTTGGGGGTCTTGCAGGCCTTGGTTGATAAAGGAAATACCGTGCTCGTTATTGAACACAATCTTGATGTGGTGAAATCCGCTGACTGGGTCATCGATATGGGGCCAGAAGGTGGTATCAAGGGTGGAGAAATTGTAGCTGAAGGTACACCGGAAGATGTTGCAAAAAATAAGAGAAGTTTAACGGCGAAATATTTAAAGACATACGTGTAGTAGATCAGTTTTCGTGTCGTCCTGAGCGGAGACGTCCGACGCCGCAGTTGAAGGATCTTCTCAGAGGCAAGAGAGTAGATCCTTCGACAAGCTCAGGACGACATAATAGGTCGCTGGTTGCATGAATAGAACTTGCTCGAACTTTCAGTGCGGAACGTCTATACTAGGGATCTATGTTGAAGAAGATGTTTATGATCCCGCTGTTCGCGTTCGTTGTTGCCGCTCCGATTTTGGCCTTGGCTGCTCAGTCGGTTATGATTGATCCGGTCGCTTCGATGATGTCGATATCAAAGGCGGAGCTAAAAGCTGATGGGATTGATAATGCGCTTCTCACGATCACGGTGAAAGATACGAATTTTGGAACCGTAACTGACGCAAAGGTTGTCCTCACGTCATCACGTGGTGCAATGGATGAAATTCGGGCAGAAAACGATCTATCTGATTCTGTCGGAAAAGTACGTTTCCGCATTTTTTCTTTAAAAGATGGGATGTCTACATTTACAGCGTCGGTTGGTGATGTCACGATCGCTAAGACAGCTCAGATTACCTTTCATGGAGGACTGTCTATCAATTTGTCAGCTGGTGATTTGATCAAGATTCCGGATGACGGGAATGCGCAGAATCTGAGTGATACGGCCGTCTATTATTACGCCCAAAACGGCAAACGCTACGTGTTTCCGAATGAGAAAACCTATTTCACCTGGTTTACAGATTTTTCAACAGTCAAAACCATTCCAATCGATCAGATGTCGCTCATCCCGATTGGTGGAAATGTGACGTATCATCCCGGTACTCGCATGGTGAAATTCCAGACGGATGTGAAGACCTATATGGTGACGCGCGGCGGTGTCCTGCGCTGGGTAAAGACGGAGGACGTTGCTCAAGGTTGGTTTGGAGCGAATTGGAATCAACACGTTGATGATATTAGTGAAGCCTTTTTCGTGAATTATACCTTTGGAGAACCAGTTGAGAACGCGCTTGACCTGGCCCTTGATGTTATTCGTAATGGCACGCAGACGATTGATAGAGATAAAGGACTCTGACGGTCGTCCTGAGCGAAGCGTACGCGAAGTCGAAGGATCTATAAGGAAAATTTTCTTCATAGATCCCTCGACGTCACTCCGTTTTGCTCGGGACGACAGAAGCTTCGTTCAAATAAAAAAAATCCCCGCATGCGCGGGGAATTTTTTTGCCTTGTTAGGCTGCTTTTTTGATATTTGGCTTGATTTCCTTGAGGCGGCGCTTGTTCGTGCGGAGATAGCTCAAAACCTTGCGGCGAACTTTGAGTTGTTTGACGAGTTCTACCTTATCAATCGCTGGAAGCATGAGCGGTAGGATTTTTTCAACGCCGATCCCTTCAGAGACCTTGCGGACGGTCATCGTGCGATGAACCCCGGCTCCGCGAACGTTGATCACCGTACCCTCAAACACCTGGATACGCTCTTTTTCCTCTCCTTTTGGCGTAATATCGCGGATTTTCTGGTGAATACGAATCACCATTCCGGAGGCAACATCCGTAGGAGCAATGGGTTGGATAACTTGGTCGGCCATAGGGGTAAATGTGGACGAACTATAGCGAAAGAAGGGAACGGCGTCAAGGTTGGCGTGATTCTAGGCTGGTTAAAATCTGTTCGGCTGTTTCTTCGGGGCCTTTCATGTGGGTGGTATCGAGAAACAGGTCGTAGTGGGCTGGATCGCGATAATCGAGGTTGTAGTATTTTTGATATCGTAATGCGTCAGAGGCAATGCGTTGGTTGATACCCGCCTCTGTCTCTTCGATGCTGTCATGCATAGCCTCGTCATGTCTACCATGATCGGTTTCCGTTTGTTTTGAGTTGAAGATACGTCGTGCCGCCTCATGCGTATCACAGGCTAAATAGATCTTGAAGGAATGGGGGATGAAGTGCCATGACAGTCGTCCTTCGGCGATAAAGTTGTCTTCGGTTTTGCCAAGCTTGGTTTGATATTCATCAACGGCGCTATCCGTGCTTTTATCTTGTTCGCCGAGTGCGTTTAATTCATCAATGGTCATGCCGCGTTCCTGAGCAATCTTTCCGCGAAAATCTCCCATGGAATAAAATTTCAGGTTGAGACGGCTGGCGAGGATTTTGGCGACCGACGTTTTTCCTGAGCCAGGGGCTCCTGAAATCGAGAGGATCATATAGTGGCGGTTGGGGGTGGGAGAGCGGGTTTGAATGTTTTCATGACGAGATCAAAAGTTGGATCAGCTGGCAGGGAATAGTGCTTCCGCGTGCCAGTCGCAGGGTCATTGAATGACAGGCTGATGCTTTGTAACAAGAGGCGGGGAGTTGTGATGTTGCGATCAGTTTGACGAAGAATGTAGAGCGAATCTCCCATGACCGGGTGCCCAATACCATGCATATGCGCTCGAATCTGGTGTGTTCTGCCTGATAAAATACTCAGTTCTACGAGCGTGGCACCATCAAAGCGCTTGATCACTTTATAGTGCGTCCACGCTGCTTTCCCCGTTTTTTCATGTTCTGGGCGAGCAGCCATTCGTGCTTTTGTTTTTGAACGTGCGATGCGTAATTTAATATCACCTTCATCGCTCGGTAAGACGCCATGAACAAGAGCCAAATAGCGTTTATCGACGGAGTGCTCGGCGAACTGGCGCTTGAGGTTGTCGAATGCGTTCTGTGTCTTTGCAATCACCATGAGGCCACTTACGTCTTTGTCGAGGCGGTGCATGATGCCGGGGCGCGATGGATCTTCACCAATTTTCGCCATTTCCGGTGTATGTGCGACGAGTGCATCAACGAGCGTTTCATCTCGTTCAACAGAGTCAGGATGCACCAGAATGCCTTCTGGCTTATTGATGACGATCCAGTCGGGCGTTTCATCGATAATATCGAGTTTTGAGACAGGAGCCTTTGAGCGCAGAGATGTTGATGTTTTCTGAGTGGTATTTGGACGAACAGGCGTGTCTTCAAATACAATTTTGTCACCCTCTTTCAAAAAACGGTGAACAGAGGCTTTTTTGCCGTTTACGGTGGCAGCATCTTGTTTAAGGAGTTTTGCCAGTGAGCTGCGTGTTTTATCAGGAAATTGGCCTGATAAGAAAATATCAAGCCTGTTTCCTGCGTGTTCTGCATCTACGGTCCAAGTATGTTTCATGATACATGGAGTTTAGCATAGGCTGGGAATATCGGTAGGGGCGCAACAAAAAAGACCTTTCAATAAAGAGAGGTCTTTTTGGTGGGCCCGGGAGGACTCGAACCTCCGACCCGGTGTGTATAAGACACCTGCTCTAACCAACTGAGCTACGGGCCCTTGCTTCGTATTTTTATCCGCAGCCAGAGTGTAATTGCTTCTTTAGCATCCGACAAGATGGGGAGGTAACGAGTTGATATCTTCTTAGATTGCATTTGACGTATCTCCACAAAGGTCTACGATGAACATATATGAAACATCTCTTCGCATTTTCCATTTTATCAATGATGTTATTTGGTGCGGGTTGTTGGGGAGATGCTCCAGTTGTGCAGACGCCACCGATAGAACAGCCTATAACTCAGCCGCCAGTCACACCACCGCTTACGCCTCCTGAGCAGCCTGCATCGTCTACGAGCCAGGCTCCTGTGCCGAAGCCATTCTGGAAGATGTATACGAGTGAAATATATCAATTCGCATTTCAATATCCGCAGACTGGGAAAATGCTGCCCGTGAAGAGTTCCTTGCTTTTACTTGATTCGCCTTCAGATATTGTTGAGTTGGACTTGGGAGATACAGCAAAACCTTTCTACAATGATCAAAATGTTCCGGACTTGAAGTTAAGTGTTGAATTTTTTCCAAAACAAAACTCTAACCTCAAGGGTTGTTATTATTCTTCCCATGGATGGGATGGAGATCAGGGTCAAAAGGCTGATGTACAGAAAAAAGTGCGTATCGGCAGCCAAGAATTCTGTATGACCTCAGAATCCGACGCCGCTGCTGGTAATCGCTATTATACGTATAGTTACAGCATTCCTAAGGGAAGCGACTATCTCGTTTTTATCTTCACCGTTCACTCTGTTAATTGTCAGAACTATTCTGATCCAGTAAAGCAGTGTATGGAGTTTGATGAAGCCAGAGACACGGCCTTGATTCCAGAGATTTTGAAAACGTATCACGAAATATAAAGGAAGCTCTTTTGACCTCTCAGTTTTTCTGGCAATTCGGCCAAAGCTCGCATTCGTCGTTTTTCAGCCTTCCATCTTTCCTCAGCTTCCTTCGTTTGTGCTGGGGTGACGGACTGGGATTGCGTAATAGCTTCATGTGTATTAAAGGCTTGCGTAACCGCTTGTACTGCTTGCTGATACCAATCAGCGAGAACCTCCATAGCATTTGTGGATGGAGGGAGACGAGTGAATCGATCTCTGATGTCTGCAAGAAACTGCATTTCTTGCCACTGACTTGTTAGGATTGCTTCTTCTCTGGTTTGTCTTTCTTGTGTTTGACGTGCGGCATTTTGCTGGACTGTCTCTTGGTCGACTCCTCCCATCATGGCATTTTCAATTAGTCGATCTCCCCAAGGCCGTTTTATCTCCGCTTGGTAGGCGGAATAGGCCGTCGTATATTTTTCATTGAGTTGTGCGAGGGCAGCGTTTAATGTTTGAACGGCTTCAGCGGTCGTAATAATGTGTTCTCGCGCTTCTTGATGCGGTGCTTCGCGACGAAAAAGATCAGGCTGTTGTTCCCGTAATGCGCGCAGAGTTGCTTGTACCTCAGCACGGTCAAAATCTTCGTCTTGAGATCTTTTGGCGAAATCCGCTGGTCCTTTAGGAGTTTTTTCTGACATATGATGATTGGAGTATAGCAGAGCGTTTAGAAAAAAAGTCAAAGGATATAGAAAAAGCGGCAGGGGATGAGTTGACTATCCGCGCCGCTACTCGAAGTTCCTGCGCCGTACTCTTACGAGTGCTTGTTTGATGAAAACCACGATGGATAGACTGCTGTTCGGAACACAGCTGGTTGCCGGGTCGGTGTAGATTGCTGCAACCTCCTCTAAGGTCGCCAGTTTTCCTGGCGGGGGCGCCGCTCGCCCAGTGGGTCGTGATGGAAGGCCGGATCCCGCGTCGTAGCAACGCAAGCCCCGATTGGTAAGACAGTAGGTTATCTCTCCACCGCCGACCATCTTGGACCCGAACTCTATCCAGCTATTTTTCTCTGCGAGAAGGGCGAGAGCGTCTGTCCCTTCCTGTTTGCTCATGAAGAGCTTTAGGTCTGTTGCCGCAATTTCGGTCGGGCTAGTGGTGACGTGATCAGGTAGTCGTCGCTTCCGAGGCGCGTTCGCGCTGCGTGTCTCTCGTGAAACAGGTCCTCGTTTTTGATCCATGTGTCTTTGTATCCTTTCAAGAAATGGCTGTAGAGTGAAGAAAGAGCAGTTCAAGGAGAAAATTCAGCCTATCAAAAAGGCTAAGTTTGTCAATTCTATCTGGTACGGTGTTCTATTTACATTTTTTTAAAAACAAAGAGCCCATCCGTCACAACAGCGGGGCGAGCGTCACAGCTGTGACGGGCTCCTTGCTGGACGAACGGGCAAGTGGACGACTTATCTGTCCCTGATCATGATGGCGGTTCCGGGCACCACCGCGGCGATTGCTGCTAGTGCACCAGACTGCATGATGATCGCGCACCACGGATAGGATATCAATCCGTTCGGACCTGGGTGCCCCAGGATCAGGTGAAGTAGCGATCCGCAGAACAAGCCTACGAATCCCAGACCCAACATGGCCAGGGCCACATGATCAAGCATCGTTAGCTTCTTCGCAGAAACGGTTTCCTTCATGACGCCTCCTTTTTGATTTTTACATAAAAACAATATCATAAAATAGCGCTTTTGTCAAGTTAACTTGATTTTACCGGTATATTTTTTTGCATATCCTCTTTGTATTTGAAAAGGAACTTACATTGATTTTTAACGTTAACCCAAACAAATCGATTCCTTATCGGGCCTTGTTTTAGTACCTTGGCTGTGTAAAGAAACATTGACACTATCATTATTGTATGTTATCCTGAGACCGTCCTTTTCATTGGATGAATCGCTTTCCAACCAGAGTCCTAAAAAGATTTGGGATTTTACTTGGAAAGTGACTGTTGTATACGCAATTGAGGATGGTTCCTTATTTGCTATGCATCTCATCGAGTGAAAGGATTGCAGCACATGAAACACATTGCTGACAGCGCGTTTATTGGGTTGGTTGTCCTTATCGTCTTGTATGCCTTGAGAGGCGATATTGTCGGCCATAGGCCGGCACTGAAGGTTGCGAAAACGGCAGGCTTCGAGACAGCAAAGGTCGTGAGCCAGTCGGGCCTGCTTGCGTTCGCCTATTGCGGCAAATGGAAATATGACGTCGCTTATGACGTCATCGCAAAAAAAACGGGAGAAGAAAGAACGGTTGCGGTGACGGTCTGCTGTGAAATGAGACCGTTAACACCGCAAAATTGCGAGATCAAATAACCCCCGCCAAATGCTCTGCCTTCCGACATGGTAGAGAAGACATCTCGGTTCCTCACTGAGGTGCAGTCAAAGTCAGTACCTACTCATGATCGCCGTGAGTACTTCCTCCGGCGTCATATCTGAACTCATGATCCTAGATCGTGGAATTGGACTTGATGCTCAACCAACACAATATTTCAAATATACAATAATGTATTCGGTTTAAAGCAAGATAGTCAATAATAACAAAAACAATTCCTCTTCGGAATCGTTTTAATGACTGCGCCACCACGTAGAGCGTGGCGCTGCGTGAACGACGGCGTTTTATAAAGGTTGCCCCGTAAAACTCCTCGCAGACTCGTCCCATGGGGCACGTAAAAAGCCCCATCGCTTCCCATGGCTGTGCCACGTGAAGCGAACGCAAAAGCTCCCGCTTTTGCGAGAGCTTTTTACGTGGCGGAGAGGGAGAGATTCGAACTCTCGGTACCTTGCGGTACGCTTGCTTTCCAAGCAAGTGCA
>CAYRMN010000007.1:40128-44400 GCA_964425575.1 uncultured Gammaproteobacteria bacterium | reverse complement strand
GAACGATTGAGAAGAGCGACGTTTGAAGATAGGGCGGCGTCGGCGATGGAGGCGGTGGGTAGAGTGAGTACGCCGCTGGAAAGCGTCAAACCGCTTGAAGCGGTTAATAGGCTCGCTACATTTAATGTTCCTGTGAAATTTGCAGCAGCAGAAATCGTTTGACCATTTATCAATCCAGAGGTGATTGTCCCGTTCGTTGCAATATTCCCATTTGCGCTGGTCGTCGCATTTCCATTCACAGAAAAACTGCCGGCGATGGAAAGATTACCTGTGGTTGAAGCGTTACCTAAAGATGTTTGTCCGGAGACGGTAAGACCGCTCAATGTGCCAACCGAGGTCAACGATGAATTGACGATGCCTGATCCAAGCGTATTGGAGGTTAATACATCCAACCCTGCAATTTGAAACTTTGTTTGTGTATTTATAGTCCCATTCGCACTGGTCGTCGCATTTCCATTTACAGACAACGTGCCTGCAACCGAGAGGCTCCCTGTTGTTGAAGCGTTACCTAAAGATGTTTGTCCGGAGACGGTAAGACCGCTCAATGTGCCAACCGAGGTCAACGATGAATTGACGATGCCTGATCCAAGCGTATTGGAGGTTAATACATCCAACCCTGCAATTTGAAACTTTGTTTGTGTATTTATAGTCCCATTCGTGGTCGTGGTGAAGCCAGCGCCAAAGATGCTGCCAGCAACTGAAAGGTCACCGGTGGTCGAAGCGTTACCCAAAGACGCTTGACCAGAGACGGTCAGTGTTCCTGCGGTTGAAAGATTCGCAGGACTAAAATTATCAACAAAAAAATTTGTTGCATATAAATTCGTCGCCGTCGCATTCGTAAACAGAGAATCAATTGATGTGAGTGTTATCAAGGTTGACGAGCCGCTCACAAGGAGATCTGACATCGTCGACAAACCACCAACTGACATATTATTTGTGACAGATAGCCCCGTTCCGACCCCATCGGCTGTAATCAAGCCGTGCGTACTCAATGCGCCCCCAGCGGTTGTTGTGGCGTTGCCCCCAACAGAGAGAACTCCAGAAAGAATCGCATCTGTTGTAGATACCCCTCCGCCGAGACTTGCAAGACCAGTAACCGTAGTCGTCCCGCTTAATAGGGAGTTCCCAGTTACCGCGAAGATCGCATTGAGATCTTGACCGAGGGTGGTCGTCGCTGAATTTCCAACCAATACAACTCTGGTTGGGTCATTTGGATAAATCAATAAACTATCCGTTGACGTTGTCCACTGACCAGCACCCGCGCCGTTGCCCGCTGCCGCTACCGCCCACGTTGGCACGCCCGTTCCTCCAACGGTCAAAACTGTTCCTGCGGCACCAATAGGGAGCCGTGACAGTGTGTCAGCTGCGCTCGCATATAAAACATCTCCTTTCACCCAACTTGTTTGATTCGTGCCCCCAAACGTGGAACCGATTGCTGTCCCATTCCACAAACCAGAAATGATTGTGCCGATTTGAGTATTTCCAGAAACAGCAATATTCGTGGTCGTGACACTGGTAAATGTAGAAGTAACGACTGTCAGGCCTTGCAGCACCGTCGTTCCTGTTGCGGTTAAGCTCGTAAATAGCGCCGATCCAGCGACGTCTAGACCGCCTGCAATCGTCATTGATCCGGCAAGCGCGGACGTAGCCGTTGACGCAAATGTTGAAATACTTCGTACCTTTGCATCTCCACTCACATCCAGCATGACGGAGGGCGAAGCAGTTCCTAATCCAAAATATCCATCATGCGTAATACGCGCCGCCTCTCGCCCACCACCTGAACCAACTAAAAATGTAATAAAATCAGTCACACCCGTTCCAGAAGTGCTCTGCAGTATCAACCCATCCACACCATCGGTACCACCTATGATGCGCTGCCCACCGGAAATTCCACCTGAAGCAACAAACCCAGTTAAGCCAGATGACATGTAATCAAGACCCTGCAAATTGGAGAGATATGTTAGTGCAGATGAGCCAGATGAGCTCATATTAAAAGCACTCAACACATCAGCAGCATTTGCAGCTGCCTTCTGAAAAAAAAGTCGCCCAACTAGCTTACCTGTAGCCGATAAACGAAGCGGAATATCCATAGGCTCAGCCTCTACAGTTGCGGCAGCAAGTGTCGTGTATTGACCGGTTCCATACACAGCGACAAGAGACCCGTCTGTCTGGACATAAAACCAAAGCACAGCGTACTTCCCATCATCAAGCGTTGTCAGTGTGCCTCCATTATTATAATGCGTGTTATCCCATTGTGTTTGTCCGCCAGCCTGCTTCACCATGCCTGCATACGTATCAAATGTGTCCCCTCCAGCTGTATCAATGGCGGGAATTGCATACCGATTTAATCGATCCCACAAAGCACCCTCCATCAACATGATATTTCTATTCGCATCTGCGGATTCAGACAGCATTAAACCACCATCACGCTCATCGCGCGCTAATGGCATCGTCTCATACTCACGTCGAATCATTTGAGCAGCGTGATCACCCACCCCCTGCACATCATTGCCAATATAAATCACGCCATTTTCATTTGACACAACGCCCAAAGGAAAATTCGTTTTATAATCCCAATCATGCGTAGCTTGGGAAACAACTCGAGGGGATCCTCCATTATATTCAACTCCAATAAATCTATTTGTATTCAAAGGAACCACCACCGTTGTTGACGCTGGCCAGTCTGCGTAAAAAATCGTTGAAATTGCTGAATCAAATGGTCGTAAAAGGCCCGTTCCAGCTGCGACACTCACCGCTCCTCCACCCGCATCAGTAATCAACCCACCAGATGTATACCCTGCTGAATGAAATACATTCTGCATGTCTTGTAACGTAGAAAACGTCGAATTCCCGATTCGTGCAAGTGTCGTCTGTTGAACATCGCCACTGATTGATGCAGCATGAAGCACGCCGGTCACGGTTGCGTTTGCAATCGTCATGTCTTGAAAGGTGCTCGATCCTGTCACCAAAAGATCTGAAGTAAGCGTTGAAAGCCCATGATTTCCAACGATGGTAGATGTGGCTGTCGATCCAACTGAAATCGCGTTGAGCGCGGTAAGCGCAGTACTTGAAACGTTCTCTACAACAAATAAACCCGTTGCATGGATCCCAGCTGTCCCGGCAATAAGATTCAATCTTGTTGCCCCCGTCCCATTTCCAATCGTAATCGTCTTTGCTGATACACCTGTTCCAACATTCACATTCCCTGTGGTGCCAGAATCAAGTGTGAGCGCTCCGGTGGTGCCAGAAAGAACGTTTAAGGCAGATCCAGCAGCTGATGAAAGGCCTAGGGTGCTATTCGTTGTGAGGGTTGTGGCGCCTGTTCCCGTGATGGTTGAGGCTCCAGACGCAATCGTGAAGCGTGTATTGCCACCTGTGAGAAGATTGAGTGCATTAGCGTCTGTTGTACCGAGACTCGCTGTCGCACCAAAACCATTGCCTCCTTGCACAAAGGCGAATCCACTGACCGTGGCTGATGTAGCTGGAAGGACAACCACTCGCCAACGCGACGCACCAGAATCATATTGTAGTCCAACAGATACATTGGTAGGAATAGTTAGATTTTCGCCTCCAGCCGTGATGATTCTGTTTGCTGCGACGGAACTTGCATCTTCGTTTGTTAATGTCAGAGAAAATGCGGATGCATTCATGATACGGATCTGTTTTCCATCAATACCACCAGAAAGACCCGTAAATGTCGCTGTATTGCCTCCGGCATAGCGGAAGAGTGAACCAACGCCAAGGTTCACATCGTTTTGAACACCGGTCGTAGCATAATCTGCTCCTTTGGGAGAAATAAAGTCGCCAGAGACGGAGAGGTAACCTGATGCTGTGAGCTGGGTGGTTGAAACGTTTCCAAAGGTGGTGAGGGCAGAGAAGGTGTTTGCTTGGGTGAAGACCTGTCCAGAACGATTGAGAAGAGCGACGTTTGAAGATAGGGCGGCGTCGGCGATGGAGGCGGCGGGTAATATAAGCGAACCAGAAGAAAAATCAGCGGTGCCCGTAACCGTAATATCACTAAACTGAGCGGCTCCCCCAACATCTAGACTGCCGGAAATAGATAGACCACCGTTATCATTCATAATAATATCGCCAGTCGTACCATCAAGCGTCAATGAATTCCCATCTAGAGATAATGACCGAGGAGCTGTGAGAGTTAGATTTGCATTTCCAATATTCGCACCAGCAACAACCTCTACACCGCAGTTTGCGCTACCCGGCGCGCAATCAGGCTCCAGTGTTGCACCGGGCTGGTACATCGTTGCAGATGCG
>CAYRMN010000007.1:15115-40118 GCA_964425575.1 uncultured Gammaproteobacteria bacterium | reverse complement strand
AATGAAACAGATTTGAGAAAAAAGAATACACAAAAACAAAATACCACAAACATATCGTGAGCTATTTTTTTTCAAAATATCTCTCATGATATCCGCACCTTTAAAATCATATGACATGCGTTTTCTGTAATGCTTCAACGCAAATATAAAAAAGAACTTCTCCTGACGTATTTAAAATCGGCGTGATGGTCATCTCAACATCATACATGTCACCGTGTTTGTTTTTATTTGTAATTCTTCCAATAAATGGCTTTTTTTCTTCCTTAATTGTTCGCCACAAAGATACGTAAAACTCCGCGGTCATCTGCCCTCCCCACAAATCCGAAGGACGCTGACCGATCGCTTCATCCAGCGTATATCCAGTGACGGCTGTTGTTATGTGGTTGATATGTACGATTCTCCCATCAGGATCCGTAATAATCATCTGCCCGAGTACACTTTCAATTTCTCTATTTAAGGTATCACAACGCGGGCATTTTATTTCTAAATGCCCATGATCACCATTCTTCGCTAAAAGCTTACCACACTCTTTACAACGAAAAACAATTGCTTCTTTCTTAGGAATCGTTGGTTGTTGCTGCGAGACATCCATACATAATTCAAAAAGAATTAGTCGATGAGCCTCGCAGGGCTTCTACTCTTCTATCCGACAAAGTATACCACCGTTTAACGAACCCACAAAACAAACGACAACGGGGCTACATTTCCCTTGTTTCAATCTCCATCAAGCGATTATATTTTTCCACCCGCTCAGAACGTGACAATGATCCTGTTTTGATAAATTCCGCCCCACACGCTACCGCCAAATCAGCAATTGTCGTATCTGCTGTTTCTCCAGAACGATGAGAAATAATGACGGCGAATTTTGCGGCCTGCGCCATCTTGATCGCATCAATTGTTTCTGTCAGCGTACCAATCTGATTTGGTTTGATCAGAATAGCCGTCGCCGCTTTTTCCTGAATACCTCTCTGCAATCTCTCAACATTTGTCACAAAAAAATCATCCCCAACCAGCATTGTCCGTTTTCCCGTACTTCCCTTCTTCTGGCCTAGAACTAAGACCGTTTTCTTCCACGCCCCCCAATCGTCTTCGGCAAATGGGTCTTCCAATGAAATAAGGGGGTATTTTTTTACCCAGTCCTGATACCGCTCCAAAAGCTGCGCGGCTGAATACCGTTTCCCCTCGGTCTTCATGACGTACATGTTCTTTTTCGCATCATAAAACTCACTCGAAGCTACATCTGTAGCAAGCGCGATGTCTTTTCCTGGTCGATACCCTGCTTTTTTAATTGCTTTCACTAATAATTCAAACGCTGCTTCCACATTGGGCAGCTTTGGTGCAAATCCTCCTTCATCACCTACCGTCGTCGCAAATCCCTGCTGTTTGAGTAATTGCTGCAAGGCATGAAACGTTTCCGCCCCGACCCTCACCCGCTCTGTCATCTTTGATTGGAGCGGTACGATCATGCATTCCTGCACATCTAAAGACCAATTCGCATGCGCCCCCCCATTCAAAACATTCATCATGGGTAATGGAAGCTGAGCTTTTTTAGAAAAATGGAATGTTTCACGCAGCGACTTCCATAGTGGCAGCTTTCGTTGAATTGCTAATGCCTGCGCGGTGGCCAGTGAGACAGCTAAGATCGCGTTCGCTCCGAGCTTCCCTTTGTTCTCCGTTCCATCTAGCTCACCCATAACATGATCAATGTCCTGCTGACGCCGAGCATCTACGCCTTTTAAGACAGGTTCAATCTGCTCACGCACATACTGAACGGCTTTCAGCACACCCTTGCCTCTATATCGTTTTCCACCATCACGAAGCTCAAGCGCCTCATGCGAACCTGTGGACGCACCGGACGGAACGTTTGCCTCAGCACTTGCTCCCCCTGCCAGTGTCACCCGACAGGCTACAGTCGGATTTCCCCGTGAATCAAGAATCTCACGCGCCTGTACTGAACGAATGTTTGTTTTTGATGAGAAGAACATAAAAATTTTTTCTATAATACCATACAGGCGCACGACTCGTGCGCCTGTATCAATACAGATCAAAAAATCTATCTCACTTCAAACGTCACGCTTACATCCATGCTCACATCAAGCTGACCAGCCTGGATCTCTGGTGCGGCAACCTTACCGACCGCCATATTCGACGCAACAGAATCATACATCATTGGCATTGGAGGATTGTAGCCAGATGATTCTGAAAAAGAGATCGCTTTCACAATATGCAAACCCAATGCACCCGCCAACTGGTCAGCTTTCTTTTTCGCTTCTTCAATAGCTTTCAAGCGAGCTTCATCACGGACAGAGGTAGGATCATCAATCGTGAATTGTACGCCTTGAATTTGATTCGCCCCTGATTCAGTTACTTTTTGAATAACATCGCCTACTTTATCCAAATCACGTACTTTAACACTCACATTCTGGCTAAGTGTGTAGCCGGTAATATTCTGCTTTCCATCAGCCCAGTCAATCTTTGGCTGTAGATTATAGTTCGAGGTTTGGATATCTTTTTCATCGACTCCCAATCCCTTTAATGAAGCAATAACCGCATTCATCTTTTTTGTATTCGTATCCTGAATTTCCCGAACGGTCTTGCCTTCGCTCATCAGTCCAAGACCAATCAAAGCGAGATCAGGCTTGGTGGTAATCTTCCCCGTTCCGCTCATAGTAATCACATCACGATCATGGACTACTTTGCCAATATAATCGCGTTCAGCCAACGCATTACGCGTTTTTGCACCAACGAAAATTGTTAAGATGATCAAAAAAATACCGGCCAGAATCTTAAGCAGCATTGAATTTTTCATAAAAAAGAGATAGGAATTATGAGTATATTAGTTAAACGATTCATGGATACTATTATGACACACATCAGCTCTGTCGTCCTGAACGAAGCGGAGCGAAGTTGAAGGATCTTCTCTCAGAGGGGTAGATCCTTCGACTGCGGCGCAGACGCCTCCGCTCAGGACGACAGGTTATATCTTACGTCGCGCTTTCAACAAAGCCTCCAATCCCGGCAACTTCCCCTTCTTGGCAATAAATTCAAGCATTGCTCCGCCACCAGTTGAAAGATGATCAATCCATTCTGCCATGCCGCTCTGAAACATAATTGGCAAGGTATCCCCTCCGCCCACTACGCCAAAACATGACCCCTTGCTGCGAGCTGCGATCGTTCGTGCAATAACACGTGAGCCATGTGAAAACGCAGAAACCTCCGCCATACCTACAGGCCCATTCCAAATGACTGTTTTGGCCGTTTTGATATCACTCGCCCACTGTCGCATCGTCTCCGTTCCAATATCGACAATCATGTCCGTTTTCTTGACCTCAGTCAGTCCAACAACATGTGCCCCTTTTCCATCTTTAATCGATCGGCTTACGAGAACATCTGTCGGCAATACAAGCTTGGGATGTTTTAACAGTTTTTTGGCCAATGCAAGACTGCTTTTTTCAATATAAGATGTTCCGATTTCATGTTTTGAGGCAATGAAAAATGGATGCGCCATCGCTCCCCCGATCAGCACCCGGCTCGCAATCTGTAATAATGCCGTCAATGTTTTTTCTTTGGTTGATAATTTCGCTCCACCGACAATCGCAACAAACGGTTTTTTAGGTGCACGAAGCAGGGGCTCAAGTCCATTCACTTCGGCGCACAGGGCGGGACCTGCATATGATGGTACAAAACGAGTAATACCCGCTACCAACGCATGATTTCGATGCGAAACCCCAAACGCATCATTGATAAACAAATCCACTAAAGACGTAACGGCTCGTGCGAGCGTCACGGAATTCGTTTCTTCTCCCTTCAAAAAACGGGCATTTTCTAAAATAAAAACCGAACCGGGCGGCGCAGCCTCCAATCGTATTTTGATTTTTTCCCGTCCCTTCACCTCATCAAGCGCATCACCCAGAAACGAAACGGGAATTTTGAGAGCAGATTGGACAAAAGGGACAAATCGCTTCGTTGAATAGCGAAGCTCGTGGCCCTTTGGACGGCCAAGATGGGTCAAGATAAGGACAATGGCACCGCGGGATGCAAGATCCCGAATGGTGGGATACGAACGCTCAAATTTTAAAGAATCTTCCCCGGAAAAAACCGAAGCGAGAGAAGTATTCCAATCAACTCGCAGCAAAATGCGCTTCCCGTGAAGAGACGTTTTTGATGAAAGTTTCGGAAGCTTGATGGACATGAGTCTATGATTTTAACGCGCTATTCTTCCCGACGAGAATCGCAAGTTCAGCTAATCGATGCGAGTATCCCCACTCATTATCATACCAAGCCAACACCTTGACCATATCGCCATCCACCACTTGCGTGGAAGGAAGATCGACAATAGAGGAAGCTGAATTGCCAATAAAATCGGTCGAGACCAATTCCTCCTCTGTAACATCCAAAATGCCTTTATAACGCGCGCTGAGGGAGGCTTTACGTAGGGCGGCATTCACGTCTTCAATCGTGGTTTTCCGCTTCAGCAAAAACGTAAAATCAGATAATGAGACACATGGGGTTGGAACACGAATGGATACACCATCAAACAGACCCTTGAGTTCTGGAATCACTTCGGTTGTCGCAATCGCTGCACCGGTCGTGGTTGGGATGATATTTTGTGCAGCAGAACGAGCTCGGCGTAAATCACGATGCGGCCCATCTTGCAAGACCTGATCAGCAGTATATGAATGAATAGTCGTCATCATGGCTTTCTGCACCCCAAACACTTCATGCATAACCGCAGCCACAGGAGCAATGCAATTTGTGGTACAGCTCGCATTGTTGATCACTTTTGCCGTCTTAGCCGCGCCTTTTTCATTCACACCTATCACATGCGTTGGCACACCCTCCCCTTTGGCTGGGGCGGAGATGATGACGCGTTTTGCTCCAGCTGTAATATGCTGTGAAGCGCCTTCTAAATCGGTAAAACGGCCAGTACACTCCAATACAATATCCACCTTCAATTTTCCCCACGGTAAATTCTTTGGATCTTTCTCGGCAAATACCTGGATCCGCTTCCCATCCACAATGATACTTTTTTCGCCATGACTCACTTTATGATCATAACCGCGATACGTGTAGTCGTGCCGAAGTAGATTCGCCAGTGTCTTCGTATCTGTCAGATCATTGATGGCTACCACATTAAATCCTGGCTTGCCAAAACCTGCCTTTAAGACGTTTCTGCCAATCCGACCAAATCCGTTGATTGCAATGGTTGCCATACAGGGAAGAATAATCAGTAATACCTATAGTGTATCCGAGAAACACGAACAAAACAAAACCCCCTGTCATTCAACGGGGGTTCCATTTATCTTCCCGCTTAAGATAAGAGGGACTGAGGGAGTTATGAAATAAAAATCATAACTCCTCCTAAACCTTCTCTTATCTTAAGAGGAGGAACCGGAGATACGTATTAACAAACCTGTGGCGCTGCTGACATCTGATATCGATTGAATCGCGCGATCACAATCTTCTCACCAATTTTGCCAATCTTTTGGTTCACCAGTTCTTCAATCGTGATATCTTCATTTTTGAAGAACGCTTGTTTGGTGAGACAGACTTCTGAATACCATTTGTTTAACTTCCCTTCCAAAATTTTGGCTTTAATGTCTTCAGGCTTTTTTTCTTCGGCCAGCTCCGCTTTAAAAATATCGCGCTGCTTTTCCAGGTCGTTCATGGGGATCGTTTCCGGGGAAAGATAGAGCGGATCAATGGCGGCTACTTGCATAGCCACATCATTAGCGAGCTCCATAAACTCTTCATTACGAGCCACAAAATCTGTTTCACACTGAATTTCAACAATGGCACCCAGCTTTTTGGTGTGATGGATATATGACGCAATCACCCCCTCAGCCGTGGCGCGATCGGCTTTTTTAGCAGCCTTTGCACCACCTTTTTTCTTCAACACTTCAATTGCTTTTTGCATGTCGCCACCCGCTTCTTCAAGCGCGGCCTTGGCATCATTGATGCCCGCGCCTGTCATGTTGCGCAGCTCCATGACCTGTTTCGCTTCAATCATAAAATAGTATGAATTACTGGTATTATTTTTATTTTTTCCCAAGGGGTTTGGGGGCGCCTGCCTGTTCGAGCGATCTAGCGATGACCAGCTTCAGCCGGTCGAAGCGTTAAGCGAGGTCAGCCGCCCCCACCCCGCCGCTCGCGAGCAGCGGGGTTGGTACTTTTGCGATTTGGCAAAAAGTACACCCCTGAGCGATAAAAAGGCTGATTTTTTAAACCGATTAAACGGTCTGCCCTGGATTGCTCAAGGAGACGCCCAACCGCGCACGGGCAGCTTCCCATTCCTCACGACCTTCCTTGCAAGCCTGAGCGAGAAGATTCGCCATCATATCAATCGTTTTGATAGCGTCATCATTACACGGAATGCAATAATCGACTTCGGTTGGATTGACGTTGGAGTCACACAACGCGATGACTTTAACACTACGGCGCTTGGCTTCTTCAAGGGCAGTTTTGTCTTTGCGAATGTCCAGAATAAACACAGCTTCTGGAATGCGGTTCAATTCCTTGATACCACCGACGTTGATTTCGGATTGATCGAGCTGTTCATTGAATTTCAATTGCTCAAATTTGGTATACTTTCCGAGCTCGCCCTTTTCTTGCTTGCGCTTCAAATCCTTAAACTTACGCAACACCTGGGTGATAACCGCAAAGTTGGTGAGTGTTCCGCCCAACCAGCGCTTATCAACGAACGGCATGCCCGCTTGAGTCGCAGCCATGCGTACAATGTCGGACGCCTGTTTTTTTGTACCGACAAACAAGACGGTTCCACCGCGAGCGGTGGTCTGTTTAGCAAACGTCATCGCGCGTTCGAGCGCCTTTTGCGTTTCCTCAAGATTGATAATATGAATTCCCTGACGGCTGCCAAAGAGATATTTCTTCATCTTCGGGTGCCACTTTGATGTTTGATGGCCGAAGTGAGCTCCTGCTTGGAGCATTTCGACCAAAGATGGAACCTTTTGCATGTGTATTTTCCGCACGAAGCGGATACCTTAGACCTCTCTTTTCCCTTTCTGCGCGCCTCGTGAAAAACGAGGAGGTTGCGTAGAAAGATGATGGGAAAAGATGTGAGATATTCCCGACAAAATGCCAAGAATTTGAATAAAAAACCTCATTTCGAGGTGCCGAGAGATTACCATGGATTATAGAAACTGACAAGATTAGGGCCTAAAAAAAATCGAGCCGGCCCTGACGCACGATAGGATCGCGTCAGGCCGGCTCTTGGGGCTTGGTGGAGAGAGGAGGGTGGGTAGGTGGTCTGCTATGCGGAGCCGTGCAAGTCGCTAGGGCGACACCGACACCGTGTGCGGGATGCAGTAGCCCTCGCTGGCACTTTTCTTGACCCAGGTTGGATCTGGGGACATGAGCGGCCCGAGCAGCCGCCCGTCCTGGAAGAACTGCGCCTGCATGCCCGGTGGGCAGCTCTGCAGATCAGGCTTGCACGTCTTCGTGCCGTCTTCGGAGAGACAGGCGACGATCTCGGTATTGACCGGCAGGTTACCGAGGTTGCACGCCACGTTGGTCTGGCTCGGGTCAGAAGCCACGCAGCTCGGGTCCACGAAGGCCGGGAACACATCGATCTGCTGGTTGCCAGGCGGGGGGAAGGTCTGATGCCCTCCAACCTGCATGACTCCCGTGGGGGTCGGATCGACGAAGCACACGCCGACCGGTATGGCAGCGGAGAGGAGGATGCCCCCACAGTAGTCGTGACAGGTGGCGACGAAGTCGCCGGTGCCCTGGACATCCTCGGACACGCAAGCCTGCTGAGCCGCGCAGCTCGCGCCGCACGCCCCGCAGTTGTTCTCGTCAGCGAGGACCTCGCAGCCGTTGCTCGTGTCGCCGTCGCAGTCGAGGAACCCGTTGGAGGCCCCCGACGGAGCGATGCAGCTACCGTAGCTACAGCTGTTGCCGAAGCCACAAGTTGCCCCGATGACGTTGGCGGGCGCGCACGGATCGCAGCTCGCGCCGCCACATCCGTGAGCAAAGTCGGCGTCGACGCACACGCCGCCGCAGACCTTCTGATCTACCTTGCAGGGCATCGCGCAGGTGCCGCCGATGCAGACGAGGCCCTGGCTGCACTGCTTGTCACAGGTGCCGCAGTGGGCGTCGTCGCTCGAGAAGTCGGTCTCACAACCGTTGCCCTTGTTGCCATCGCAGTCACCCATGTCTGCGGGGCAGACGTAGGCGCACGTGCCGTCCTGACACGACACAGACCCTCCCTGAAGGGGCTCGCACGCGTGACCGCAAGCACCACAGTTGCTGATGTCGACCCGCAGGTCGACGCACAGGGGCGCCTCGGCCGACCCGCAGTTGGTCAAGCCATCCGCGCGGTTGCTGTCCTCGCAGCCCGGCGTGTTGCCGCCGGTGCCGCTGGTCGACGTGCCCGTGCCAGTCGTCGTGGTGCTCGTGCTGTCGGAGACGCACGCGCCATCGACGTTGCAGACAAGGCCTGGACCACATGGGCTGTTTGGTCCACAGGGATCACCGACGCCCCCAGTGGCGAGGATGCAGCCCCCCAGCCACGACAGCACCAGGCCTGCACACCCAAAGAATGAATTGTCGAACTTGCTCATCAAAGCCTCCTTGAAGCGAACGAACATGCCGGTGAGGCACTTCTTCGCTCCAAGAACTAACCATTTTTAAGCTATTTTGTCAACCCCCTTCAACATCATCTTCCTCCTCTGTCCCCTTTTTCCCAGACTTGACCGCAGCGATCACGTGCTCCAAATCACCGGCCATAATTTGAGGAATATTGTGCCAGGATTGTTTAATGCGATGATCAGTAATGCGATCTTGGGGGTAGTTGTATGTACGAATCTTTTCAGATCGATCCGCACTCCCAATTTGCGCGCGACGCTCAGCCTCTAAATGACTACGTTTCTTTTCCTCTTCCATTTCCCACACCCGTGCCCGTAAAATCTGCATGGCCCGTTCACGGTTCTGAAGCTGTGAGCGCTCATCCTGACAAGACACGACCACGCCGCTCGGAACGTGGGTAATGCGCACAGCCGACTTGGTCGTATTCACCGACTGACCGCCCTTTCCACCCGCGCAAAAGGTATCAATGCGTAAATCTTTTTGATCAATCGTCACTTCAGTTTCTTCAATTTCAGGAAGAACGGCTACACTCGCCGTTGAGGTATGAATGCGTCCCTGTTTTTCGGTAGACGGCACGCGCTGCACCCGATGAACGCCCTGCTCGATCTTCAAAAATCCATAGGCTCCATCGCCCTGAATCGCAAAAATAACTTCTTTATACCCGCCAAGTTCTGCCAGCGATTCAGACACAAGCTGCGTTTTCCAACTCTTCACTTCTGCAAAGCGGGCATACATTTTAAATAAATCCTGGGCGAATAGCGCGGCCTCCTCTCCACCTGTTCCCGCCCGAATTTCAACAATAACGTTACTCGAATCATGCGGATCAGGTGGCACAAGCGCAATCTCAAACGCAGCCTGCGCCTCCGCCAGCTCCTGTTGCACACTTGGCATCTCGAGCTCAGCTAGTTCACGCATGTCCCCATCTTCAGATTGACTGGCTTGCTTCGCGTCATCCATCGCTTGTTTTGCAGCCGCATATCGAGCACCAATCTCGGCAATCAATTTCGCCTGATTATACGCGCGCGAAACCTCCCGCAGTTTTCGTGAATCTGCAAGCGTTTCTGGAGAGGAAATTTGTCCTTCCAGTTCCTTTAATTTTGACTGCGCCTCATGGGCGGCTTTCAGAAGATCGGACATACAAATTGATTACTTCCTTGATCAGTTTATCATTTTTCATGGGGTTTGGGGGCGCCTGCCTGTTCGAGCGATCTAGCGAAGACAATCTAACTAATAAGTCTTCGCGTTGAGCGAGGCCAGCCGCCCCCAAAATCTTTTTTTGCTTCTTTTTGCGATTTGGCAAAAAAGAAGAGGGTAAAATAAGATAGTTTTACTAAATACAAAACCGGCCCTTGCGACCGGTTTCGTATTTTTGCAACTACACCTCGTTCAATTGAGTTGGTTGCTTTTGAGCCTTCTTGGCGGCCTTCTGAGTTGCGCGCTTGGCGGCTTTCACTTTCTTACCACCAACAACAGGAGCTGCAGCCTTAGCAGCAGCTTTTTCTTGGAACTTCTCCACACGACGAGCCGTGTCAATCAGTTTTTGCTTCCCTGTATAAAAAGGGTGGCAGCTAGAACACAGTTCCACGTGAATTTCCTGGACTGTGGAACCAGCTTCAATGACGTTCCCACACACACAAATAATCTTGGCGTTGGGATAATAGGTTGGATGGATATCAGCCTTCATAACGCGACAATGTTATCAGATGTCGCTAAAATGAGCAAGACCTGATACAACCCTCTAATTAGCCCAGCATGTCTATGCAAACGTCTGACTTTGACTACATCCTTCCTCCCGACCGAATTGCCCAATCCCCCATCAAACCCCGCGACCACTCCCGCCTACTGGTGCTAAATCGTGCATCGCAATCCTGGCAGCACCATCATTTTTATGAAATTGGAGATTTTTTGAAACCCGGAGATCTGCTCATCGTCAATGAGAGCAAGGTTTTTAAGGCACGGTTATTTGGAATGGTGGGGACAAAAATCGAAATATTTCTATTGCATCCTGATGGAAACAGTTGGATCGCATTAGCCAAGCCAGGACGTAAACTGCGGGTTGGTACAGTTATCACCTTTCAAGATGGCACAACAGCATGCGTAGAAAATAAACTGGACGACGGCACGATCCGTATCAGCTTTGATAAAAGTGCTGAAGAAGTCTTTGCCTGGACAGACGCGATCGGCTCAGTTCCAGTACCACCCTATGTTGAAAAAGCCCCAACAGACCAAAGCGACTATCAAACAGTCTATGCCAACTCGATCGGATCCGTGGCCGCTCCAACTGCCGGCTTTCATTTTACTCCAGAACTTATCGAAAAACTAAAACAACAGGGCATCCAATTTGCCTCTATCACCCTCCATGTCGGCCTAGGAACCTTTCGTCCCATGAAAACCGAGACGCTGGAAGAGCATGTGATGCACTCAGAATGGATCAGCGTCCCCTCTGAGACACGGCGAGCTATCAGCGATACCAAACGCCGAGGCGGTCGTGTCATTGCGGTTGGAACCACGACAGTGCGCGCTCTTGAATCCGGCATTGAGGAAGGATTCACCAATATCTTTATTACGCCTGGCTATCAATTCAAAATCATCGACGGACTGATCACGAACTTTCATCTGCCAAAATCTACCCTTCTGGTCCTTGTGTCTGCTCTCGCTGGTCGAGAGCTCATCTTAAAAGCCTATCAAGAAGCCATTAAAGAAAACTATCGCTTTTACTCCTTCGGCGATGCGATGTTGATTGTATAAAAATCCCATAAATTAAAACGACCGCAGGGCGAGACGCCATGCGGTTGTTTTTGGAGGGCCGGAGATCACAGATCTGCGGCGTGAAGATAACGCGGGTCCCCCAGGCCCTGGGGGGGGGAAGGTCACCATAGGGGACCCGCGGCGCGAATGAGAGGATTCGAACCTCCGGCCTGTGGTTTAGGAAACCACTGCTCTACCTTTGAGCTACATCCGCATTTGAAGTCAAAAGGACAAAGTTCGGATCGGGGCTCCGACCCGCCGCACTGCCGTGAAGGCAGATCACGGCGGGCCGGAGCCCTTCTCACAAAGGGGGATGCTGTCTCCCCCGCCTGACGATCGCCCGCGCCCGGGCGATCGTGTGTCCACGGGTGTGTCCGCGTGCTCCGCGAGGTTTTTGGGATTCCCGGTATGCTCGAGGAGCGACCCGTGCTTCGTACCGCGTCCTTTGGTGGGCGCTCGGCTCTCCTCGAAATCCCGAAGGACTCAAGGTGGTGAAGTCGGCGCCGCGGTTGATCACGCGGTGAAGTTCTCTGCTCTGCTGTTGTTGTGGCGCCACCTCAGCGACTTGCCCGCGTTGGGCTGTCAGTCACTGGGTGGTGCCGGCCGGTCAGGAGGCGATGCGCTCGGTGTAGGCTTCGCCCGAGTTCGTGGCGTTCGCCGCGCCGAGCCCGTAGTCGGCCTTGCCGCTCTTCGCCGTGGTCGCCTTCGCGCTCTCCGCGCCGCCGTTCCCGTTCGCCGTGTTGCCCTGCCAGATGGTTCGTCGGTTCAAGTGCCGTGCTCCTTCTTGGTAGATCGCTCCAGCTTCCGCTTTTGCGATGTTTGAAATTAAAACAGTTTCAGAAAAAGCTGTCAAGGATCACTGAAAGAATTTCCATTTTTTATTTAAAGTAAGCAAAAATTTACAAAAACCCCTCTAGCTCCCCTTATCAGGGGAGAATATGCATGCGGGGAATTCTCAGATATTCTCAATGTAATAAAACTCCGGAGGCTGGCCTGGGGTGAGCTGGATGGAGAGAGCATCGGCTTGATAACGGGTTGGAGGTGTTCGGCTGGCTTGAAGGTAGCATTCAATCGCCAGCCTCAAATGACGGAGCTTCGTGCGTGTAATCGCCTCTTCTGGATATCCAAAAGCCTTGGTTTTGCGGGTTTTTACTTCGACGAAATGGACTGTCCCCTCTCGCTCACAAATCACGTCGATCTCTCCTAAGCGACAAGACCAGTTACGATGAAGAATGGTAAACCCTTTGGAGATCAAAAAAACCGTGGCGAGATCTTCGCCGCGGTCTCCGAATCGACGACGCGGATCAACTGCACTCATTTCTTTGATTTTGGAAGCCACTTATTCTTTTGTTCACGTTCGGCCTGGCGCTGCTCCATGGCCGGCATTTCAATGGTAACAAGTTTGTACATTGTCCAAGCGTACCAAGCGAGTAAGGCCAACCACAGCAGATATCCAACGCGAGCGCTGAGGACATAGATGCGTTCATAGGAAAGCGCGTATAACAGTAGACCGACGCAACCCAAGATAGCTAATCTATCGGCTGCCTTCCGCAAAGCTCTGCGCATCATCTTGTCCCAATTCTGCTTGAAAGCGATCAAATAAACGATGATTCCGGCCACGAACAACAATGCAAATATGATCGGCAGTGCTCGATCAACCCATGGCATGAATGGAGGCGGCATTGGGCTGAACCAAAATGAGGGACGTAGCAGTGGTGGGAGAGTCATAAAAATCTAGACCAAGATTGCCTGAGAGAAGAAGGAAAGTCAATCGACTGCATGCACCGACATCATGCTGTCGTCCTGAGCGAGTCCGCGAGTCGAAGGATCTACCCTGCGTCGCAAGAGCAGATCCTTCGACAAGCTCAGGACGACGCAGAAAAAAACTTACACCGCTATTTCCGTCCGCTGATATACCAATCCGTAATGATACTGACCGGCTTCAAATTCATCTAGCAACGTCATGAGTGGTGAAGTCAAAACTTTCTTCGCTGCTTCACGATCAATGCGCTGATCTACAGGCGGACCAATTGGTGTGGCGATGGTCTTCCATTCAGCAATCACGATCCGTCCACCGGGACGAGTGAGCCGCGCCATTTCGCGCACTAGCTGAGGACGATTCTGAGATAGGTACAAATTATTAACCAACAACGTGAGATCAAGCGACCCATTATCAATTCGAGTGGCTCCAAATACATCTACATCTGACCACACACATTTGATATTAAAAATATGTTCCTGCTTGGCCAGCTTATCAACCTGCTCCAACACGCTCCGCTGAATATCCACAGCATATACAACACCGTCTGCGCCCACAAACTGCGCCGCTGGAAAGACAAAATGCCCAAGCGCGCCACACCCAAGATCAGCGACATGGTACCCAGCCCGAATCCCAACCCTCTCCAATAATTTGAAGGGATTGATAAGCTCCGTTCCACTCCGCACTGGCATACAATAGTTAGCCGCCAAAGTTAAATAAAGAGCCAAGCGTCGCCTGCAAAAACGCGTCCCACAAATTTGTCGCGATCATAAAACCGACAAACACAACCAAAACTCCAAACAATTTATACAGCAATTTTGTTCCACCTGACCCAAGCTTGGCCTCAGCCCAATCCATTGGTCCTAACAGATTGATGATGGCTTGTGTTTTCAATACGAGCGCAATACCTGCCGCCGCAATAACCAACCCAAGCAGAATGTGAAGAAAAGTACTCATAGGTTAGGCACAGTATATCACACCCTCAAAAAGCTGAGGTATGTTTGATGATCGCTTCCAATACAACAGGCAACTGAATATTGTGGCCTCGTTGATTAAAATGTCCCTGGTGATCAACAATCAATTGCGCTCCGAGTTGCTCAGCGAGCCACTCCCCTTCTGTAAATGGCACTAGCGGATCATTAACGGAATGGATGCATGTCCAACTTTTGGCGGTGTGACGTATCATTGAAAAATCCAACGAGACATCGAACCAACTCATCCATCGCATCATTCCAAGAAAATCCCGACCAAATCCGGCCACCAAAATAACCCCAGGAATGATCGGGCCTTGATACTCGCGTAGAGCATGTAGAATCGCCGCACACCCCAATGAGTGCCCAACAAACATCGTATGCGCTGGATCAGACAACGTTCCCTCTACCACTCTCTGCCATTCCTCCCGTTTTGGAAAAAGAGGGTGCGGGAAGATAGGTGCAGTGACTTGATGTCCACGAGCTTCCAATTCTCGACGAAGCCAAGGAAACCAAAAATTATTTGGATGCCCATGGAATCCATGTACTAAAACAATATTCATCTGAAGAGCGTATCCCCGACAAAAAAAGAATGGAAGAGACAGGGACTGGACAGACAGCCCGTATCTCATTACACTCTGACAGATACATATTGCTACATAGACCTTGAGCATTTGGATGCAGACCGCGAAAGAATCGAGGCTTAGCGCGACCGGTAGCGGACCTACCGCGAGCGATAAACGGAGATTCTGACAAAGGTATGCGCCAAATGCGCAAGGTCTATGGACACTTAGCTCAGTTGGTTAGAGCATCTCGTTTACACCGAGAGGGTCGTAGGTTCGAATCCTACAGTGTCCACCACGTAAAAATCCCATCTCCAAATGGGATTTTTACGTGTCACGTGGCGCATCTATCCAAAATCTTTTTGCGCTTTACGGGACTCTGCATTCAATGAGATTCACGTGGCACAGCCATTTTCTTTTATATCAGAGAACGCTTTGTTGATTACAACGCCTTCTTGATCGCGCGCGACACCCCATATGACAACAGGCTGTAACCAATAAGCACGAGTAGCAACGTTACTTCAATCCAGTGGACATATTTTGTAACGATATCTAAATACGCTCCCGAAAAATAACCAAGCCCACCAATAACTGTGAGCCAACCCATGGTAGCGGGGACATCAATACGCATCAAATCTCTTAATGGGATGTCCATTACACCAGCCCGAAACATGGTCGTATGGTGCATTCCGTATACAAACTTGGACAGAATGATCAGGCGCTGACGACGTTTGAGAAGATGCGCGTCGAGCGTACTGCCAATAGCGTGATACCAGCGCACGAAAAAGAAGGTGGAGTGACGAAAAATCTTTCCAAGATAATACCAGCTTGCATCACCAGCGATCGTTCCGATAAACGCAAAGAGCGCCACCCAGCCTAGCGAAAAGAACCCATGGCGCGTCAAAAAAGCGAATGCAAATAACATTTCATCGCCAGCGATCATCATAGAGACGATCACGATAATATATTTTCCGAATCCTAGGAGGGACAAATACTTTAACAACACAGAATTCATACACGATCCACGTTCAAATCAACATTTAGGAACTGAGGAGCTGAATATCTTGTAGCACTTCTTCTGCATGCTTTTCCGGTTTCACCTCTGTGTATATTTTAGCGATGTTTCCTTTGGGATCAATCAAAAATGAATGGCGAAATGTTCCTGTATATTCGCGTCCCATGAATTTCTTTTTGCCCCATACACCATACAGTTCTACGACATGTTTATCTTCATCCGACAAAATTGGAAATGATAAATCAAACTTCGCTGCAAACTTGCCATGGCTCTTTACTGAGTCGGTGCTAATTCCAAATACCTGTGCCCCAATCTTCGTAAACTCCTTCCAATGATCACGCAATGCACACGCCTCTTTGGTGCATCCCGGTGTATCATCCTTCGGATAAAAATAGAGAAGCACCCATTGTCCACGAGTGCTTTTTAACTCATGCACAATCCCTGCTTGATCCGGAAGACTAAAATTCGGGGCAACAGCTCCAATCGTGAGTGACATATGTGAAACATTCTACTCGTGAATAATGGTACCGTGAAATGACTTGCCATCAATAATCGCTTGGACGTTTTTAAGATCTTTCCCCTGCGCTACAACAACCTCTAATTTCCAGCGCTGCGCAAGCTTCGAAGCAATGGGGTCAAAGGGAGCATTGGCACCCGGTGACCAAACTGAACCAACGATTTTACGAAACTCCGTCCAACGAATGCGATCATATGGTTCTGCGTCTTCATGCAGGGAAGGGTCCTTGTCGTATACCGCATCAATATTTGTAAGGTTGATGATTTGTGTTGCGTGATATTTTTGGGCTAAGCGAACAGCAATATAGTCCGTGCTCCATCCGGGCTTCCATCCAGCCGCGATCAAAACTGGCTCCGTCCATCGCACGGAACGGGTTGGATCCTTAATCACGCAAGGCTTCGCCACATCACGAAACAATGCACGCAACAGATGGCCGTTCAGACGCGTAGCATGAATCCCCAACCAATCTACATCTTCAGGGTTTAAACGCACGATGGTTCCAGCTGCCTTTTGATATTCTCGCGCCGTATGCCCCCCACCCACAATAATGATAAAACGCTTTCCTTTTTTCACTTGCTTCTCAATTAATGATCGGAAGGCAGTTAAAAAATCAACATCAATTCCCATCTTCGGAACAACGATAGATCCGCCAATAGAGATAACGATGGGAGCGTCTTGAATCATGCGAAGAGATTACGTGGAAGAAGACGTTACGAACGCATTCGTGAACCACGATACGATCCAGAATACGATAGCGCCCAAGAACGCAGCTGTAAAATTCGCCACATCGAATCCTTTGACGATGCTAGACGCCAACCAAAACATCAGACCATTAATTACAAAGGTGAATATGCCGAGGGTGATGATATTGATTGGTAACGTCAAAATAAGAAGAATGGGACGAATAATGGTATTAATAATACCGATCACAAGCGCGGCGATCAGAGCAGACCAAAAATTCGCCACGTGAATTCCAGGCACAATGTAGGCTGTCGCCATTACTGCCACAGCATTAAGAAGAAATCGCAAAAAGTAATTCATAGTATATATTTATTCTTTATTCCTCACCTGGAGCGTGAAAACGTTTTTTAATCTCGCGAATGGTGTTCTCTGCCTCATCTAAACGCTTCTTCAGTGTTTCTGCAATCATCATGGCCCGCTCAAATTTTTGCAACCCCTGATCAAGATTACTATCACCCTTCTCAAACCACGCAGCGATCTGCTCTAATTCATCAAATCCTTTGGAGACATCTGTTATCCCATCTTTTTTTGGAGGCATATTTTTTATAATAATGTTTGCTGCGCCGTTTTTCCGTTTACCCCTTCGACACGAATTTGAATCTCGCCGTCCTGAAGGAGTACGTTTGTCACCTGACCAAGCGTCGTCTGAGTAATCGAGGAAATCACGTGACCTTTTTCATCCTGCAAAATTGCATATCCTCGTGCCAATACGGCTCGTGGATGCAATGAGGCCAAAAGACGGGAACAGGTTTGCACCCGATCATGCAAACGGTGCACCCATTGTCCCACAGCGGCTTGGCATAACAAAGACTCTTGTTCAAGGCGCTGACGCTGCACGCTTACCCATCTCCCTGGAGAGGTCAAAACACGCTCAAGTAACGCATGCTTGTCCTGAAGGTCCTGAACGAGTTGAGACTCAATGCCGGATAACAGCGTTGCAAGTTCATATTGCACATCCTGCCGATCAGGCACCAAGCGCCGTGCACAATCCGTGGGCGTCGATCCACGTACATCGGCCGCCTCTTCGGCCAACGTCAGATCACGTTCATGCCCAATGGCAACCAGTGTCGGAATCTTTGAGGCATGGATAGCTCGTACGACCTGTTCATCATTAAAGGCCATAAGCTCCTCGAGCGACCCGCCCCCGCGCGTCATAACGAGCACATCATACGCTTCAGATTGAGCCGCTTCGATCGCAGCCACTATTGCAGCTGGAGCCCGTTCTCCCTGGACAAGAACATGATACACATCGATCTCCAATCCACCCCAACGCTCTTTCAAGATGCGTATAAAATCTCCGTACGCGGCACTTTCTTTTGAAGCAATGAGCGCAATACGCTCTGGAAAGCGAGGTAACAGACGTTTTCGGGACGCCTCAAACATACCTTCTTTCTCCAAACGCTGACGTAACAATGCAAGTGCTTTTTTCAACGCACCTTCTCCAGCTAGCTCAACTCGCTCAGCCGAAATAGAAAACTTTCCATATTTTGGATAGAGTCGCGGCAAGCCAATTACCCGCACGCGCATACCATCCTCCACGGGCACACGCAAATTCCAAACAGTCATAAAAACGTTGACCAGTGCCTTATCATCTTTCAAATCAAATGACACCCACTGCCCCTGCGAGACACGAAAACCTGACACCTCGCCCTCAACAGCAAACGGTTCAACGCTGAACGTCTCTTTTAAGACGGCATTGGCTACTTCAATAAATTCCGACACCTGAAGTAAACGCATACGGACCAACGCCTAAAACCCCCAGCCCAACCACATCTTCATAAGCCACCAAAACAATATTGACCAAAGAATATTCGTAACGAGAAGATCAAGAGGAAACCATACATCTTCTTTGATACCAAATATGCCATGCCCCTCTAGCGGCAAAACGACTCCACCCACAAAGATCGTGACTACGACCCCCCACAACATCAACGGCCAAAACGAAAAATCCCGAATCAGCCCCTCTGTAACCAACAAGCCAAACAACCCTGCAAACACCACGGAAATCAACAGATGAAAAAAGACTCCCACGAAATGAGCTTCGCGACGAGTAATCGCACGTCCCAAAACATGAGGCTGATCAAGATCACGGATATAATTTCCCGCAGCAAAGCGCGGCATTACATGAGATAAGAAGAGCAGGATTCCGCCGGCACTCGCGCCTGCTCCCAGGGCTGGAAGAATGACATTCATAGCAAGGAAATATTCTTTGATTTTTTCGGCATCATAATGATCATGACCTTTTCCCCCTTTAAAACATCTCCATTATTCCAGTCATGTGCTGCGGTAAGAAGAGTTTCATAGGAATAGACATATTCCTTGCCCTTCCGCCGTAATCCAGGATCATTCGTTATGAACTGAGTCGGCGTATATCCTTTTACTACGAGCATATGATAGAGCGGCCCACCGTTACTGAAATACGGGTTGTGAAGCAATCTGCCTGCGCTGGGAATAATAACAGGATGCCCCTCTGCAATGACTTGTTTGATATCCTCTGCCGTTTTGAACGGCTTCACGATGACCTGATCATATCCAAAATAGTCCTGAATCAAACGCGCGGTTTGTGTCGCGCTTGTGTCTTCGTAGAATCCGTATTTCACCTTTTCAAACTGAACGATTTTGAGGAGCTCTGTCTGTGCGTTGTCATCATCCATGACGCCTCTCGTGCCTTGATAAAATTGATCGACCATGAAAGACGCTGCTTCTTCACATGCCTCTTGGAATGGCATACCCCAATCGCCCTTTGGGGCCTGCGTGATAAATGGAACAGCTAAATTCATTTGAGCCGGAGGCAAAACGGGCTGCTGCACTTTTTTTGGCGCAGGTGTCGTTTCAAGCACAAAATGTTCAGATGTTGAAGAGCCGCCTTCAAAAGGAAAGGTCACCTCATTCGTGGTGGATTCCGCAACAGGGCTACTCGCCTGAACCTGCTGAAAAGATGTTTCTGGCGGCAACACAGGCTGCATCCATGCATACCAAGCATCTCGAAAAGAGCCACGACTAAAATAGCCAACGAGTAGAAGAATGAATATAACACCAAGAATTCCAATAGAACCTTTCTTCATATCTCCAAGATACCTTTTTTAAAGAAAAAAGGCGACCCGCCGCTCACGAGCGGCGGGTCGCCCCTCTATTACTTCTTACTCTCGACGGTCACGCTCTCCATTTTGTCTCCAACCTGGATCGTATCAACAACATTTTGCCCCGAAATGACACGTCCAAAAACGGAATAGCTTGGAGGAAGGGGCGTATCACCTAACATGATGAAAAATTGTGAACCGTTGGTATTTGGACCTGCATTCGCCATCGCAACAATACCCTTCGAGTATGGGAGATGAACCGGGTCGTCTTCAAACTGATATCCGGGACCACCATATCCCTGACCCAGTGGATCCCCTCCTTGAATCACAAATCCCGGCTCAACCCGATGAAAAATCAATCCATTATAAAAACCCTTCTTGGTCAGATAGACGAAATTTGAAGCAGCATTTGGTCCTTCTTTAGGAAGTAACTCAAATACGATATTGCCTTTGTTGGTTTTAATATGAATGAACTTATTCGTTGTTTCTGAAGCAGGTAGGACACCTGGAAACGCAAGTTTTTCAGTATTCATAGCAGATGAGGTTGGCGTAGCAGGATTAGATAGTGGAGTAGATGGGGTCGACGTTACTTCAGATGAAGAGGTGGCAGAAACAGGAACGACTTCGGGAGAGATCTGTTCTCCATCATCATCTCGCGGCTCATCAACGACTGGAGCTGGAGTAGATGGTGCACCTCCGTCAGAAGGACCTTTCGCATCATATGTAACGGGGTCGCAGCCACTACCCAACATGACAAGACCGGAAAGGACAATAATAGAAGAAATGTATATAGGCTTCATAAAAAATAATGTGAAGTATCGCTATGCGTGAAGTTCTGCGAGGATATCATGCTCGCCCGTTCGTGCGAAGTGTATAGCGAAAATAATAAAGAGCTTTTAAAATGGATGAGATGCGACGGTCTGGAACGAGGAGTTTGCGAGGCGTAGTAATCTACGGTGAGTAAACGACGAAGTGAAGACCGAGTAGATCGCCATTTTAAAAGCTCTCTACCCCTCCCACGGTAGTCCAACTTCTCCCGCAAACCCCCAACGAATCGCATCTACATTCAAGCCAGGTCGCCACCATTCTTTCATGACACGTGACAAAAGTAGAGCATCGGATGAAATATGTTCACGTACATCCTGTCCACGTTCGTCTCGAGCATGAATAATCGCCGGTCGCATTTCACCCGGAACATACATGGCCTGGATAAGAACCGCTTTAGCACCACTTTTTTTGACCGCCTGTATGGCCGCTGCACGCGCAAGCCAGGCACCGGCTTTTTCGATTGAAGAAGGATCAGTACCAGACAAGGAGTGTAAAGCAGGCAGCAGAGATCCGTAGATCGCCTGACCGACTCCCGATCTTCCAGAGGCATGTGTTAAGCCTCGACGTTCTCGCGCTCCGGTTGGATTGACCTCGATAGGCAATCCTTCAGCGTCTGACTGCAATCGCTGTGTAATACGTTGACGCACCTGTTCCAAGGGTTCTGTTCCGTGCTCGACGGTTAGCATGATGCGCGATGGCTTCATAGAACTCGCAATCACCGTCACTTCGGCATCAGGTCCAAGCCAAAACCATTCAGGATCATGTTGACGAACGTCGTGAAGATTTTTTGTAATACGACGCGCTAAGGACACTGGAAGTGGCAAAAAATCAGATGATTCCACCGTGGCATATCCCGTCACTGTGATTGGCGATTCTGCACCTATACGAAACGCCGCGACTCGTTCTGGTGAAACTTGCTCTAACGAAACAAACGGCTCAATTTCATCCATCACCCCAATAGATCCAAGCGTACGCTTGATAAGTCCCGAAACATCAAAATCAGCCTGACTCAACACATCACCTGCCACAAACATCACTCCCCGCCCTCCGGTCACATATAAACGTACACGCGACTCCGGATCGCGACGTAAATACTCATCCACAATCGCCTCTGCAACAATGTCGCAGGCGTGATCGGGATGTCCCAGTAGCCGCATCGTTGCGGTTCGCATAGGCTTGGACGGTAGCGTATAAATGAATATAAATCAAACGTAGGGGCGTGATTCATCACGCCCTTCGATCGGCATGTCGAATGGATTGGCCGGCGTGCTGAAAGACGCGATGAATCGCGCCCCTACCGTAAATATGATTTTGTTGGGGGTGTCTTTTTTGTTGCGGCAGACTTCCAAACGGTTTTACTCGTCGAACGAGAGGCATGGAACCGATCGCCACGTTGATCAACTTCGATAACCTGTTCATCATCGCTGAATGGCTCTTCGAAACTCCAGCTGTCGCTCATGCCGGGACGAAGTCGCGATGTCATAGGTGGCCGTTGCGCTTCACGTAGCTCGAGGCGCTCCGTTAACCGTGGAGCTATTTCCTCTAAAAACACCGAGGGTCGATTAAACACCAGGGTGTCATATCCCATGGTCTGCGGATAGGTCAGAAACAAACGTTGCCGGGCTCGCGTAACAGCCACATAAAACAAACGACGCTCTTCTTCCAACCCGCCATCTTCACTCATAGCCCGCTGATTCGGAAACGCTTGGTCGGATAAATGCATCACAAACACCGTATCCCACTCCAACCCCTTGGCTTGATGGATAGTGGAAAGAACCATACGCTCATCTTCTTGTTGATTGCCACGCTCTTCACGTTCTGCGATGACATCATCGTATAATGATATGTCTGCGAGCAAGCTCGATAAATCCTTGTATGCTTCTGCGAATGTCTCTAACTGCTCCAAATCTTCAAGACGATCACGAAAATCAGGATATTCACGTTCCAAATATTCCTGATAGGGAGAATTCAGAATTGCTCGGATCATGACTGCTGGTTCAGCAGAAGAAGAAAGTGCCTCACGTAAGGTATCCATCAAAGCTTCCCAACCCACGCGGGCACGAGCTGGAAGTCGAAACGCTGCATCAGCCGATACAATTGCCTGAATGCTCTGAGCAGCTTGGACTTGAATCGCCAATGCAGCCGCTGTGGTTGCACCAATCCCCTGCTGAATACTCAGCACTCGGAGCCAGGCCGGTTCATCATGCACATTTTGGATCACACGCAGATACGACAGCACGTCTTTAATATGAGCGCGGCCAAAAAATTTCATGCCTCCGCGATACTCATACGGAATGTCCCGTTTCACCAATTCAAATTCCAGAGCCTGAGAGTGTGCGGATGAACGAAATAGCACAGCCATATTGGCAAGTGCGACGCCTTCTGACCGCAACGCTAAGACCTGCTCCGCAATATACTGCGCCTCCTGCTTCGCTGATGTCGCGGGTACAACCATCGGTCGATGCCCCTTTGGACGTACACCAACAAGTTCTTTTTCATACTGATCAATATTGTGCGATAACGAATCATTCGCCAAATCCAAAATTTCTGGAACTGAACGATAATTGGTTAATAATTTGAAGGTTTGAGCGTTTTCCCATTGCTGCGGAAACGACAAAATATTCTTCACATCCGCTCCGCGAAACGCATAAATCGACTGCGCATCATCACCCACCACAAGCACATTGCGATGAACTCGCGCGAGCGCCCGCACGATTCGCGCCTGCAACGCATTCGTGTCCTGATACTCATCAACCAAAATATACTGAAAGCGCGCGCTCATCAGTTCACCAATGCGAGGATGCTCCGCCAACATGAGCCAATAGAACAGCAAATCGTCAAAATCCATACTGTTTGAAATGCGCTTTCGTTCTTCGTACCGACGCGCCACTTCTTGGATATCGCTAGATAATTCAGCAAAGCTTGGATGCTTCAGCTCCAGCGCCTCTTCCATCGAAATCATGACATTGCGCTGATACGAAATAATATTCTGCAATACAGCCGGCGACGGAAAACGCCGCGCCTTTGGATCAATATGCAATTCTTTTAAAATAGCCTTGATGAGCGTACGTGCGTCCTCTTGGTCAAGAATGGAAAACCCACTCGAATACCCCACCTCATCGCCATATGCGCGCAGTAGTCGGTTGGCAACAGAATGAAATGTTCCACCCCATAATCCCTGCGCACCGCCACCGAGGACATGCCCAACCCGCTCCAACATTTCACGAGCCGCTTTATTGGTAAACGTCAGAAGGAGAATCGATGATGGATCAATCCCGTGTTCAAGAAGATAGGCAACGCGATAGGTGATCGTCCGCGTCTTGCCCGATCCTGCACCAGCTAACACTAGGCAAGGGCCATCACCGTGCAGCACAACGTCGAGCTGCTCCTGATTAAGCTCACCGGAATAGTCGATCTTAAAATTCGCAGTGTTGTCTGATCCCTGTAAAACAAATGTAGGCATGATGGAACTGTACACGATAGGTAGGGTCAAAACAAAAAAACAATTCATGGAATCCGTTTTGTTCGTTACCTGGTAGGGGCGGGTTTCAAACCCGCCCTTCGGCACACCGACCGAACCGTTCGACATGAATGATCCATCCGCTATATCGGCCGGAGGGCGGGTTTGAAACCCGCCCCTACCGAAAATCTGATAAGACAATTTAACTTGACAAGTTAAGCATTTTTCGCTATACTCCGAGCAGTTGTCTGAAAAACGCTGTCTGCATCCCGCGGACACGACAACGGAGGTCCATCATGGGTCGATCTTTCTGCTATCTGCTCATGCTCGCCGGTCTGTTCCACATGGGCTGGGTCACTCATCATGTATACGAGATCATTGAGGCTGGAGGTCAGTGGCATCCCGCTTGGCCTGCCTTCGTCGGGTTCGTAATGGTCTTTTACGGACTCACGTGGCTGAATGCTCACGTGATCCCATTGGAAAGAGCCCGACAACACCAAACTGCTATGGAGCTCTACACGCTCGCATACGACGCGTGTCACAATGCAACGATATTGAGTATCGCTGACCGCAAGTCTGTCGTCCAAGCATTGAAGATGGCTCTGAACGCCGTCGAGCGGGAACTCATCGACATAGATATCTTCCGGAAGGTCTTCGTGTGCGACAGAGGCCTTCCCATCACGAATGAGATAGACAAGCTGATGCGAGAGAGTG
>CAYRMN010000007.1:0-15089 GCA_964425575.1 uncultured Gammaproteobacteria bacterium | reverse complement strand
CAAAACCTGACCTCCGTCCAAGCCCAACTCCGCGACTGGGCCCTACGCCCGCAGTAGCACAACTCAAGAGCAGCCTCCGCGCCCGCCCCGACATTCCCGCTCCCCAAGAGCGACCTCGTCGGAGCGGGTTTGTCATTGACAATTGGGCTTATTTCACCTTATATTGCCGGGTCGCGTGATTGAGGATCGTTTCCTCACAACCCCACGCGATACGGTGTTCACGCCGGTACCAACGTGATTAGGGAGGTTTTGCACATGAAAAATGGACAAGCGGCCGTCACAGTTCCCACGTCTTCCGCTACATTCGCCAAGGAGCTCTTCACGGCGAGCGACCTCGCTCGCTTCTGTCACGTCGACCTGAAGACCATCCACAACTGGGCAGACAAGGCCGAGATCGTGCACTTCCGCACGCCAGGTCGGCACCTCCGCTTCCGCCGTCTGGACGTTCTCGATTTCCTGCGGAAATACGGCTACCCGATCCCGGAGGCGCTCCGCACCAGCAAGCCCAAGGTGGTGATGATCGACCAGGACCCGACTGTCCTCGCAGCGGTCAGCAGTGCGGTCTCGAAGCGCTTCGATCTGACTACCTTCGAGGACCCGCTCGATGCGCTCATCGCCGTCGGGAGCGCCCTGCCCGATGCACTCGTCTTCGACGTGAAGATGCCCGGCCTCGACGGCCTGCACTGCCTCGAGCGCCTGCGCTTGATCGAAGCCACCGCCCAAATTCGCTGCGTCGTCTACTCCAACGCCACGGACATGAAGACGGCCTCGATCGACGCCGGCGCCTACGACTTCATCAAGAAGGGCGAGCTGGGCGATCTACGCGACTCACTCGAGCGCTTGATGGGCCTTGATCGATAGGAGGTAGGACCATGCGCCGAACCCTCCTCATCATCTCAACCTTCCTCGTCTGTGGCTGCACTGGCACCCTCCCCAACAAGGACTGCCAAAGCGCAGTAAGCAGCGGCATTGGCACCCAGGACGAGCTCCAGGACTGCGCCGCTCGCGGCTTCAAGCAAGATCCCCTCATCCCCCCTTCCTCGGCCAAGATGGCCGCGCAGAAATAGCCGGCAGACGGTTCTCGTCTGGCCGGTCTTTTTTTTACAAACCTACCTTTTGTCGATTGCGATTATGCTCTTCTAACGTTTTGGCAAAATAACTTTTTCCATTTTTGTCTGCCAAAAAATAGAGATCGTCCGTTTTCGTTGGATGAAGCGCTGCTTCAAGCGAGGCCTTCCCTGGATTCCCAATCGGCCCAGGTGGTAATCCAAAATGAACATAGGTATTATATGGAGATTCATTCTTGAGTTCCTCGCTGTTCAAACTCGTGCGACCAGTCCGAAGGATGTAATTCAACGTCGCATCAGACTGGAGGCGCATCCCACGCTTGATTCGATTCAAAAAAATGCCCGCAATCATAGAACGGTCTTGATCGTACTTCGCTTCTAATTCCACCATCGACGCCAAAATTACCACATCACGCCAATCACGACCCTGCTGAGCAGCCTCTTCAGGCATACCTTTGGTTTGGAGCAGAAACTCCTCTAATTGCTTCCGAAACAATCCATCCGGAAGCTGATCTTTCCACACTCGATAGGTGTCAGGAAACAAATATCCTTCCAGGGTTGCCTGAGGTGGAAGCTCTTTCAAAAAAGGAAAATCGGTCACAAAACGCTCAGCGAAAAAATCACTAGGACGCACATCCACTTGCTCGGATACAAGAGCGTGCTGAACATCTGCAATCGTCCAACCCTCGATAACGGTCATCGAAGTCTCATTACGAGCTGGACCACGCGCAAGCGCACGCGCGAGTTCACGATAACTCATACCCGGCTGTAATGCATACTCGCCCGCGCGAGGAGAACGGGCCGAGGCATCAAGCAATGCATACACACGGTATCCAATTGTAGATGAGATCATTTTCTTCTGGGCTAACAACCTTGCCACAACAGCTACATCCGCCTGATCTGGAATCTGAATACTGACCGTTGCTGCAGTACGTGAAGGCGAACGAAGCCAGGCAGCAGGCACAAAAAAAAGAGCTATACCTCCCAGGCATATAAAAACGAGAGCGAGAAATAAGGAAAATTTTTTCATACTTGATCTAACCGATCGTATTCCTTTTGTCGTCCTGAACGAAGCGCATGCGAAGTTGAAGGACCTATGAAGGAAAATTTTCTTTAGAGATCCCTCGACGTCACTCCGTTTTGCTCGGGACGACGGAGGCAAGCTGAACGAATATTACTCATGTCGATACTGTTTGGCCGCTTGATTGAGATCCTTCGTACGAAGTTGTCGATGCATGAAGCGCACTAGGGCGAATGATAGCAACCCAACCGCAATTCCTCCAAGCAAATCAGAAGGATAATGCACCCCGACTGCAACGCGACTAAACGCGATCAACGCTGCACACACAAAGGCCAGAATACCTACACGACGGTTCACATAAAACATCGCAGCGGCAATTGCTGTAGATACGGCTGTGTGTCCAGAAGGAAAAGAGGTATTGAATGGAGGTGGAATAAAATGCGTGATTGGAAAGGCTGGATCAAAGGGTGCAAGAAAAGGTCGTGCGCGATGGATGAAAAGCGCAATTAGTGTCGTGATCAGAATGCTCATGAGCGCCGCCCACGCCGCCTCAAAAACAGCATGACGAGAAGAGGTCTTGCGCGCTCTCCAAAGAACGAACGCCAATATGATATAGACAAAAATAAACCAGCGCGCGAAAAAAATCGCAATCTCAATCCACATCGGACTGACGATAATAAGCTGCTGAATCTGCGAAACGACATGGGCTTCAAAAAACATATTCAACAACAGATTCTCCCCGCAGGAGCTTTCGTCTTCGCTTCATACTTGCACCATTTTGCCACCGGGCACCTCCAGCACTGCGGCTTACCAGGTCGACAAATGTCTCGACCAAATTGAACACCTATTCTATTCAACTCTCCCCACCAACGTTTTGGAACGAGTTTCATCAAATCACGCTCAACCTGCTCCGACGTTTTTCCCATTGACCATCCCAAGCGATGCGCCACACGAAACACATGCGTATCAACCGCCATAGCGGGTATACCAAACCCATACCACAACACACAACTCGCTGTTTTCCGTCCCACGCCAGGCAACGTCACGAGTTCCTCCATCGTTCTTGGAACGTTCCCATTGTAAACTGCTAGGAGACGCTCTGCGAGTCCCTTGAGCGCTTTAGCCTTAGATCGATACAAACCAATGGATGAAATGGAACGTGCAATCCGCTCCACTCGCGCAGTTGCTAAAGAAGACAGCGTTTGGAACGTCTCTCGAAACGCAGGATAGATTTTCAAGACTTGCACATCCGTCGTTCGCGCAGATAGCAAGGTCGCAAGCAACGTATCTTCCGGATTTCCCATATCCACCATGCCCTTCGCTGTATAACGACGCCGCAGCGTGGAGACAATGTTTGCGACATCTGACATGCTGACATCATATCACGGCGTAGGGGCGGGGTTTCCCCACCCCTACCAGACCATCACCATGTTCATGTTATTTCTGACAATCCGGACAAAAATGCGTCCCTCTCTGTGCGAATACGATTCTCTCGATGGGTGCACCACATGTAACACACGGCTCTCCTTTTCTTCCATACACGCGCAACAATTCCAAAAATCCTCCGCGCTCCCCTTCTGTATCAACATAATCATTGGCGCTTGTTCCCTTTTGAACTAATGAAGCTCGAAGTACTGCTTGGATGCTTGAAGCAAGCTTCAGGCGTTCACCGCTGGCGAGCGATCCAATCGTTCGAGTCGGACGTATACCGGCAAGATGACAGGCCTCATCTGCATAGATATTTCCAATACCAGCAATCTTCGTTTGATCAAGCAAAAATGCTTTTATCGATCGTGAGGAGGAGCCGTGAAACAGCGTAGCCAGGCTCTGAACTGACGCGTCCAGAGGTTCCGGACCATATGTAGATAGAATATCTCCGAGCTCACGCGCTGATACCAAACGCACAAATCCGAACTGACGAATGTCAGACCACACCACTCGCTCTCCAGATGCGAATCGAAAATCGATCCGATCATGCTTCTGCTGCTCATATGTCTGATCTGTAAATAAAAAACGACCCGTCATTTTGAGATGTGCCGTCAAAGCACTTCCATCCAAAAAACGCCACACCAATAGCTTGGCACGACGCTCAATCACCTGAATGATCTTGCCTTGTATCTCTTGCACAAACGCCTCATTCACAGGATGCTCCCGCCCGCTGCGCCATATCTGAACACGTGCAATCTTTTTGCCTGCTAAACGCGCATGCAGCTGTGCACGTACTGTTTCCACCTCCGGAAGTTCAGGCATACTCGATTAAAATACCTCCCCTAACCCCTCCTAGCTTAGGAGGGGTATCGACACATATCCTCCCCCTAAACTAGGGGGAGCTAGAGGGGGTACTTCCCTCATATCAGTGCCGTCCCTGTCATATCACTTGGTTGCGGTAATTCCATGATTTTTAAAATCGTCGGTGCGACATCTGCCAACATGCCAATCGGAGGCGTGAGCGACAAATCCCCACCAATCACATCACCGGTCGGAGCTCGCAGACCCTCAAATTGTTTTCCCACCACAATGAATGGAACAGGATTCGTGGAATGTTCTTTATCAATTTCGCCGGTTGTTAAATTTTTTACCTCTTCTGCATTGCCATGATCAGCTGTAATCACCATAACTCCACCATGTGCGAGCACTGCATCTTGAATTTTTCCAATCGCCTTATCAACGGTTTCACACGCAGTAGCTGTGGCCTGCTCATTCCCCGTATGACCGACCATGTCAGGATTCGCAAAATTCAACGCGATAAAATCATACTGACCCTTCATGACTTCTTGGACGACGCGCTCCGCAATTGGGAGAGCCGACATGTCTGGCGCTTTGTCGTAGGTCGATACGCGTGGTGATGGGATAATAACGCGCTCTTCACCTGGATATTCAGCTTCATGCATGCCGTTCAAAAAGAAGGTTACGTGTGCATATTTCTCGGTTTCAGCGATATGAAGCTGACGAAGCCCATTATCTGAAATAACGCGGGCCAGACAGGTTTCGATCAACTGTGGAGGATAGGCCACATGAACCGGTAAATCTTTTTCATATTCCATGAAGGTCACAAAATGCACATCCTGCACAGCTTCGCGAGGGAATTTATCAAAGGTAGGCAAAACAAATGCTTTCGTTAATTCACGGGCACGATCAGGGCGAAAGTTGAAAAAAATACAGGCATCATGCTCCTGAACTGTAGCAATCGGTTTTCCACCCTTGGTAATTACTGTCGGCACAAACTCTTCATCATACACAGCCTTCTCATACGAAGTCCGAATAGCCTCGCTCGCTGACGTCGCCTGCGTGTCGCTCTTCCCGAGTGCAATTGCGTCATAGGCTTTCTGGATTCGATCCCAGCGGTTATCCCGATCCATGGCATAGTATCGGCCTGATACACTGGCGATCTTGCCAACTTTCAATTCCGTCATCTTTTTTTCCAGCGCATCAATAAAGTTTATCCCACTATTAAAAATAGTATCCCGGCCATCCAAAAACGCATGAACCGCCACACGATCACATTTCATTTTTTTACATAACATCAAAAGCGCATACAGGTGATCATCAGATGCATGCACTCCACCTGGAGAAACGAGCCCCATCAAATGCAGTGTTCCGCCGCTTTTCTTCACATGCTCAACCGCACCAGTAAGCGCAGTATTTTTGAAAAATTCTCCCGATTCAATCGCCATGGAGATACGAGGAAGGCTTTGGTACAGCACCCGACCTGCACCGATCGTCAAATGCCCGACTTCCGAATTTCCCATCTCTCCCCACGACAAACCAACCGCTTCAGCTGAAGCACGCAGAGTCATAGCTGGATAGCCTTCAACCAAGCGCTGCATCACCGGCATCTTGGCCTCACGAATCGCGTTCCCTTCAGCCTGAGGCGCAATGCCAAAGCCATCAATAATAACGAGAACAACTGGTTTTGGACGAGCCATAAAAAGTCCTCATATAACACCATATTTACGAACCTATGTCGACATCGTTCGTTCAAATGTAGGGGCGTGTGCCACACGCCCTCCAGCATGTCGATAGATCGATTCGACATGTTGACCGATCGATCGGAGGGCGTGATGAATCACGCCCCTACAAAATTCTATCAAACGCTATATCAAACCCCTCCCCGTCATTTCCTTTGGTTTTTCAATATCGAGCAACCGTAAAATCGTTGGCGCCACATCAGCCAACGTGCCACGTCGAAGTTTCTTTCCGTGAACCGCATTCCCCGCTACCAAAAATGGCACAGGATCGGGATTGTGTTCAGTATCAGGTCCTCCATGCAGAGCTCGGATAATTTCGACATTGCCGTGATCTGAGGTGACTAGCAGTGTACCTTTCAAATCCTTCACTTTCTTCCATACCAATGCCAACGCCTCGTCCAGTACTTCACACGCCCGAATGGCTGCTGGCTCATTGCCAGTATGACCAACCATGTCCGCATTCGCGAAATTAACGGCCGCAAAATCGTAATGATCATCTAACGCGGCACAAAAACGCTGCGCGAGCTCATGCGCCCGCATCTCAGGACGCTCATCAAAGCGCGCGACGTTGAGCGACGGAACACGCAACCGATCCTCATTGAATCGAGGGCGATCATATCCCCCATCAAAAAAATATGTCATTTGCGAAAACTTTTCCGATTCAGCGGCATACAGCTGACGATGATAGCGCAATGCCTCAACCAGCGTCCCCTGTATTTCACGATGAGGAAAAGCCGGTTTAATGCTATCAAGATCGCTCTCAAATTCTGTGAGCGTCACGAATTGTAAATCTCGACGCACGACATGGTGCTGCCACGCCACAGATTCCCGTGCAATAAAATCCTGCATCACAAATGGCTTGGCTAGTTGACGCGCCCGATCACTGCGTAAATTCCAAAACACCACCGCATCATGATCCAGAACCGGCGCGACACATGTCTTGTTCTTGCAAATGATGGTTGGCAAAATAAACTCGTCTGATTCGCCTCGATTATAGGCCTGCGTAATCGCCTGCTCTGCTGATTCAGCCACAATCCCCCGTCCATGGACCAGCGCTTCGTACGCCAAGGCTGTTCGTTCCCAATTCCGATTTCGATCCATGGCATAGAACCTGCCCATCAGGGAGCCAATAACCATGTTGGACGAAAGCTGCTTTTCCAATTCACGCAACAATACAAGCGCATGAAATGGCGAGGTGTCACGACCATCGGTAAACAGATGCAGCGCAATACGCGGCACCTTTAATCCTCGCGCAAAGTTGATCAGTGCCTTCACGTGTCGAGGAGAGGCATGACCGCTTTTGGTGCTCGTCAGCAATCCCATGAGATGCAATGTACTCTTACGTCGAATGCAATGCGCCGCTGCCTGCAGCAACGCTGGATTATTTTCAAACGAGTGATTGGCAATAGCTCGATCAATCACCACTTGATCAGACAAAACTGGCCGCCCAGCCCCGATCGTGGCATGACCAGCCTCTGAATTCCCAATCTGGCCTTTAGGTAACCCCACATCTTCACCATCAGCTTTGAGCAGCGTATTTGGAAAAGCGCGTTGGAGTGCATGCCAAGTCGGCATTTTGGCTAAAAGAGGAGGATTATGAAGCGCTTGTTTTCGGATACCAAACCCGTCCCAAATAACGAGAACGACGGGACCGCGAGAATGTGGCTTCATAGAGCCATATTTTTTCAACATAGTTCTCCTACAGCATACCGCTCCAAAAGCTACAAAACAAGCTCAAACAGCAGGCCTGAAACCAACGTAAAGCTGTATTGACAAAATGGGCATTTTCTGATATGTTATATCCTTCTTCGTGTCTTCCAAAGACGCAAAGAAGCTGAACGTTGACAATTCACGAGGGCCTGCGAAGAGAATGAGAAATTTCTTTTTTCATTATCTCCGCAGGTCCTCGCTAGAAGTTTTAGTGAAAGACAAGCGGGCCAACACCGACAACCAATACCGACAACCAATACCGAAAGAGGCTTCCTCATGAATGACGGAAAGAAGGACACATCGCGACCCGAGCCCATCCTCCTGGCGATCTGCTACCAGGGCGTCCAGTCACGCCTGGAGCTAGCTCAACAAGAGGCGAACTCCGCGTCGCTGACGCACGACATGCAGCATCCGATGTTCTTCGTCGACCTCCGTCGGGCCAGGATCATGGATCCCCCCTCGGAGAGCCTCGGGAAGAACGCGTACGTCGAGCTGATGATCTACGCGGACATCGTACCCGGCACCAAGGCAAGGCCGACGGTGCTCATCGACTGCAGGGCGAACGTCCAGACGATGAACGAGCGCGGAATCCAGTTCCGCCTCAGCGCCCGCAGCCTCGAGCAGCGCGGCGCCGAAACGACCGCCGGCGCCTTCCACCGTAGCTGCCTCCGCATCAAAGCCGCGAAAAAGGCGGAGAAGGAGGCGGCCCGAACCGCCACACAGCAAGAAATCAACGAGCTCGATCGAGCCGTCGAAGACATGCTGCGACGTGGGGAGGCGGTGGATGCGGATATGGAAACGGAGACGGCCGAGGATGCCCAGTTCGCCGTCAAGGCCGCTGGCCTGTCTGCGGAGGCGCAGACCCAGGGAGCGGTCAAAGAGGCCATCAGGCGGAACGAGGCGGGTCGGAACCGTTTCGGAAGGCAGGGCCCGCACATCCGTACCACCGCGCGCCGCTCGGGGGACGAATCCGCGCTGCCCTCCGTACCGAAAGACCACTTCGCCTACGCCCTGCACATCGCGGATGTCTGGCGGCAGCACGATCGCGCCACCGCCTTCGTCGCCATGCGCAGCGATCTCGAGCACGGTGCCGCATCGCGTCCCGTGATCGCGACCGCCCGCCGTGTCTTCGAGGCCATGGCGCACACCAAAAACATCAGATCGGTGGGCGTGCTGCTGGAGGCGATTCATCGCGATAATAAGCTGATGAGCGAACTTCTACGACACTCTGTCGATCTAGGCAACCAGCAATTCGTCGACACGCTCGACGGGCTGCTCGCAAGGCTCGAAACTGCCTTGACGCGAACCACGCCCTACACCCCCACCCCCACGGCCGAGACCGCGATCCCCATCACGGCGCCGGCTCCGATCGCGTCGGAGACCGAAACCGATGACGAGGAAGACGGCGACGACCGGGGCAACGTCAGCGGCAAGCCCGACTGGATCCAGTAACCCCCTCGAAGGAAGGATGGAACTAAATGCAAGCGAAATTCGATAGTAAAAAGAACCCCCTATCCGGAAGAACTGAGAGGCAGGGCGACCAGCTCTACTTCATCAGCCCCCTCCCCATCAACGTGGGTCAGAGTGGCGCGCTCCGGCTCAGGGATGGAAAGCTCGAGCTCATCTTCAAGGGAATCGAGGCGCAAGCGACGACGGAAGGCGGGAAGCTCCTTCTCCGCTGTCCACGCAACGCACCCCTGGACACGCTCAACTCCGAGACCCCCTATCGTCTGACGACGGACAAAACCACGTATGAGGTCTTCGTCAGCGAGATCTCCAACGATTTCGTCGTGCTCGGCATTCTGATGCCCTGGCTCAAGCTGGGCAACGCGGTCGAGCTGACGGAAGAGAGAGTACCCGCCTCCCACACCACCCTCAAGAGGGTGGGGGTGAACGAGGAGGGTACGTCCTGGTGGTTCGAGCTTGAGGCCGCCACGGCCAACGAGATCGCCACCGACGCGAAGCAGCCTAGCCCGCTGGATTTGATGGCGGATAACATCAAGACGAGCAAGAGCGGGAGGCTCCGGGCCGGCGATCGGGAGTACCTGGTCGTCGACACTCGCCCTGCGCCGAAGCAGATGACGGGCTGCCAGGTCGTCATCTGCGACCTGCTCGGCTTGACCACGGAGACGTACATCAAGCTGGGCACAGTCGAGGCCTCCCCCCTCGTCAACATGGGCTACGAGCTGGGGAAGGAGCTCTGGGTCAAGCTGCTCGTGAACCAGCCCATGCCCTTCGGCGGACAGGACAGCTTCACGGTGAGCTGGGAGGAACACACCTTCCCCAATGCGCAATGCAGTTCTCTCAATGATCAAACCGTCATCGACTTCAAGCTTCCCAGCTTCTCCTTCGAGGGTCCCGTCACTCTCACAGGCGGCAAGGGCGCGGACAAGAGCTGGGTGGTGATGGACATCAAGCCTCTCAAGGAGGATCACCGCTATCTGGCCATGGTCACCCTCGCGCCGCCCGAGTCCATGGAGATCCTGGACGAAGAGCTGCAGGTGACCGATACCGACCAAGCGGACGGAGATCTGAGGGTCATCACGGTCCACGGCGAGACGGTCAACGAGGAAGCCGTCACGCCCGGTACCGCCCGACGCGTCGCACCTCCCCCGCTCCCTCCAACGGCCAAGGAGTCGCAGGCGCAACTCAAGCGCCAGACCCCGGCGCAGAAGGAGGGTCAACCGGGCGCCGCGCCCGCAACTTCTTCTTCCGCACCGGCGAAGGCGGGCGAGACGAGGACGGGTTGGACACCGCGCGATCCGCCCATCGACAACCTCGTCAACTGCCCGATGCCCGACTGCGGGAAGGGCAACTACAAGGACAGCGAGCTCTGTGTCCACTGCGGCGCCGAGCTCCCCAAGCTCGCGATGCAAGACCCCCTCGCCTCTCGCCTGGACATCGCCCACCGGCTGGACAATCTCCGAGATGAAGCCGGTGACGCCAAGAGTGATCTGAGGCGTCGACTCGACGATGACGAGGAGAAGGAACCTGCGACGCCCACGCCATCCAAGGGTCTCACCCTGGGCCAGATGACGGTGGCCATCGCGACCATCATCGCGGCGCTGCTCGCCTTCCTGTGGTACAACGACACGTCCGCCGCTCCGGTGACGTCGCTCTCGAACGAGCAGCTGGCGTCGTGCATCGCGCACGGAAACGTGAAGCAGGACCCCGGCAAGGCGACGTTCAGCCTGATCGGGTCCACCAGGTTGGCCACCGCGGAAGGCAAGCCGCTCCGCATCGTCCCGCTCAAGAGCGGCAAGCAGCTCATCTGTCGCGGGGAGGCCACCACCGGCCTCACCCGCGAGGGCTGCGTCATCCGCTAGCGCCTCAACAACAAACGCCCGCCTCGCGTCGTCACCACGACGCAGGGCGGGCACAACTTCTCGCCTGGCCAGTGTTACTCGGCCGCTCGGACCCCTCTCGCTCTGCGATCGATGGGGTCCGTTTTTTTATCGCAATTTTCTTAAATGGGGTTCGGGGGCGCCTGCCTGTTCGAGCGATCTAGCGAAGCGCTGAGCGAGTTCAGCCGACCCCGAAATCTTTTTTGGTTCTTTTGTGATTTGACAAAAAGAACACCCCTGAGCGAACTGCACGGACAGAACCCCACTTACTCCCCCATAAAGAAGCGTGGCCCCACGGGGCTTTACGCTTCTTATCAGGAGAGGATATGACTCCGAATCCTTTCTGCAATCTCTTGTAATTCTTCTTGACTCATCTCCCTCGCATTTGATTGTGCTAAATCATGCGGCTCAGAAATCGGAATCAATTTAATATGCGCATGAGGTACTTCTAATCCCTCGATCACCAACCCAACTTTTTTACTCCCCATTGCTCGCCGAATTGGTTCAGTTAGCAATTTTGCCGCGAGCAAATAGACACTATAATCCATCTCACTCATCTGAAATGGTGAATCAACCTCCCACTTTGGGACAAGAAGCGTATGTCCAGGCTGGATAGGATGAATATCCAAAAACGCAAAAAACTTGTCATCTTCCCAGATCTTGTGGCACGGAATCTCACCAGCGATGATTTTTGTAAATAGAGTGGGCATATTTTTTGTCATTCCCGCCTAGACGGGAATCTTATCCCTCCGATCGAACAAGATTCCCTCCTTCGAGGGAATGACATAATGAGGAGGGGTCACGAATTTATTTATATGTTACCATAATCAGCATGAAATTTCGTGTATTGATTGTTGCCATTCTTCTTATAGGCCAAAGCCTGTTTGCGTTTCCGGCTCTGGCAACCACGATTCCTCTTGCCGTTCGCCAAGCAATTGCTTGGGTTCATTGCGGAAATCGCCAAGGATCTGGCGTGGTGATTAATGCCGACAAGGGCTATGTGCTGACGAATGCACATGTCCTCTTGAATCTCGACACTATGAAGCCTGGGACATGTGAAGTTGGATTTATTACGGACAACTCGCTTGAGCCTCAGCTCTTCTATGATGCTGTTCCAGATAAATATGTATACGAAGAAAGTCGCAATCGCGATTTTGCCATTTTAAAACTTACGCAACCACAACAGCCGCTTGAACTTATCGCCTTCCCAGCTTTAAAAACGGATGAATTCTCAAAAACAAGTGATCCAATCACTGTCGTTGGGTTCCCTAGTTCTGCGGGAGGCATACAGCATGTGACGACCGGAACCATTCAAGGACTTGAAAAAGGGATTATCAAAACGGACGCAGAAATCTCCCCTGGAACATCAGGTGGAGCAGGTATCAATGGAGATAATAACCTCGTCGGCATGGCTACTCGTATTCTCATCAATGAAGTTTCACCCGGTGTAGAAGAAGTGGTGGATTATGAATTGGTAGATGTGCGCGCCATTCTTGATTGGCTGGATACGTTTGGTCCAGGCATCGCGGATCAATACTTCATGCACGCCAACCCCGGCCGATACTACGGTCCAATGACGTATGTCGATGCCCAAAAATTAGAATGTCAGCTACTCGCAAGAACTCCTGAGTCCTCCACGGTGTATTGTCTGAGTGCAAATAAAACGCGTTCTGTATTTCCAAATGATACGACCTACCACTCCTGGGTGGGAGATTTTACCAGCGTCTCTACCGTATCAGCTCAAGATCTCGCCCCGTATCGACTTACATCAAATATCACCATGAAACCCGGCTCACTCATCAAAATCACAACTGATCCGAAAGTCTATCTGGTCACCGATCGAAACGGCACCATTCGTGCACTCCCCTCGGAACAACGGGCTCGCGAGCTATTCGGCGACGGCTGGGCCGGATTCGTCAAAGATATTCCCGATACATTCTTTATCAATTATCATGTTGGAGATCCACTGCCATAAGACGTTCTTCCCATCTCTATGACCGAACGACCCTCCTTTCTTCCACCCTCAATAGAGCAAACGCTTCCAGGTGAAAGACGACGCTATGAGGCCGTTACTCGTATTCTTACAGATGCTGAAGAGTGCATGAGGGCAGAGCATTCTGAAAAACCGTTTCATAATGTTGAGCATCCACGAACCATGCGTGAACGTGCTGAGCGACTCTGTACGATTTTTGAACTCACGCCTGAGCGGCGCCAGCTTGTAGACATTGCCATCGCGTATCACGATGTTGATATCAATGTTGAACAGCCTCCTCGAGAAAAAATTGACGGCATGATTAAGCGTTCTCGCGGCGCAAAAATTGGTGACGTTTCTCATGGCGTAGAAGGCAATGAAGCGCTCAGCGCAAAACGAGCCGCGGAGGCGATGCGCGAGGCAAATACGGACGCAGACGAGGAACTTTTTTCTCCTGACCAAATCGCCACGGTCATTGAAGCCATTCACGCCACCTATCCGGCCGTAGATTTTGTAAAAGATTTTCCAAAAACAGCAACAAATGCCGAAATACAGACTGCTCTGACCGCATTGGCGAAGATTGGCGTCGAGAAAGGGATTCACTTTTTTCAACCACATCTTGAGAATCCGCTTGAGAAAAAAGAGCCGGTTTCGCTTGAAACAATCGTCGTCGCTCTCACAGATATCGCCCATCCTGGCATTGAAGCGCCGGCGGAATTTGAACAACAAGGAGATGCGGAGTTTCGCGAATTATTACCAAATATTTCCCTTCATCTACCTCGCCTCACGTCAGGTGAATCAGAACAAGATCAAGCCGATCGCACCAGCGCCGCAGACAAAATGCTTGGTTGGCTCAAAGATCAACGCGGTTTTGTCATGTGGCAAATGTTGCGCTTCGAAAAAATCGTCACGCTGTTACAGCAACAGGAATATCTGGATGAGGCGCAAGAACAACAACTCCGGCAGGTCTTTGGCCATTTCTCTGAAAACGTCCATGCTGCCATTGCCCGAGAAGAAAACGTATCAGCCGCATATGCACGAAAAAAAGCGTCGGATGAACGAAGCGCATTTATCTATCTCGCTACCGAACTTGGATACCGCATAGGCGTTGATGTTCAAGATCCAAAACTGCCAGATGAAATAAAGTTCGAAGCAACGACTGTCGCATTGGAACGTTTTCGAACCATCGTACGTGATACAGATACAGTCGTGTTCGGCAGCACAGCAAAATACCTACACGGCAAGTCATTTGACCTCCAAGCATTAACAGAACGACCTCCTGGTGATTTTGATGCTGCACTCCCCTCTGAAGAGGCATTGCGAAATCTATGCCAGCGATTGCTACAGATCCCAGACGTCATTCTAGAGGATGGCGGAAACATCACTATACTTCCCGATGGTGCAAAACGCCTGTCCGGCCATTTGCTCATACGGATACAATCCGGTAGTCCTTCCGCTCAAATCATCCGTTATCCATTTGAATTTTTTGCTCATTCCACCATCGTGACAGATGAGCTACGGCAACAAACGACGTCACTTCACGGCTTCAACGTTTTGAACCGAGAAGCGCTTGAAAAACAGCATCTCCGCATCCAAGAACGTGAATCGCGCATTGACGCAGAGGTGGAGCGAATTGTGAAAAAAATGAACGACCCTGAAAAACGAGCCGCTGCAGAACACGCACAAAAAACAGGAGATACGCTCGACTGGATAAAAGATCTATCTATCAGCCCTGATGATCTTATACGGTTCTATGTCATCGAAGATCAGCTCCGAGATAACCCAGACATGCCAAACATACGGCGAGAAACGCTGCGGGCTGAACGTGGAGAAATTCTGAGCGGTATTCGCACAAAACTCGCCCATCGAAATCAAAGCCTCCAGGAATTGGGTCTTTAAGATCTTGCCAATCCCCCTGACACGTGATATCGTCCTGCCGTCACAAACACACGCTTGGGTGCGTGGTGTAGCCCGGTTAACACGTCTCCCTGTCACGGAGAAGATCGA
>CAYRMN010000006.1:1139-44963 GCA_964425575.1 uncultured Gammaproteobacteria bacterium | reverse complement strand
TAGCGCTGCTACGGGTCGAGAAAAGCCTCGTTCGCTTCGCGGTCTGCATCCAAACCCAACAGCCCTATGCTGAAACCATGGGAATCATACCGAAACTCCCAAAAAATACAATGATCGGGAATTTTCTAAAACTTCAAATATCTCACTACGTCCTTTTCCTTTAAACGCTGCTCAAGATATATATTCAACGCATTCTCATCTCCTGCTTTTTCTTTCGCCATCTCAGCACCAAGCTGCTGCTCTAAGAGAGCGGGACGAAGCACTTGTTGACGAAAGTCCTCTTCATTCCAACCAAAATTCTGCAATAAATAGACACCAACATCAGGCGTTGTTGATGATGCCGCCGAGACCACGTCTGCAAACGCGGAACGGAGCTGCTCATCACTCACAGTAATCTTTTTTTGCTGGGCTAATTCTTCAAGCGCTGCCTGACTTAACAGCTTCTCTAGAATATTCTTCTCCATGCTCTGATCAAATGGGGCGCTCAAATTCTGCGCTTTTGCCGCTGGGGACGCTAAAAACGTCTTCAGTGTATCTCGCGTGTGCAAGAAATCACGATACAGAATGCGGTGTGAACCAAGCGAGGCGGCAGGAATAGGTAGTGTATTCGCTACATTTCGTATCAATCGGCCGTCAGAATGCTTGATAAAAAGAGCCCACCCCCCTGCTACCGCAGACCCGAGAAGGGCGAGAATAACAACAATCGCAACGATCCACCAAACGAGACGTGAAGATTTTTTTGGAAGAGAGTCTGTCATACATTTTGTGTTAATTAGAATCTGCCTGTTTAAAAAGGATGAGATGCGACGTGCTGGAGCGAGGAAAAACCGGAGGCGTACGTAACCGTACGATGAGGATTTTTCTGAGTGAAGCGCGAGCAGATCGCGTTTTTAAACAGGCTTATCGTTTACTTGAGAAAAAATAATTCCACCATAGTTCAGGATTCGAGACGGGCACATGCGGCATGTTCTTGTCTGAATCTTCTACATCCTGACCTGCTTCTGATTCTCCATTCGACCACGTTCCACTGGTTGCAATCCCTTCAAGTACGATGACTCGTTCCCCGGGTTTCTTCTTTCCCAAGCGAGCCCGCGCTTCGTACTCCACTCGATCGGCTGATACGAGCTCATGTGTTAGCGTCTCAAGCTGCATCCTCCTTCCCTCAAGTGAAGCTGCTTGAGCTTCGAGCGCATGAATCTCACGATCCACTGTCCAGCCTCGATACACTTCCCGGGCTGTTGAAACTCCAATCACGAATAGAAACGTGATATTTGCCAGCAGAAAAACCGGCCAGCGCACCAGCGTTCGCCACGAGGTTTTTCGTTCAGCGTGTCCGGTTGGCCGCATGCAGGACTAGGATAGCATGATTACAACTGCTTCTTCAAAAAATTCCCTACTGCAATATCCTGACCCTCTTTTTTTATCCCGGACTCAAGGCGATCAAGAGCTTCATCTGACAACTCCTCCATCAATTTAGTCAATTTTCGCAACCGCTCCTGTCGTTCCGGAGACAAATGTGTTCGCTTCGGCACGGTGGCATGGCGCAGATCGTTTATGAGTTCGTGAATCATGTCTGGCTTAGATACGTTTGTAACCAATATACGTGGCGTTGCCCCACCGGTTTGAATCTCCACATTTCCCATGCGAAAGAGTGTCGCCCACACGCCATGTCGACTCCAGGTCACATCTTGAATGGATGGAAGCGCAACTTCGGTGACAAAACGCGAAAATACACCACGCTGGTCAACTTCTACAACGCGTAAGGTGGTGAGGATGAGCACATCCGAATCCCACATGATAAATGTTCGAAAAGCGAATACCACTCCCCCAAGGACAATCATGAAAAAGAGGATCATTCCAACCAAACCTAGCGAGAAGAGAGGAAACAGAAAAAAGAACGGCACGACGATCAACAAGAAAGACAGCGTTAAACGTGTAACCAATGTCAACGGATGTCGCCGAATCAGCTGCTTGATATCCTCCCCGTCTTTCATCTGTAGGACGTCTTCGATGTGAAACATGGGGATATGGTAATGGGAAAGGGCGCTGGGGGCAATTGTTGCCTATTTGATAGATAAAAAAGGTATCAATCACACTTGACAATCTAGCATTTTTTTGCTAGATTGTAACGTTATTCGGATTTTGGCAGTTTTGAGATGAATAACTGTAGCGGCCCGCGGGTCGTGAATCGCTCTTCGAAAAAGGAGGAGAGCCATGGAAAATGGAATCAATACGATCACGGTGCACTGGTTCCTTAATGGCCACGAGACGACAGGACAAGAAGTCCTGGAGGGCGGCCGATTGGGAAAGAGGGTGTTCATCGAACGAGCCTTCAGCGGGCAAGCTCCCGCTCACAACACAACCACCCAAGCTCGAGTGACCTATGACTCTGAGCGCACGCCTGATGGCAAAGGGAAGTTCTACCGAGTGATGCCCATCCATCCGCTTGATCCCGATGCCCTTTCTGAGGCAGAGGCGCGAGCACGGATGCTCAAGGTGATCCGCGAAGGTCACTATCTCGGCGAGACCTGGCTCAATGTCGATATGCCGGGCTGGCAAGGGGAGCTTCACGGAAGCTTCCCACGCTCAATCTACGGAATCACATCATATGGCATGGTCTGGCGATTTACCCATCGCCTTCGAGGAAGTTCCCTCATGATTCACGATGAGGGCCTCGTGACGGTGAGCATCACGACCGGCATCGAACGAGGACGTAGCGGTGCCGTTATCGTCGATTGGGCGCAGGCCCGAGCTGATCTTGGCAAACCGGCGAAGATCGATCCGCAGCCTGGCAAAGCCGTCATGGTGGCCTGGACAAGGAACCAACGAACGCTGTACGCCGAGCTCTCGCTCAGGACCGCGCTCGCTGCGGGATGCGCCTTCAGAAACATTCGGCTCAACGATTGCGGCCACGTGATCGCTGATGTCTTGCTCCTCGACGGGCGCTGGATCCTCGAAGCTGAAGTACTCGCCACATGCGAATGGTTCAGCCCTGATCATGCGTTCGTGCATCGGGCTCGTTTTCACGGGGAGTTCGAGAACCATCTCTCACCAGAACAACGCAGGTTTGTCGTCACCCTCCTGCGGCCCACGCTACACTCGTCGGCCTGGCACAAGCAAGAGTATATCCGGAGGGTGCTATCACCGGAAGCAAGTCATCACGGAGCCATCATGGTCTGCGTGAGAGCGCTCGAAAAGCTCGTGAATGATGGGTTGTTCCCCCAAGATGTCATGGAGCGAACGCGACGGGAACTCCAGCAGGCGCGCCAGGCGCTCAGCAGTCTCAGCGACCGCGATCCTCAATTCGAGGCTGACGGTGCATCCGAAATCTATATCGGTCAAGCGATCGATGATGTCACGGCCACCGTTCGACTCACCGAGGGAAATCGGGCGAACATCGAAAACCTCAACCAAACCATCGCGCTTCTGAACGACAACATCTCGCGCTTGCTCACAGCGCGGAGAAGCGAGCCTCTCGACGTGCTCGTGCAAGCTCTTGAAGCAGCGGAAGCGCTGCAGAAAAAGCTCGACAAAATCGAGGCATCGGTCCAGCCGAGAGATGATGCGGAAGAACATGATTCCCGGAACATGGAAGCGGCTTGCTCCCGTATCCGCTTCAACTGCCGACCTCCTCTTGAGAAAGTCCTCCGCTTGATCGACCAATCAGCATCAATCGTGGTCGTGCTCGATGCGCTTCATGAGGCACGCCTACAGTTCCAGTGGTTGCAAAGCTGGATGAAGGAATGGGCGCCTTCTCCGACAACTGCATGATCTCCCGCCCTCCCGGCGGGACACCCCTCTTCGGGAGCAGCACCTATCCCCTCGCTGCTCCCTTCCCTCCCTTACTTCCCATCACCGGATGGAACGTGAGGATCGGATACATCAAACAAACACAAAAGGCAGACATACAAGTCTGCCCCTACACGGATTTTTCCCATGGGGTTTGGGGGCACCTGCCTGTTCGAGCGATCTAGCGATGACCAGCTTCAGCTGGTCGAAGCGTTGAGCGAGGTCAGCCGCCCCCAAAATCTTTTTTGGTACTTTTGCGATTTGGCAAAAAGTACATCCCTTGAGCGCGTCGGTCTATCCCTACGTCGATTTTTCTGAATTCAAAATTATACGAATCGCCTCCCGTGCCACCTCACGTTCATCCCACCGCATTTTTTTTCCATTCGCAAGACAGATCGCCTGCTCACTTCCTTTGCCAGTCAGCAACACAAGATCCCCCGGCTGCGCTCGACGCATCGCTTCACTGATGGCCTGTTTTCGATCTTCAATAATCAAAAGTGATTCCCCATCTTTTTTCCCAGCCTGTCTTACTCCTTCAGCAACCTGATCGATGATGGTGCGTGGATCATCATCATATGGATCTTCATTAGTGACAATAACCACATCCGCATTTTCCCCAGCCAATCGTCCGAGCACCGGACGACGCGCCACATCTCGACCACCTCCGGCAGAACCGATGACGTGAATTATTTTTTGATGAGGCACCGCCTTCATTGCCTCATACAGACGTGTCATTGCCTCGGGCTCATGTGCATAATCAACAAGGACTTTCCAGGACTGACCTCCATTGATCCATTCATATCTCCCTGGCATGTTTGTAATAGAAAAAAGTTTTTCAGATACAGCGGGCAGATACATCTTCAGTGACTTGCAAACGGTAATAGCTGCTAACGCATTCTGTATGTTCACCGCACCAGGCAGACGTAAGGTGAAGGGAATGTTGTCGACAAAAAAATGAGTCTTTCCTGAACCAATTTCAAGATCAAGCGCGGCGGACAGTTCAAAGAAAAACGTCTGATCAAACCCCGGCACCGCAAAATCACGAGCGTACTGATCATCTGCATTCAGCACGGAAATTTTTGCAATGCGTTCACCATCAATCGTCTTGCGCAAACAGGAAGCCGTATAGGTAAACAATGTTATTTTTGCAGCTTTATACTTTTCAAACCCTCCATGGGCCTCAATATGCTCCGGTGTTAAATTCGTAAAAACAACCACGTCATAGTTGATCGCAGCATGACGATGCTGAACAATCCCCTGAGAAGAGGTTTCAACGACCGCATAGCGGCATCCAGCAGTCACCATTTCGCGTAATAGCTTTTGTAACTGAAAGCGGCCGAGCATGGTCATCTTGGTAGCATTCAACCATTCACGCTCCCCAATCTTGAAGAGAGCTGTTGTCGTACAACCGGTCTGATACCCAGACGCCTCAAGCGCTTTTGCTATTAAATAACAGGTCGTGGTCTTTCCAGTCGTTCCTGTCACCCCAATCACGATCAACTCCTCTGACGGATGACGATACCAAACTGCCGCAAACCAAGAAAGCAAGCGATGGTACAACGAGAGAATTGGCTCAGGAACCAGAGCGCGTAATGCAGATATCATGTGCAGATAATAACGCAATCAGGCAATTCATACCACACATTTTGTGCTACCATTACTTCTGTATTTGATATGTTCTGCGGCGTCATCTCTATTGTTCGGCATGTCGGAGGGCGGGGAAACCCCGCCCCTACATGGGTTGGGCTTGTTTTGATCCTGCTTCTCGCGCTTAGTCCTCTGCTACCTGATTCAATACATGTCCTTCGTTCATTTCTTTTTCTCTTCACTCTCCTCTTCAATGCCTACGTCATTGGAACCTACACATTTCCCCATCTCCATCCGGGCTATGCAGTGCTACCTGGTTTTATTCTCGTCCTCGCTCTTCAAAGCATTCTTCAAACGGCGTATTACTACATCGATATCCCACTCGGAGCATCAACAGATCTCTTGGCCTATGTCATGAGCACACTTTTGATTCACATTGGATCAGTGTGCATTCGAACGACGAGAAGCAACGAGCAAAATTCCAATCTTTACGAGAATAAAAAACTACAGAAAGTCGTCTTTGGCTGTCTGCTTGGTGTCACGAGCCTCTTCCTGTCTATTCATATTCTGCGCCATGCGATACAGGCTGCAACAGTCGCTTCTATCCGCACGCCTTGGCCGCTCCTCCCATCATCCACCCTCCTCATTATCGCCGCCATGTGGCTGATATTTGCCGTTTCGATAATATGGATACAAAACCGTTGGCTCACCACATTCCAAGCCATTATCAATTTTTTCACTACCCTGAGCCTTACTCCACTCATCTATAAAATCGGTTTTGGGTTTGATGGGTTCCTGCATGTGGCGAGTGAAAAAATTCTGCTTGCTACCGGCACTCTTCATCCTAAGCCTTTTTATTATATCGGCCAGTACGTTTTTACCACCTGGCTCAGCAGAACAACAGAGTTTTCACTTCCACTGATTGACCGTTGGCTTGTTCCTGTTGCGGCCTCACTACTCATTCCCATCTGTGTAGTATTCACTTCAAGGGGACACAAGCTAGGACTGTATTCCTTCTTGGTTCTTGGCCTACTACCACTCGCGCCTTTTGTAGCAACCACCCCTCAATCCCTCGCCTATGTCTTAGGCCTATCTGCGTTATTCCTGACATATGGATGTATTGAAGATGAATTACATTCGCTCGCACCCCTGCTTCTCCTCAGTTGGGCAATCGCTATTCACCCGCTGGCAGGTATTCCACTCTTTTTTGTGGCCATAGCCGTGCTGAGTTCAAACATATCTACGCCACAATCACGCAGGTTATTATTAAGCGTAAATGTACTCATGGCGTCAGTGAGCATTCCACTCCTCTTCTTTATCATTAGCTCACAGAGTGGAACACCGATCGCATGGAATATCAACTCTCTGTTTCTTCCCGACTCCTGGATCAGCATTCTATCGAGCCTCAATCCGTTTATTGGCTACACGTCCTCGCTGTGGCCGGCCTGGTCCAGCTTAACTCTCCAGGCACTTCCGATCGTTCTCTGTGTGCTCGGGATTATGGGATTCGTGTATACGTCCGGCAAATCCCGTTCTATGCAACTCGCATGGCTGGGTTCAGCCGCAGGACTTTGGATTGCAGCCACACTTCTAAAAGCGACAGGCGATTTTACCTTTTTAATTGATTACGAGCGAGGTAATTACGCTGATCGTTTATTTCTACTCAGTCTATTCTGTCTTCTTCCGGCTACGCTGCCTTTTTTTCGTTTACTTGCTGAACATGCCGCTCGCATCTCACGGCTGATGATCATTGGACTCATGCTCTTTTTCATTGCCCTTGCGACTGCCGCTGTCTACAATAGCCTGCCCCGCCATGACGCCCTCGTTGTTGGGCATGGGTGGAGTACGAGCGCCGCAGATATAGAGGCCGTCAAACGAATTGAGCGCGATGCGGATGGACGCGATTATATCGTTCTCGCGAATCAAAGCGTATCCGCGGCAGCTGTGGCGACGCTTGGATTCAAGCGCTATGTTGATGACATTTTTTTCTATCCAATTCCAACAGGTGGCTCGCTCTACGAATTATTTTTGCGCATAACCTATCAAGAACCGTCACGCGATACGATCGCTGAAGCTGCTCGACTCGGAAAAACCGATCTCGTCTATGTCGTGTTAAATGACTACTGGTGGAAAGCAGACACCCTCTCCGAAGAACTACTCCAGATAGCCGATCGTAACTGGACCATCGAAGATGGAAACGTAAACGTGTATAAATTCGAATTAAAATAAACCCCTTTCATCCCTCTTAGGGGGAGATTCTCACATTCTCTCCAAGCTCTTCCAAAATCCTTTCCGCTTCATCCATAACACTCACAATGTCGTGTTCTTCTAGAATCCTGGAACGTTCTCGATGCTGCTCATCAGTGAGTAGATTTTTTTGCGCCTCTCCGAATGCCTTATATAACTGGTCAACATTACCAGCTGTGACAATCCAACCTGCATTCCCAAGCGTTTCTGGAATGCCTCCTACGTCTGTTGCGATCACTCGGCAACCGCAAGCTAATGCCTCAAGGATAACAGTTGATTGATTTTCATATACACGCGACGGCACAACCACAATCGCGCTCTCATGCATGCGTTCTAGCACGCGCTCATGAGGCTCGGAACCCACAACGCGTAAACGATCATCGTGCTTCTGCTTCTCTTCCAACTCCGCTCGGAGCTTTCCATTACCTACCAGGGTTAATACAGGACGATCATCGCCCATGCGTTTCCATGCTTCATACAACACATCAACGCCCTTATCGTAATCAAGACGACCGACGTATAACATGGATACGTCCTCTGAAAGGCGAACACATGGGTTCGCCCCTACGAGGGGCCCATCATGAATATTTTTTGGCAACGGATTTGGAATAACCTTTTTTTGCGAAGAACCAAAAAATCCGTATCGCTCATGAAAACTCAACAGCCATCGTGTCGGGGAAATAACGACATGAGGGGCGCCAAAAGCTGCTCGACGCAATCTCGCCCACATCTTCCGCCAAACAGCTCGAAGAAATGGATACAACTCACCTGCCACAATCTGCCCCGACGGCTCGATAAGCTGCACATCATGCAATATATGCACCCATGGAATTCCTTCTGCCTGAATCGAGCTAGGCGTGCCTATTCCGCCGCCCGTCAAATTATGCGTCAACAAAATATCTGGCTTCCACTCCACAATTGATTGTCTATATTGTGTTCGTGGCCAAAGATCTCGCACGTGATGAAGCAACCGAACAATGATCGGAGAAGATAGAAAGGTCGGCGGACACTCAAATACCCGAACGACATGACCACGCCGCTCCAGCTCCTGCGCCTGGATATGTGCAATCACACCCGCGCCCCCGCGTGCGCGAGGCGGATAATCATTGGTGAAAATGGCGATCCGTAATGCCTTCATACATTTTTATCAACTCATCGATATGCCGTGTCCATGTAAAACGCTCCAACACGCGCTCGCGAGTACGTTGCCCCATACGCGCGCGCAATGCCACGTCTTCTAACAGACGAGATAGAGCCGTCGCGAGACTAGCAGGTTCTCGCGGAGGAACCAGTAGGCCTGTCTCCTCATGCGCCACTACTGTTCTCACCCCAGGCAACGCCGAAGCCACGACGGGAATCCCACACGCCTGAGCCTCGACTGCCACGAGTCCAAAGGCTTCGGCTCCGGAAATAGAGGGAAACGCCAGAACATCCCCAGCTCGATACGCTTCTACCAACTGCGGCTCCTCAACTCTTCCAACGAAATGACAACGCGGATCTATACCGAGACGCTCGGCGTGTTGTTCATATTGCGTTCGCAGCGCTCCCTCTCCTACCAACAGAAGATGCACATTTGGCACACGAGCTATAGCCTCAAGCAGCACATCTACTCCCTTGAATGCATGCGCCTGATCCATCCCACCAACAAACGTAATGACCTGCGCGTTCGCTGGAAGACCAAACAACTCACGTCGTGCTGGTCCCGGACAGAAAATATCTTCATCAACTCCAAACGGAAGTTCGATCGTTTTCGATGCCATATCTCGATATGAGGAATGCTCAGCGTAATCCCTTGAAGAGACAATGAGCGTGTCCGCCTGTTTCAAGAGATGGTCCTGAATGAACGCACGATGGATATTGGCAGCCAACCATTTCCATCCGCCAGCTGTGGCATCCATATGCAGAGTCATCACCAATTTCTTGATCTTCTTGCGTGACTTCAACCACCAGACGATTTCCTGTGTACCATAAAACGGATAGTGGAGGTGTACGATATCTGCCTCACGAACGAGATGTTCGAGGGCAAAGATGAAGCCTACATTCCCCACGCGAAACCCCGCGTGTGTACTAAGCGAGACAACACTTGCTTCGATGCCGCGGGCTTGAAGAAGCTCGGCTTCTTTGAACGCCACACGGCCGATTCCCCCGATATCCGGGGGCGCCACGCAGGAAATATGAACAATCTTCATCGCTGAAACCCTATCATCATCTTCACCAGCTGAAAATACATCTCAAGAAATGGCTGAATAATGCGCAGCGCTGGATCGGTTGAATACAAACGAAGAGGCATCTTTGAAACGAATTCTGAAAAGACAAGACGATCTGGAACCTGTCGGATATGTGCGATCTGTTGTCGACGCTTAAGAAGATAGCCCCATGTAGAAGGCTTCCATAGCCATACCATCGCCCGTACTTTTTCACGCCACCAACCCTCATGAATAGCTATGCTTAATAGAGCAAGATCCATCACGAGGAAAGGTACTACAAGTAAAAGAAGAGTGGAGCTTTGATAATTTTTCAAAACCATGGCCATGCGACTTCGCTCCGATTCATACCAGTCCATATCATTGTCATTCCCGCGCAGGCGGGAATTTTTCGGCATAGGAACAAGATCCCCGCCTTCGCGGGGATGACACGTCAAAGGAGTCAACCCGGCAATCCCCATGCGCCAGAACATGTCCGCTGATCGATAGGGTTCAACGAGCGTTTCATCGATCGATCCAATCTGACGAATAAGATCGTCAGATGGAAAGGCCTCTACCTCACCATCAGCAACAAATCCCAAATAATGCATCATGCTTGTTTGTCTTTGATATCACGCAATGCTTCTTGACGTACGACATCTGTAAGCTTTCGTTCTAATTTTTCATGTTGAATAAATAATTTGAACACAAGAAGAAAAAGCGCGGAGACCGACCCATACATAATAAAATCTGCCCCACGACCGACTCCAAAAAAATGGGCGATGGTCGTCGTGCTGTTTGGTAATACCACTGCAATCGCTCCAGATACCCAAATCAAAGACCACGCGAGCGCTTCGCTCGTCGGAATAACGCGCTGCCCCTGACGCCGCCAGGTCATAACGAGCGCTAGTATAAAAAACAAAATAAACAAAATTTGAATCAACAGCATAGATATCAATTGGTAAAAGCCCCTAAAAAAAGTTGCCACACAATTTTCGCAGCATCCCATGGTTTTTGACCTTTTTTAAGAGAGTCTTGTGTATATCGAACAACCACCGGAACCTCACGCCAGCGTAAATCTGAACGCGTGACGAGCCGTAAAATCTCTGAGCAGTGTGCCATGCGGTCTTGATGAAAATCAATTTTTTTGGCTGCGTCTGCTGTAAATCCACGAAAACCGGATTGCGGGTCTGTGAGACGTCGCGGCACTCCCACCGCAAACGCATTAAACGTCCGTGCGACGCCCAAGAGCAATCGTCGGCTCGATGGCATGCCTAGGGCTTCGGCCCCTAAAAAACGAGATCCAAACACAACATCCACTTCTCCTTCAACGAGAGGCTGTATGATCGCTGGAATAGAATTCGCATCATGCTGACCATCTGCATCAATATGTAAAATAAAATCAGCCCCCAGTCTACACGCGCCTTCTGTTCCCGTCCGGAGCGCCGCTCCCTGTCCACGATTTACGGCGTGACGGAATACTACAGCCCCTGCTTCTCTGGCACGATCAACCGTCGCATCGCCCGATCCATCATCCACGACAATGACATGATCCACGTATGGCAGGACATCCCGAATCGTCTGTCCAATACGAGTCTCCTCCTGATACGCTGGAATTACCGCGAAAGTCTTCATAAACAACAGGTTAGCCTGAGATGCAGGAGCGGACAACCCCCTCAATCTTCAAAGAGGCGTTTCATATCCTCCCCTGATAAGGAGAGAACCGGATAGACCAAATCCTACACCCTGAATTTCAATAGACCCTTGTGCGCTACGGTGTAATCAATCGTTTTCTTCAGACCATCATCCAAACCAACAAGTGGCAGCCAGCCGAGTTTTTCTTTCACATTCGTTAGGTCTGGTAGTCCAAGTTCAGTCATAAACAGGAGTCGCGGCTGAAACGTGATACGCGATGTTGAACCGGTCATCTCAATAATACGCTGCGCCACATCTACCAACGAAACATCCAAATCACTGCCCAGATTGATAGGCCCAAGACCTGCCGGGGCATTCATACACTTGATAAGACCATCAACAATATCGCTCACGTATGCAAACGATGTCTTAAAACTTTCATCACCAAAAATCACCAAATCCTTATTATCCAAGGCATCAGTGATAAAGTCTGGAATCATTTGACCATCATACAGCGGCATACGCGGACCATAGGTACGGAACATGCGAGCGATACGAATATCAAGTCCATGTACGCGAGCATAGGTAGAGCAACAGGTTTCTGCAAAACGTTTCCCTTCGTCATAGCATGCACGAGGAGATAGCATATCAACGGCACCAAAATCCGCCTCTGTAAATGAGTGTCCGTCGACTGGCCTCGCCCCGTAGACAACGGAGGTTGAGGCGTGCACGACCTTCGCCTTATAGCGAACGGACAGGTCAAGAATGTTCTTCATGCCAATCGAATTGGAATACAGCGTCTGCATTTGGTATTGATCAAACTTCTTCGCGCTCATGGGACATGCTAAATGGTATATTTCCTGTATCCCCTGAAATTTAAGCTTAAAACGCGCCAACTCTGGAAATGATTCCAAATCAAATGGAGCATTTACATCTTGGCGAATAAATTCAAAATCAGGATTCTTGAGCAATGAATCAATATTTGACTCCTGTGAGGTCAAAAAATTATCAACGCAAATGACGCGTGAGTCTGCCAGCAATTTTTCGCACAAAAACGATCCGATAAATCCAGCTCCGCCGGTCACAAGCACGTTCTTCTTATCGAACAAAGGAGTAGGCATATTGTTAAAAGGAGATAAGGTGACGATGTGAGTTGGCGTAATCGATCATTTTTTTCAGACCATCGTCGAGACGGACTAAGGGCAACCAACCAAGAATTTCACGCACCCGGGTAATATCAGGAAGGTTTGGCTCGATTGGCGTACCTTGCGGAGGCTCAAAACGTACCCGTGATTCTGATCCCGTAATCTGTAACACTTTTTGGGCTACAGAAACGAGCCGCACTTCCACATCAGAACCAAGATTCACCAGCGTCACATCGATCGGAGTAGACATGAGCCGCAGCATGCCATCTACAATATCACTTACATACGCAAGCGAAACACGAGTTTCTTCGTCACCCGTCAAAACGATATCCTTCCCTTCAAGCGCAGAGAGGACCATATCCGGAATCAAGTTGCCATCAAAAATCTTCATGCGTGGACCATAGGTCCGAAAAATGCGAGCAATCTTAATATCAATACCGTAGACGTCCGCATAGGTTTGCAAGATCGCTTCGGAAAACCGCTTGCCTTCATCATAGGCACCACGTGTGGTTAAGTGGTTTAGGTGGCATTCATCCGTTTCTTTAACATGCCGCTGGTCGGCCTGATGTGGTCCATATAATACGCTCGATGAGGCATATAGCACCTTTGCTCGTTGTGCCACCGCAATATCAAGGACATTTTTAACGCCAATCGAATTCGTCAGAACAGTCGCGATTTTAAAATCATCAAAGTGTCGTTTTGAAATTGGACAAGCGAGATGGTAAATCTCCTGAATACCCTGAAAACGTACTTTAAACTGTTCGAGTTCAGGATAGGCTAGGAGGTCGAGCGGCTGCGTGATGTCATGGTTGATGAATTCAAAGTGAGGATCGCGCAACAGATGATCGATGTTCCCCACTGAACTGGTGATAAAATTATCAACACAAATCACGTTCGCCCCTTTCTGAACGAGCTGATCGCATAAATGCGATCCAATAAAGCCCGCCCCACCCGTTACCAATACATTTCTCCGTTCAAATAACTGCTCAGCCATAGTCAGAGAAGTTTAGCATATGCGCAACAAAGCGTTCTAGTTGTCCGCATATTTGTCGTCCTGAGCGGAGCGACAGCGTAGTCGAAGGATCTATAAGGAAACATTTCTTAATAGATCCCTCGACGTCACTCCGTTTTGCTCCGGACGACAACTATTTCAGGGACAATAGCAATCAAAGATGGGTACTTTTTTCTATTTTCCTCCACGGATCTGCATGAAAGGTGAAGCGACGATGCAAAAGGAAGGTTAAAAATGCAATGGCCGCACTGTTAAACACCACGATGAATCCATCATAGATCCCAAAGCGCACATGCAGCGCATAGAACAACAGCGAGTCGATCGAGAGCCCCAACAGAGATACGCCGATGAAACGAAAAAAACTCCCGGGCGCAGGTGATTGATGCTGGAATGTCCACACGAAATTACATAAATAACTAAACACGGTCGCGCACACGATCGCCAGGACGTTTTCGATGATACGCGAACCCAGCGGCCACAAAAAACGCGACAGAAGGGCATAGATTCCTGCACGAACCAGAAATGCGCTGCCACCAACCACCACAAAACGAAAAAGAGTTCGAAGCATCTCGCGCTGCATACTCACGCCAGTTTACCTGATCTTCTCCTCCTTGACGATACAGAGATACCTTGATTGTAGCCCCGTTCTATGCGAGGATATAAGCAATTATGTACCGTTTTGGCATACGCATGAAGCGTTTTCTCCTTGTCATTGGAGATGTCGCAATCTATCAGCTCGCGCTTGTTTTGACCCTTTGGATACGCTACGGAACCATGCGCGCTGAAGACTGGGGCCTCCACGCGCTCCCGTTCGGGATCGTGAGTTTATTGTGGGTTATTGGATCCTATATTGCAGGGCTATACGACCTCACACTCAGCGAAAATACTATTCGTTTTTTTCGCCTCTATTTGGAGAGCATGATTGCGAATCTCACGATCGCCTTCGTTTTTTTCTATCTTACTCCCTTCTTTGGCATCGCCCCCCGCACCAACCTCATTCTATATTTTTCCATCGTCCTGCTGCTCGGCTATGGCTGGCGTCTTGGGTATAACCGCTTTATCGCCAATACGCTCTTCCGACATCGCGTGCTCTTCATTGGCAAAGGGGCAGACGTTTCAAAGATGGTTCATCTCCTCGAAAAAGCTGCGTACGGGTTCGAACTTGTCGCTGTGATTGAAACAGCTCCAGGCAATCGCATTGAAGATTCACGTATTCAATGGTTTTCCTCCATCACACAACTCGAGTCTGTTATTCAGGAACAGCGGATCGATACCGTCATCTTGGGTCATCATCCAAAAGACATTGAAGGCTTAAGCGAAGCCTTATACAAAACCTTGTTTTTACCGGTTACGCTGCTTGATCGTGCCGTGCTTGAAGAAACGCTGACTGGCCGTGTGCCCCTTGAATACATCTCTCAGACATGGTTTCTGGATCATCTGCGCGAAGGAGAAAAAACCTGGTATGAGAGCATGAAACGGGGGATCGATCTTGTCCTCGCCATTCCCGTCGCTCTCATCACATTGACCCTGCTCCCATTCATCGCTCTTGGCATCAAACTTAGCTCCCCTGGCTCGATTCTGTATTTCCAAGAACGCATTGGGAGAATGGGCAAGCCATTCATTATCTGGAAGTTTCGCACCATGCGACAAGACGCAGAAGCTGCAGGAACACCGCAATGGGCTACTGAAAATGATCCGCGCATTACACGCATTGGCAGTTTTCTGCGAGCGACACGCTTGGATGAACTACCTCAAATCTGGAACGTGCTGCGAGGTGATATGTCCATGATCGGTCCTCGTCCGGAGCGTCCGAAGTTCGTCGATGATCTGACCCGCCAAATGCCCTTTTATGCGCTGCGTCACCTTACACGTCCAGGCGTAACTGGTTGGGCCCAGGTAAAGTTTCCCTACGCTGGCAATGTCGAAGATAACTTAAAAAAACTCCAATACGATCTGTACTACATCAAACATCGTTCCCTATTCATGGATCTGGCTATTTTATTAAAAACGGTAGCAATCGTGTTGAAACGACAAGGAACATAGGCCAAATATCGACATTCGGGCCAATGTGTGATATCAATCAGCAGCTCGCTGATCTTTTTTGGCGACACAAACTTCAGGAGAGACGCGATGACGGTAAGATGCTTGATTCGATTCGTGTGCGCCGGACCATCCTGGTCTGCCGAGATACGCGAGGATATCGAACCGACTTCCAGAGATGCGGCGCACATGATGCGGCACAAGAATCATCACCCGGCAACATTCGGGCTCGCACTATCTGCCGCCGCTCCGTGCGATGTACACGCGATCAACATCCTCGCTCCGCAAGCACAGCACATTGAGGTAATGGAGCTCTATCCGACGCTTCTCACGCAAGAACGAGATGAACTCGATGCGCTCTGTCACAGACTCAAAAACCTCGAACTCAGTTCGTACTTTGAGTGCGGCAGCACGGCTAGAATGGTCTTGAGAACGTGCGCCGACACGGCTGCTGCACGAATTCGAGAAATAATCGAAAGAGAAGGGGCTTGGAGTTCTATCGTGGTTGGACACCCGACCCTGATCGCCGCCGTGGCTCGAGCACTTGGCTGCCATGATCCACGAATTCTCACGGTCACCCTGAAAGAGGGCGACGGCTTCGATCTCTTCTTCGGCGATGAGGGCGACGTCACCCTCGATCTCTTGAAATTCGCCTGAAGCAACGCTCTCACTCCGCTCCAAAGGCTCGCCTGTTGCGCACTGCGCCGGGCGAGCCTTCTTCAATTCCGTTTCAAAATTCTCACAATGCCCTTCTCCGCATCAACTTCAACTTTATCACCATCTTTGAGAACTTTGGTAGCGATCTTCGTACCAATGATGCAGGGTTTTCCAAGTTCACGGGATACAATTGCGGCGTGACAGGTGATGCCACCTTCATCAGTAATAATAGCGGCACATTGTTTTAAAACTGGCATGATTGATGGACTAGTGTTGATGGAGACGACAATACAGCCAGGCGAGCATTTCTGCATATCTTCGATTGTATTCACAATTTGAATCTTTCCTTGCACCTTCCCCGGATAAACAGTTCGACCCTGTAACTCATTGGAGGCTTCGATACATAGGATCGGAATCTCAAAATCTCTCTTGGCTTCTCGGTCCGTGGTAATGTGAATGTCTGAAGATAATCCGTCGGTCCAAAAGCAACACCATGCCTCTCTTTTAGAGAGAGTGGAACGATCTACTGACGTGGGATCGTCTAAAAACTGTTGGAACTCCTGAGGTGTGAGCAAAGATCCCATCAAGGGGTCGAGGCCGCATTCTTGAAAAGCAAACTCCCAATACTTTTGAAAAATACTCTGTACAAGTTGCGGATAACGGGTTTGTGCACGCAGAGGCTCAAACAGATGCAGTGCCTGGATCACCGCCTCTTCCATGCGTCTCTCTTCATCTAAACTGTTGATTGCGGACGGAATCCGATATGGAATGACCGTTCCATACAGCATAATTTTTTGAAATTCCACCACGAGTTTTCTATATTGATCTGCTCCAAAAATGGGCTCGCCTTTCGTAAACTGATGTAATAGATAATCAGCATGAAGATTAGATCTATCACCCTCGCTTCTCCATTCTAAAAGCCGTGGATCCTGCCTCAGGACGAGATCTAAGAAATACTGATCGGCGAAACGCGCTTCCCGCTCATCATGAAACCAGGTACACATTCCCGCCTGATAGATGTAGAGCTGATGACGAAAACCAAAACCCGTTGCCTCATAAAGAAGAGAGCCGTACGGTTCAGTAAAAGCCGCTGCCCCAAACTAAGGCTGTTTTCTTTCAATATATTTCTCCCATACAATCTTCTCCATGTTACGAAGCTTTGTTCAATATTCTGACCATACCTTTCTCCGCATCAACTTCGACTTCATCGCCATCTTTAAGGACCTTGGTGGCGATTTTGGTGCCGATAATGCAGGGCTTCTGTAATTCACGCGCCACAATGGCGGCATGACACAAAATACCGCCTTCATCGGTAATAAACGCCTTCGCTCTTTTCATCACCGATAGATAGCTCGGATCAGTCATGGGAGAGACGATGATTTCACCTTCTACAAACGTTTCTAAATCTGCTCGCTTAAAGATACATCGGACTTTTCCCGTTGCTCTGCCACCATACGCGGTCTGACCTTTGAAATGCGTCACATTTTGCGTATCTACACTCCCTTCTTCAAATAATCCCAGTTCTTGAATACGATGAGCGGCAGCTGTCCCGGTCAGATATTCTTCTCCTGTAGATGAGAAGCTGGCATACATCAGCGTCTTTCTTGCTTGTAACTCAGCAACTGTAGGCAAAACACCTTCATTTTTCGCCAAATGAACCAATTCCGTATGCATGAGATATTGAAGAAGTTCTGGGGTATAGGCTCGAGATAATTTTTTTGAGAGCCAGGTCATGTATGCCGGGATAAAAAACATTTCACCTTGTTTATAAATATTCTCTGCCCGAAGACGCGCCTTCGTCAGCCAATTGAGGTACTCCTGCCGTGTGGCCGCATCCTGAGTAACGGCCTCTAATCTATCTCCGCTATAGGCAATGGCATACGCGAATGGAATCAATGAAGTGTAGACTTCATAAAACCCTAGAATCAAATCAAAGTTGTAGTCTGCTTTCGTCTTGGCATAAATACTCTCAAGCCGCGTTACTCTCGCATCGAGATCACGATATACGGCTTCTAGATCGAGTTCTTTCCGCTCTACGCGGGACAGAAAGGCATCCGCCAATCCACAGACTTCTTCCTCTGATTGAAAATGCCAGAAGCCATCTTCACGAGCCACAAACAGAATCTTGCTTAAACCTTTCCCACCAAAGAAATCCGAAAATTCTTTCGAAATAATCGCCCGAAACACAGCCGAAATACCTACGACCGTATATTCTCTTAACGCTCCTTTATATTTTGAGGACATAGACAAAGGATTCAAATCACTTCTGCGCGCGCTTCAAAATCCTTACGATCCCCTTCTCCGTATCAACTTCAACTTCATCCCCATCTCGCAAACGTTGAGTAGCAAATTTGGTATCGACAATGCACGGGATATTGAGTTCTCGGGCGGTGATGGCCGTATGCGACAACATACCACCGATATCTGTAATGGCTGCCGATGCCTTGCGAAGTGCAAGCATCATTTCGGGATCTGTCGTTTGTGTGACCAAAATATCCCCTTGCTTCATTTCCTCCATCTGTCGGTACATGCGCTTCACATCGTTGTAGTCTCGTGTGATGCACTTCACGATGCCGCGTACCAGAGATGGGGATGAGTGGGCGGTTTTTCCTTTCAATATCTCTCCTTCAAACGCCTCTTTGCTCGCGTAAAACTGTTGGCAAAATTCTTCCGCCTCCTGACCGGCTATTTCCCCCACCTGTTTTCCAGATTCGTCGCACCACGGAACATACAACCTCTTTCGGCCAGCGATAATCTCTTGCGGCACCCTCACGCTATCAATAATGAGAACAAGCTCATCTTCCGTATAGTTTTGTAATTCCTCGAACGAGATGCCGGTCTGGAGACTCAGGCACAAAAGTACACGAGGAATATCTCCTGTCTCTCCAAAATGAACGTGATTAAAATATTCCCGGGCCACATTCTTATATTCTTGAACCAGTCGTACGACTTCTGCCGCCTGAGGATCGTGAAGTGATGTGGCAAAAATTCCGTCAAAAAAATGTGGGTCAAAAAAATAATACGCCCTAGTTACTTCTCCCACATTGCGAAATGCTCTTTGAAGGGACTCTTTGGTTAACGGTTCTTTCAAAATCTCTTCCATCTCCTTTTTATTCTTTTGAACAGTTAGGTCCATTTGTTCTATCAAGTCCTGAACTTTTTTCGGAGTAAGCCTCAGGCCTTCCTGATTCATCTCCTCAAGCGTGTCCTTGTGCATGAATTCCTGAACAACCCCATTCTTAATAATCGAGACCGACTTCGCAGGAAGATAGTAGGCATACAAAAAGCGTTCATAAATATATGGCATGCCTTGACCCTCAAAGGTCAATTCAAAATCTTTGATCGTTGGGTTCATCTTAAAAGTCATAATTTACGAGGCTCGTTTTAAGATTCTCACCACTCCCTTTTCCGCATCAACTTCGACTTCATCACCGTCTTTGAGGACCTTCGTGGCTATCTTCGTGCCGATGATGCAAGGCTTTTTGAGTTCGCGCGCAACGATCGCGGCGTGGCTGGTAACACCTCCTACATCTGCGACGATAGCCCCGGCCATTTTCATCGCAGGAACTAAACTTGGGTTTGTCGTGTGAGAAACCAAAATATTTCCCTCCTGCATTTTTGAGATATCACCCGGCATATTCACAATTTTGACGATTCCATTTGCAATTCCTGGTGAACCAACATCACCTCTAAGCTCCTGCATCTCTGAAGAGTCGATAGACAGAGTTTTCCCTATGGTTGTAAAAATTAATGTCGCAATCTCATCGAAGTATTCTTCAATGATTCCGTCACGGAATAAGATAGCGTAAGATCTTTTCCGCTTTCTCAATATATCTGCATCCACGCATTCACCATTCAACGCAGCAATAATTTCATCTGGTTTTAAAAATTGCACCTGTATATAGGAGAGCCCGTACTCCTCTGCGATTTTCTTAAAAAGACCCTCAACGCTCCAATAAAAGAGCCAAGATGCATCTACACGTGCAGCCTTACAAAAAATTATTTCTTCGATAAGAATGGCGATCCTCATCGTTTCATTGGAAAGTCTAAAATCAGTTTTTACTTTTTGTTTTCGTGCCCGCACGTCTTCTCGATATCGCTCTTCAGTCTTTATCAACCCTTTTCGTATTTCGTCCTTTTCCAAGAGCTGAGCTCTTGTAACAAAGTGTTCTCGCTCGTAGGCAGGTCCCAGCCAGTTATAACCAAGCCACGCCCATTTTTTCCAATGCTGCGTGATTCGATCCTCGGTTGCGCCTTGCTCGACAAGGGAAAGAAGGTCTTGTTCTTCTTTTTGGAGATTGCTGTAACGCTCCGGCGTAGTTAGTACAGCTGAAATCTCGATCACATGTTTCTCAGGTACTCCGTCCTGCCTTAAAAGCTTCATTAGCATCTTTCCCAATAAGGAATACCCATGTTCCAATAAATTAATAGCTTGTCCTTTTACCCAAAGATCTTCATGGATCTCAAATACCTGCTGAAAAACAGCAGCTAACTTTTTATTCTCTGTATTGTCTATATCCATGTCCTGCAGTGCACGAGACCCTCTCGTCAACTCATTACTCAGTTGTTCAATCTCAAGCAGCACAGAAAGCAAAAATCCTTTCTCTTGCACATCCCTCTCAATCAATACTTCACCCGCATGCTCTAGCTCTCCCGCCATCTTGAACATGTACAAATCTCCGTTTTGGAAAATGTAAAAACCACGAAAACGACCGACTCCGTGTGATTCATCAAGTCGACGAACATACGCACTCAGCGGAGATAAGCAAAACCATAAAGGGCACTGCGGTATTTGCTCAAACAAATACCATGCATATGTATCAACGTATTTTTGAATTTCAAGCCTATCCATAGGGTTGGTTACAGCGTCGTAATCGGTCGACTCTGCACGATATAAAACGTATTCTGTTCAAACGCCCATTCGATATCGCAAGGGAAGCCGTAATGTTTTTCTATGCGCTCACAGATATCTCCAATCTCGCGAATCTGTTTACCATCCAACTTTTGTTGGCTCATCTTTTCTGACGGTACAGATACGCGCTCGTTCTCTCCCGCGCCACGCGCGAGCTTCTCTGGTTGCTCAGCCACATTCACATCAATCAATGTGCCGTCACGCTTATCAACGACATATGAATCGGGCGTAACGATTCCACCAACAATAAACTCTCCCAAACCCCAACAGGCTTCGATGATCATTTGATTTGCGTCCTTGGTAACCGGATGGACGGTGAAGGTGATACCAGCCACTTCCGACTGCACCATTTTTTGAACCACGACGGCCACGGATACATGCGTCGTATGCAGCTCTTTTTCTTTGCGATACACAATGGCGCGTGGCGTAAACAACGAGGCCCAGCAACGCTTGATGCGATCGCATAGTTCTGGCTCACGAGTGTTTAAATAACTCTCCAGTTCTCCAGCCCAACTCGCAGCGGAAGAATCTTCGGCGGTGGCGGAAGAACGAACAGCGACATACTCCGCTCCTAGTTCCTGAAACGACGCCTGTACTTCTTTTTCAAGATCGACCGGAAAAGAAGCGCTTTCGATGAGTGACCGGATCACTTCTGAAGCTCGTTCGACTGAAGCGACATCCTCATAATTGATGCGACCAAGCTGTGCCTCGACTTCTTGTCGTAAATCCGTCTCATCTAAAAAGCGATCAAAAGCAGGGGCAAGTACAACAAAACCCGGCGGAACGGGAATTCCCGCCTTTGTCATTTCACCGAGCGATGCACCCTTTCCGCCCGCGATGCCCACGTCTTGTTTTGAGAGCTCCGCAAAAGGTCGCGTATAGTTCATATACGCGGTAGAATAGCGTTTAACGGGCTATTCTTCAATTATCTGTTGTCACGGGTGGACAACGGGAATAAGACTTCACACAAACTGACCATGTATCCCCAATCTGTCGTCCCGAGCGAAGTCTGACGGAGCTGAGGGACCCCTTCGAAGGGATTCCTCCGCTCGTCGTCGGACTCCTCGGTCGAAATGACAGAGAAAATACAAGCAACTCTCTATGCCTCCCTCTCAATTCGCCATCCTTTCCCATCTTGGACTAACGCAAGATGAAATCAACATCTATGCCGCCTGTGTCACGCTCGGAGATGCAAAAGCAGCGGATATTGCCAAACGTGCCAAGCTGACGCGTACGGCGGTGTATCGTCATCTTGAAACCTTAATTGCCCGTGGCTTGTTGTCCGAGAGTATTCGCGAAGGACGAACCCGGTATTCACCCTGCGATGCGGAGATGGTGCAAAAACTCATGGAGGAACGGATCAAAGACATCCAACATGCCTTACCCTTGCTAAAAGACGCGCTCTCCCACCAAACGTCTGCGATTCCTAAGTTCCGCTTTTTCCCCGAAGCCCAAGGACTCAAAATTGTGTTGGAAGAAATTCTGCGTAACCCGACAAAAAACTACCGCGTTATCGGATCGATCCATGATGATGAGTTTCTATTGAGTGTTACTGAGGCATTCATGCTCGATTGGAGTCGGCGTCGCATCGCGGCCGGCGTGTATCACCAAAGTCTTCGGCCTCAGATTTCAAAACAACAAACACAAAAACTCAATCCCCTTATCTCCATGTCCGGCATGAGCGTTCTGCGGCATATTCGCTATGTTCCTCCATCCATCAATTTCAACATGCTGATGTACCTCTATGACGGTAAAATCGCCTTCATGAACGGCCGTCTCGGACGCCAATTTGCCGTCGTTCTCACCTCCACCGACATGTACGAGAGTCTAAACAGCGTATTTGAATTTTTGTGGGGAGTATCTGAACCAGCACCGGAGACGGGATAACGCTTCCTCCGCCGTCGTCCTGAGTGGAGTCTGACGAAATCGAAGGATCTTCTCCGCATGAGACAGAGCAGATCCTTCGACAAGCTCAGGACGACAAATCAACCTTCTCCCTACGAGATTGAGGGAGTTCTTATGTAAAATTTGGCTTACTTATGCATAGACAACCCACCTTGACAGATTCTGAGATCTGTAGTATAGTAGGGTTGTCAAGGATCGAAGCGGAGTTACTCCGAACCGATCTAAGGGACAACGGATAGAGTGAGGGGGTACGAAGTTCCCCGCCATTTGGCGCTTTGCCTGGTGGTCAGAGAACTCTCCCGTAGCTACCAAGGCAGGAAGGCCTGCCAAGGTTGTAACACATCTGAGTATAGCGTCTTCGCGGAGTACATAGACTCCGGACGCATCTTCCCAAGGGCATAGGGGGTGGCACGTGCCCCCGTCGACCGGATCGGTCGATTCTAGCCCACGTTCGTTCGACCGAAAGCGAGAAACCTCGCCTAGGGACCTGGCCCAAGTGGCCGCTTGAAGACAGAGCCCGGGGTTGCAGTGAGTCTAGCCCGGACGTGCCATCATTGATGGACGGAGACTCAGCTGGTCGGTGTTTCTTCAGGAAAAACGCGGAAAGCTCCACATTTGGTGGAGGAACGATCCCGCGAGATACATACGGCCACTTGGCCGTGGGGAACATGCCCCAATCGGATAGGTCTTTGCCTCTGATCCTTCAGGCAAGACGCGAGCAGATATCGCGTGGGCCAGATCGCGTGGCTGCGATCCCAACATACATCCGAACACGCTCTTTTGTGGAAAGATGCTCCGCGGCGACGAGCTAGGGATGAGCCACATCCTGAATCAGTAGAAAGCCCGATGGGCTACGTTGTTCCGCGCCGGTTATCCTGTTACGCCTACAGGAACCCGGACCTCGCACAAAAAATGCCACGATGTGGCGCCGGCAGCATGGGACTCCCCAGCTGCCGGTCTTTTTTTATCGATGAATCTCCCCCGTCTCTACTGCTTCAAATGCACTTCCGGGAATGACTTTTAATTGATTCAATTCGTCATCGTTCCAACGATCATCTTGGCTCCCCTGAAAAAACCAAGAAGAACCGTTATCCGCCAGGATCATGCCGTATTTTTTCATGGCTGTGGCAATGACTTTGGCCTCACCAGTTAATTTGGAAATATCGTAATTCGCTTTTAAGCGGACACGGAGCCCCATGGGTGGAAGGCTGGGATTATTCTGGCCCGCAAAATGAGTGGCTGGAAGAATATAGCCTCGTTGCGTTGCTGGAGCAGTAAAGCGAATAGCGTGTTTGATCTCCCCAGCTGCGACCTCATCGTAGCGCACGAGTCCCGGCAAAATCGGTAAACCAGCCGCATCAGCCGAGGTCCAGCCAAGAGGCCGAAGCGCATTTGATTTCAAATCCCATACTGCCCCAGAGTCCCCCGACCAGCCATTAGCCGTCCGAGCTGAGTGAAACAGCTCATACAATTTACAGGCATCTTTATCTACAACGAGCATATGCGCATCACTGCCACTTTCCTGTTTTGCATCAAGGGGAATTGGATAGGGTCCCGGATCACTTTCATTGCCATAGGCTGTAAACGTAATCGGCACCTTCGGCTGAGAGCCTGACACGACCGTATATGGCATGCCGTAAATCTTCCAGCCAAAATCAGGATGAAGCTTCTTGCTAAGACCGATCGATGAGATGTACGTCGCTGAATTTGCATGAACTGGCAACGCAGAAATGTCTTGATTCCAGGGATTATCTGCTGGAAATACCTGACAGCCAGCAATATGCGGAAGATCAATCGATGTCGTCGGCGGAATAACAATAGCCGGAGGGGTAGGTTCTGTCGGCGGGAGGACCGGTGGCGCTGAAGGCGGAACAAAAGACACCTCAGCTTGAGGAATTGTCGCGAGCGTTGCATTGGTCACGCCCAATCCACATCCACGCATGATCTGATACGCCGCAGCACCATCTTTTAAATACTCGATTCTCCCCGTTCGTGGGCACAAATAATAGGCTTTGCCATGATCTTCTGTTTTGAGCACAATTCTTCCTCTCAAACGAGCTCGTAATACGGCATTGCCTGACATGAATTTTGCAAAATTTGCATTACTGATACCCAACCCCAATTTTCGCATGACTGTATAGGCAGCTGCTCCATTCTTCAAATAATAGCGCCGTCCATCAACCGGATTCACATACCACGCCTCACCATGACTCTGTACTTGCAAAAGCACCTGCCCGCTTACACGAGCGGGAATAGTCGCGGCACGTAATTGGAGAGGGTGTGCCACTACACCAAGTAATAAAACGAGACAAAAAAATGATATGCGTGTGTTCATGACAACAGCATATCTTACTTAGGCCGCGCTTGCCAACCAAACTACCAGACTTTTTATAAACAACCCTCAAGGGGTTTGGGGGCGCCTGCCTGTTCGAGCGATCTAGTGAAGGCGATCTACCTGATAAAGCCTTCGCGTTGAGCGAGGTCAGCCGCCCCCAAAATCTTTTTTTGCTTCTTTTTGCGATTTGGCAAAAAAGAAGAGGGCGCAGACGATGGCGCTCAATTATTTCTTCTTCCCATCCCTCCATTTCTCAACATTCCCATGATGACCCGTCAACAGCTCACTTGGAACCTTCCAACCCCGATACTCTTCAGGTCGTGTGTACTGCGGATATTCCGCTTGCATCCCCTCACTCCATGATTCACGTTCCAGTGAGGCTTCTTTTCCGAGCACACCGGGGCGCAATCGCGTAATCGCATCCATCATCACGAGCGCGGGCAATTCCCCACCTGTCAGCACATAGGGGCCGATAGACAGCTCTTCATCGACCAAATGTTCTGCCACGCGCTCATCCACTCCCTCATATCGACCGCATAAAAATACCAGACGATCGTATTTCGCCAACCGCTCTGCGTCGCGTTGTGTGAATAATGCTCCTTTGGCACTTGTTAAAATAATTCGTACTTTTTCTCCTGCCTTGGTTTTTTTACCTGACTTTGTTTGCAATTTTAAGGCGATCAACGCTTCATGAAACGGCTCAATTTTCATCACCATGCCAGGCCCTCCCCCATACGGACGATCGTCTACATGATTGTGCCGATTAAAGGCCCATTCTCGTAATTGATGCACATGCACATCTAGCAGCTTACTTTTTTGTGCACGACCTAAAATTGACGCTTGGGTATACCCCGGAAACATCTCTGGAAAAATGGTGAGAATATCGACACGTAGAGATTTGCGTTTCATATCAGATTGCTTGAGCCACCTTTCGTCGTCCTGAGCGGAGCGAGAGCGTAGTCGAAGGACCTATAAGGAACATTTTCTCTAGAGATCCCTCGACGTCACTCCGTTTTGCTCGGGACGACAGAACGGCATTTACTCAAACAAAAACCGTGGGTACAATCCCACGGTTTTTTGATTTTGTCGATAACATGTCATTCCCTCGAAGAAGGGAATCTTGTTCATCATTTAAATTCCCAAATCAGCTAAGTCGGAATCAGAAACGAGTCCTGCGTCGCCGTGGCGAGCTTCTGGACGAGCCTCTGAACGAGCAGCTTCGTCACCACCCTTACTTTCACGATGCGCCATACGAGCACCCTCTGGTTCGTAAATCTTGAGGTTTACGCGAGCATTATCTTTGGCGCCTACAATCTTCAAGAGAATACGTAGAGCACGAGCCGTCTGACCCTGTCGGCCAATGACATACCCCATATCTTCTTGATTGATGTGAAGTGTAATCAATACACCGCGCTCATCAATCGTACGCTCTGACTTCACGTCATCCGGATGATTCACAATGGACTTCACAACGAACTCAATAAACTCCTGATCCTTAAACATGTCTGCCATATCGGCGTTATTAAGAGAATTATGACTCAAAGAATACCACACCTGTCAGCGAGGCGTAAACCTTAGGTGGCAGCCTGCTTCTTCGCCAACTTTTCTTTGCGGCGTGTGCTGATTTTTACCTTCTTCCGCTTGTCTCCTGTAACAACCTTGGCGTCAACTAATAAATTCCAAACCGTATCTGATGCCTGAGCTCCTTTTGAAATCCAATGTGTAATACGATCCGCATTCAATTCAAGCTTCACCGGATTCATGCGTGGATTGTATTGACCCACAATTTCGAGCATCTTGCCCCATGGATCCCGACCCTTTTCTGTGACAGCGAGGCGATAAATTGGCTGCTTGCGCTTTCCAACCCGAGTTAAACGAATGGTTAACATGTTAAAATATAATTGAAGAATAGAGGTGTCGAAGGGCTACCAGACCCTTAGAACACGAGCTGAACGGTGCGAAAATAATAGGAGAAAACGTCCATTCTGTCAATGAGAAGCCTCTTCGCTCAAAAATCGTTCTGCTTCAAGCGCGGCCATACAGCCAGTACCGGCAGCGGTAATCGCCTGGCGATATTTGGCATCTTGGACATCGCCAGCAGCAAAAACACCTTCAATTGAAGTCTGGGTTGTACCGGGCGTCGTTTTGATATAGCCCTTCTCGTCGAGATCGATCAGTCCCTTGAAGAGCGCTGTGTTTGGTTCGTGGCCAATCGCGGCAAACACGCCATCAATGGGCATCTCAGACTCCTCTTCTGTTTGTGTATTCTTCAAACGCACGCCAGTGACATGACCGACGTCTGCACCCAAAATATCAATCACACCCGTATTCCAAATCACTTCGATTTTTGGATTCTTAAATGTCCGCTCCTGCATGATCTTGGAAGCACGAAAAGCGTCACGACGATGAATGATGGTGACCTTGCTGGCAAAGCGAGTTAAAAAATTGGCCTCCTCCATGGCCGAATCGCCACCGCCTACGACGATGATATTTTTTTCCTTAAAAAAGAAACCATCACACGTCGCACAAGCAGAGACACCATGACCGTATAATTTCTTCTCGTTCTCTAAGCCAAGACGACGAGCCGTTGCACCTGTGGCAACGATTATGGTCTTTGCTTCATAGGTTTTTCCCTTTGAAGTCACTTTGAACGGGCGAGATGAAAAATCTACCGCCTCAACCTGTTCAGAGATAATTTCAGCTCCGACCCGCTTGGCCTGTTCACGAAACTTAGTCATCATGTCCGGCCCAAGAATGCCCGTTGGAAACCCAGGAAAATTTTCAACATCTGTCGTGGTCATGAGCTGACCCCCAGGTTCTAAGCCTTCAAAAATAATCGGCGATAAATTCGCGCGAGCAGCATAAATAGCTGCCGTCCAGCCTGCGGGCCCAGAACCGATAATGAGAACTTCGTGGATCATATATATTTCAAAAAGGGCGCCCCGCTGCTCGCGAGCGGCGGGCGCCCCTACAATCAATTATTTGATACGCTTCATGACTTCATCACGCAACCGATCTTTTTCCATGGAGCCTACGATTGGTTCGAGCGGCTGTCCATTCTTAAACACAATAAAACTCGGAATCGACATGATTCCATATTTCTGCGCGATCGTTCCATTCTCGTCCACGTTACACTTGCCAACTTTCAATGTGGCTTCATCGATCTCCCCAGCCAATTCTTCAATCATCGGTCCCATCACGCGACATGGTCCACACCATGGTGCCCAAAAATCTACCAACACTGGTACAGATGACCCCAACACCTCTGCGTCAAAATTCGCCTCAGTAAATGTGTATTCCATAGAAAGAAAATAAATAAAGCATTAGCTGCAACCCCTCTAACTCCCCTTGTCAGGGGAGGACCTGCATATCTCCCCCTGATAAGGGGGATGAAGGGGGTTTTCCCACCTATCTTTGCACCTGCACTTTACGATCTTTGACCTCCTCATGATACACCTCCAGACGATCGCCGACCTGAATCTTGGTTTTCCCCTTGAAAGATAGCCCACACTCCTGACCGCTATGGACTTCTTTTACCGCCTGCTTACCTGATTGAACAGATTCAAGACTTCCCTCACCGACCGGCTCTTCACCGCGCCACACCCGCACTTTTTCACCTGCCAGAATTTTCCCATCTGTCACTTTTCCTCCAACCACCATACGAGCGGATTCTGTACGGAAAATAGCCACCGCTTCAAAATTCCCAAGCGGGGTAATAATAACTTCTGGCGGCACGAGTGCGTTCAATTTTTCAATCACATCATCAAACAAATCGTAGATGATTTTGAATTCCTTGATCTCAATATTTTTCGTACGCGCGAGTGAAGCGGCTTGCGGTGTTGGTACCACGTTAAATCCATACACAACAGACGGTGGAGAATTTTCCGCTCGAATCACATCCCCTTCTGTGATATTGCCCAACCCTTTTTGAATCACTTCAGCACCAACATCATCATGACGGATCTTTTCAAACATGCCGAGCAACGCTTCGAGCGAGCCAAGCACATCGCACTTTAATACCACATTCAAGGTCTGTTTCTTGGTTGATTTTTCTTCTTCAGTGGGCGTCGCTTTTGTGGCGGTCATCTGGCTGGCCACCTGCATACTCGTCTTCATTTTTTTCACTTCCAGCGCCTTGTGATCTTCCGGCACTTCAAAGATATCACCAACAGCGGGAGCTACTTTAAACCCTAAAATTTTCACCGGTGTACCAGGCAAGGCTTCGTCCAGCATCTTTCCATTCCAGTCACGCATTGCACGAACACGACCATACGCTGCGCCCGCGATTCCCAAATGATCATTCCGCTTCAGCGTTCCGACCTGTACCAAAACGGTAGCCACTGGCCCTTCACCTTTATCAACGTGCGCCTCAATGACCGTGCCTGCAGCCAACCGATCGACTCTGGCCATAATCTTATCTGCATTCACATCTGCCACGAGCAAAATCATATCCAATAGATCATCAATACCCAAACCTGTTTTGGCGGAAATCTTTACGAGCGGAATCGTCCCGCCCCAAGCGTCTGTTGTGACGTTCTGCTCTGCGAGCTGTGCCAACACACGATCTGGATCAGCGTCCGGCTTGTCCATCTTGTTCATGGCTACGATAAATGGGAGCTTCGCCGCCTGAATGATACTAATCGCCTCCTTTGTTTGTGGCTGCACACCGTCATCAGCCGCTACAACAAGAATGGCAATATCTGCCACCTTCGCTCCACGCGAGCGCATGACCGTAAATGCTTCGTGACCAGGCGTATCAATAAATGTAATACGACGTTCTTTTTTCACCGCCTGATATGCGCCAATATGTTGGGTAATTCCGCCGGCTTCACCGCCCATGATATTGGTTGAACGAATCGCATCGAGTGTTTTCGTTTTGCCATGATCAACGTGGCCCATCACCACAACAACAGGAGGACGCGCAATCACATTCCCGCCAGCATCTTTATCTAAAATCTCGCGTACGCGATCTGAGGCCTGAACGGTCTCAACCATATTCTCAGATGCTACCTCTTCGAGCTGCGCTTTAAATCCTAATTCTTCTGCAATAATATTGGCTGTTTCGTAGTCCAAGCGTTCGTTCTGCGTAGCCAGAATACCAGCACGCATAAGCTGCTGAATCACTTTCGTGACCGGTAAGTCGAGCCGCCCAGCAAAGTCACGAACAATAATGAAGGCGGGTAGCTTGACCGCTTTCAAATCTTTGAGCTCCCCCGCTGGTCCAGTCGGACGACCAGATGACGCCAATAACGAATCACGCAACCGCTCTCGGCGCTCATTATCAATCCATTTACGAGCGATCTTTTCACCCATAACGTCATCAATCTTGATGGCGCGAGCTCCAATATCAAAGCCAAGCTCAGGCAATTTTTGCAGAAGATCATGCGGCGTAACGCGCAAACGACGGGCTAAATCAGAGACATTCATGTGTTCGCAGTCTAGTAGGAAAAAGTATATTGGTCAAGCCAAAAAACAGATTCTATTCTCCTCTTGACGACGCGTATAAATGAGCAGATTCTATTGTTAGGATATTGACAACCTTGCATAACGACTCCACTTTAGGGAGGTGCGCCATGGCAACGATCTTCTTTCGACGGGTTGATGTCACGCGATCCAAGTTGGCGGACTGGGAAGCGAACTATGTGGCTCAAACGAGATTTTTCAGCGCTTCACTTACATCACTGCAAAAACTACCTTCACCGAGCAACTCCACCAAACTTCTCATTGAAACCCTACAGTCATACGCCGCGGAAAATGCGGTCACGCTCTCAATGAACAGCCTCGTCACCATTCAAGCGGTTGGATCTGAAGCGGTCCATATTTTTATAACTGATGAGGATGCCGTCCTCCTCGTCGTCGAGATTCGCATTTCAGAAGTTTTAGATCATGACACTGATTCCTGTGAGGGCATGAACAACGTATGGCGTGACGTCCTGTACGTCTACGGCGAACAAGCTCTTGAAGAACAAATCAGGCAAGAGGTGGCCTCTTGCGTCGGTCTCCAAACAAGCGGAAGGCGCTGTGGTCAGGGGAAAACAGGCGAGGCACTCCGTGAATGCTTCGAAAGAAAACTCGCGCACCATTTTTCCCTCCTGCACGCAAGCTCTCTGGTGCGCAGGGGCGCATGATACACTCTGACCATGGATACCATCATCCTGGTCGACAAACCCGCCGGCATGACGTCTCACGACGTCGTCGACTCTGCCCGGCGGATTTTTCATACACGCAAAGTCGGCCATGCCGGCACGCTTGATCCGTTTGCAACTGGTCTTTTGATTCTTGGGGTGGGAACAGGGACAAAACAACTAACCGCCCTTGTGGGACTCGATAAAAGCTACGATGCCACCTTGCGACTCGGTACGACCAGCGCAACGTTTGATATAGAAGGACCATGTACAGTCACCGATCCAACCACCTATACAATCCCCACATTAGAAGAAATAGAGCCTATTTTAAAGCAATTTAGAGGCACATTTATTCAAAAGGCACCTCTCTATTCAGCCAAAAAAATAAAAGGCGCGAAACTGTATGATCTTGCTCGTGCAGGGACGGCTACCGAAGACATGCGCCCCGTAAAAGAAATCACCATCTCGAAACTCGTCCTACGTCGCTACGCCTGGCCGGAGCTTGAACTCGCCGTCAGCTGCTCTTCTGGCACCTATATCCGTTCACTTGCGGATGACATCGGCCACGCTCTTGGATGTGGGGCTTATTTGACCGCTTTACGAAGAACCAAAATTGGAGATTTTTCGATTGAACAAGCGTACACACTAGAAGCACTTGCCGACCTCGACAAACCGGCCAAGTTTTGATATTCTCCAGCTACCGACCCTTATTATTGACTCGAACCGGATGGGCACACTGTCTCTCACTGTTTCTGGAAGGTCGGCTTTTCCTCGCATTTCCAAGCTTTGCCTAAGTAGCCTGTTAGGCTCCGTCTACAATCGAAGAAAGCCGTTTGCCAAGTCCGAGTTCATTCTGAAATCCGTATGATATTTTTTGCCATACTTGCTGGCATCCTTGTTGGTGGAATTGGAGGTTTTTTTGGTCAGCGATACGTCCAAACCAAAAAAATTCGTGAAGCTGAGCTACTCATTGCAAACGCTGAGCTTGAAGCCAAGAAACGCATTACTCAAGCAGAAACAAAAGAGCAGGAAGTGCTTGTTAAAGCTAAGGATAAGGCTGTTAAAATTCTGGAAGAAGCTCGTCTGGAAGAAAAACGAGCAATAGAAGAGCTGAAAAAGCAACAAGCGGCGCTAGCTGAACGGGAGCATACCTTCGGCTCGAAGCTTTTAGAAATCGAGGATGCGCGCAAAGAAATAGATGTAAAAACACTGAAAATTACCCAGGATCAACAAGCGGTAGAGACACTGAAGCAAGAAGAAACCAAAAAACTGGAAGAAGTCGCACGACTCACGCGCGACGAAGCCTTAGAGCGCATGATGAAGCTCATCGAAGAGCAACACCAAGATACGCTCATGTCACGCATGCGTAAGCTCGATCAGATGGAATCAGAAGATATTGAACGCAAAGCCCGGAATGTGATTGCTGTAGCCATTCAACGCTTGGCCTCATCACAAGTCGCTGAAACAACCACCACCAACGTCGAACTCCCAAGTGAAGAGATGAAGGGCCGTATCATTGGTCGTGAAGGACGTAACATCAAAGCCATTGAGCTTTTGACGGGCTGTGAACTGATTGTGGATGATACGCCAGGCATGATCAGCATCTCTGGCTTCTCTCCTATTCGCCGCCACGTAGCCAAGCGCGCCTTGGATAAATTGATTGTCGATGGACGCATCCACCCCGGCCGTATTGAAGAAGCGATTGAAGAGGCGAAGAAAGACCTTTCGATTGATATTAAAAAGGCGGGTGAAGATGCCTTATTTCAGCTCGGTATTTCCATGGCTGGCATTGATCCAAAATTGATTCAAATTCTTGGCCGTCTCAAATACCGCACGTCTCACGGACAAAACCAGCTCATGCACTCCATGGAAGTCGCCAACCTGGCTACGCTCATGGCCCAAGAACTTGGTGCGGATGTGACGGTCTGTAAAAAAGGCGGACTGTTCCATGATATTGGCAAAGCTGTTGACCACGACATGCAGGGTGGTCACCCTGAGCTTGGGTATCAGATCATGAAGAAATTCGGTTTCCCAGAAGAAATTTGCTATCAATCCATCGGACACCATGAAGACAAACCAAAAACGCTTGAAGCCGTGATTGTGAAGGCAGCTGATGCGATTTCCGGTGCTCGCCCTGGTGCCCGCAAAGACTCACTCGAATTTTATGTGAAGCGCTTGGAAGAACTGGAAAACGTCGCGACTTCATTTGAAGGTGTTGAAAAAGTCTATGCCATTCAAGCCGGTCGTGAAATCCGCGTGTTTGTGAATCCAAAAGTCATGGATGACTTCGGCGCTGCCAAGCTCGCCCGCGATATTGCCAATAAAATTGAACAGGAACTCAAACATCCAGGAGAAGTCAGGGTGACGTTGATCAGAGAAACGAGAATTACGGAGTACGCGAAGTAGAACCCCCTCTTGCAAACGAGGGAGAGCATGGGGGCTTCGTTGTCGTCCTGAGCGAAGGCGTCCGACACCGCAGTCGAAGGATCTACTCTGTCTGACATGGAGAAGATCCTTCGACTCGCAGACTCGCTCAGGACGACACGCTAACCTCTCCAGAATTTTAAAAGCCCGCCTCCCCAAGTACAACAGGGTGGCGGGCTTTTGCGTCGGCGCTCTCGACGCACGCGAGGGTGAGCACTACTTCCCGGGAAGCTGGCAGACGCACTCTCCGGAACCGGAGAAGCAGAGCCGAGTATCCACCTCCGAGCAGCCCTCGACGCTTTTGCACTCGGGAGACGGACTGCAGTGCCAGAGCTCGCCCATCTCGGGTCCGCTAGTGATCCGGATCTGCAAGTGGTCAGACCTGCCCTCCCGGCGCAGCACCTTGACCACCTCGTACGAAACGCCCTTCGGAAACGGATCGGGTCCGATCATGAGCCCGCTGCTGCGGATGATGCCGCGGATCTCGAAATCCTCGAGCTTCGGTCCAGACGAGTCGGTGATGTTGTTCGTGAGATGCTCCGCCTGGGGAGTTGGGATGGCCGCGACGCGGGGCTTCGAAGCCGAGGCGCAACCGAAGAGCGAGAGGACGACGATGCCGACGAGAACGGCGATGGAACGACGAATCATGGCTGTGCCTCCTACGGGCATGGAATGGACTTACACGAGGAACCGCTCGTGCGCGGGGTGTGAACTTTTTTCAGTACATCCGATCTAACTTCACAATCGCGATAATTATGAGTTCGGATCGGCGGAGGAACACAGGGCGTGTTCCTCCGTGGTTGCCTGCCAGGGCGGCAAGGCTTGATTGCCCCTGAGTTTGGGATTCGGGGCGAGGGTGGGAAAGAGCTACTTGGAGGGGGGAGTCGTCCCGACTGTGAGGGTGACGACATTGACCGCGGGGGTGACCCCAAGGTCCTTGAGCGCGGGATTGGACGCCCCGCAGTTATCGATGAAGCCGACCGGCTTCCCATCGCTGCAGGCGAGCATCTGCAAGATCCCGAGGCCGTAGCGCTCGTCGGGTTGATCACTGGTCCCGCGGTGGCAGTTCCAACCGAAGTACTTCTCGTACGGGATGGACTCGTCCTGATCGCGCAGCCGGAGCTGTCGGATGTCGCCCTCCTGAACATCGAGAGGGCAGACGATCGACGTGCCACTCTCGTTCAGTTCGCAGATGATGGGATCGACACCCGCACCCTCGACAGTCATCGAGGCGGGCATCCACTCCGGAAGCTTCTTCTGCTGCTCCTCTGAAAGGGCGGTCGGATCGTTCCAGAGGTCGACCCGCACGCCGTATCCCTCGGCCATCTCGGCACAGCGCTCCTCGACGAAAGCCTGGGGATCAGCGGTGTTCGGGAGAACATCCGCGCAACCGGCGAGGATGGAGAGACAGGCGATGAGGCCGAGGACGAACACGAGAGGGAAACGCTTCATGAGAGCCTCCTGGGCTATGGGTCTTACACGGATTCCGTCCGTGCGGCGGGTGGTTTTTTGCCTTTGCAGGCACCCATGAAAAAACGAGTATTTCCTCATGGTTACCTGCAAAACGTGTAAGGTACGGCTCTGGTATTCTGAATAAAAAGTATAGCGCTTTTTTGAAAGTTTGTCAAGTTTACTTGATGTTTGCCAAAACAAACGCGCCCGCTCTCTAAAGCCAAAAAGACACGACTACTGTCGTCCCGAGCGAAGTCTGACGGAGCCGAGGGACCCCTTCGAAGGGATTCCTCCGCTCGTCATCCAACTCCTCGGTCGGAATGACAAAAAAAGCTGATGAAAAAATCCTCAAGCCGCCTCCCGCTCCTCTCCCCCTCCCTGCTCCGATCCTCCCCCAATTGCTATTTGATACGTCTGCCACTGTTCATCAATTTCTCGATCCGAATACACCCCACGCAAAACTTGGTCAAAAACTTGCCATTTTGTTTCTTCATCCCACAATGCATCCGGTCCGCCACAGGGACGACCCTGCTCCTTCCACTGCAGATAAAGGTTTGTCACTTGAAACAGCGGGATACTTACGAGCACAACATCATCCACAATATGCTCCGCCATTTTACGTTCACGTACACGATCAAGCTGATATTGTTTGGTTAACATGTTCTCAGCGGTATCGTTGATCGTAAATTGAATCCCTGTCGTCTTGCTGCTTTGATTTGCCTCAACCTTTACCCCTCGACGATAGTTCTTCCGACGAACAATAAAATCAACCTTGCCACGTACGTCGTCATAGGCATCCGCGCGTAGGACCTCAAAATCCAGACCGGCGGAAATAGCCATTTTACTCAACAAGGCGCGCGTCATCTTTTCGGCGATCGCCCCACCCGACAAATCTTCAACTTTCAAACGATGATTCAACGTCTCAAAAGCTGACGCGCCTTTTTGATCATTCCGTACTGCCGCTCGAGTCAGCTCTTCCTCAATGATTTGATCATCCAGTAACACTTGAATTTTCCGTTTTGCCTCGGCCACCAAATACTTTTTGATCAATAAACGTGATTCAGCCTGAACCTGAAAACGATATCCAATTCCCCACTCTCCATCTGTCAAAATCGTTCCAATATCAACCGCATGACGCTCCTCCTGGCAATAAAACTCACCCTCTCGATACACAGTTGATCGCACAAGTTTTCTTTCTTTCTGTTCTTGTTCCGTCCTGCTATCGAGCCATTCGTTTGAATCTTCAAGATCATCAAGACGCTGTAACTGCGCATGCAGCCAATCCATGATTTTTTGTTTCTTGTTTTGAATCTCATAAATACGCCGGTGGGATTTGAAGTATTCCTCAACAACGACTTCTTCATAGGTATTTCGCGGCGTTCTATCTTCACCTAATGCGCGCTCATGTGCAGCTGTATGTAAACGTGCGTCCCGTTGTTTTGTCGCCTCATCACTCACGTCGCCCTTTTTTCTATTAGCCGCAATATCCTTGGCGGATTGGGAGTATCCCTGCAAAATCTGCTCAAAACGAGGGTTCATACAATGGGAGTATAGATCATTTTGAAAAACCTCGACAACGATCATTATAAAGTAAAGATAGTTTGACAGTCCACTAGTTTTCTGCTTATATATCGATGCAATATTGCTGTTTCTACACGGGTTAAACGAAAGGACGATCGTCATGGCACCGAAAAAACCGAACAATTCAGACTGGGTCGTTCCGCTGGCCATCGCAGCGCTCCTTTTTGGGGCTGGCTGCTTCATCTGGCAAGTCGCGCTCCCCTTCATCAGCTTCGTGTACTCCCTCTTCGAGGAGACAGAAGCAGCTCCCCAACCGCCCGCTCGGCCGCTCGTCGGCTGCAAGAAGGGCGCGGAGGTCATCGGCTTCGTCTGCGATCAGGGCAGTCCGATCGCGATTACGAGCATCGAGGACAACCCTGGTCTCCACTTCATCGGCACGCTGAGCGACGAGGACGGCACGGTCATCGGCGCCCATGTTGCCGACACTTGCCAGCATTACTTCTGTTCCATGAACTCGAGCTGTATGGCACAGAAACGTGACGCCGCGAGCTGCTTCAACACCACAGGCTGCTGCCTCGCACACCAGGTCACGCCGATGACGAGCGGCTCCGCTCATCCCCCTCGCCCCTAGCGCCTCGTCGCGCCGAAAAGCCGCGTCACGATCGTGATTGCCCTGCTCTCGGTCGTGACGGGCGCGCTTTTCGTTTTAGACAAACCTGCTACCATCCAACTATTCTTCTATGCCCTCCTTTCGTATCCTCTTTTTTGGTGACATTGTCGGCTCGCTTGGCCGAACCGCTCTCATCAAAGCTCTGCCTGAATTAAAAACAAAACATCGCCCAGACATTATCATCGCCAATGTTGAAAATCTTGCGCATGGCGCGGGCGTAACGCAGAAAACCCTACAGGAGCTCGTACAAGCTGGAGTAGACGCATTTACTGGCGGTAATCATTCTTGGGGCAATCCCCTTGGCGTTCCTCTGTTTGAAGATCCAGAATGGAAAAATCGCATGATTGTGCCGACCAACTATGGAGGCGCGAAAAATGGCAATAACTCGGTTCTGATTATCAAAGATGGAGTACGTGTCGTGGTTGGGAATCTCATGGGACAATTATTCACTCATTCAGAAACCAGCTCTCCGTTTACCGCGCTCGATGCACTACTCGCCAAGCATGAAACGAACCAGCCGCATGCCATCCTGATCGACCTTCACGCTGAAGCCACAGCAGAAAAAGAAGCATTAGGGCATTATGCCGACGGAAAAGTCAGCGCAGTTGTTGGCACACATACCCACGTAGCCACAGCTGACGCTAAGATCCTCCCAGGTGGCACAGCCTATGTGACCGATGTTGGCCGCTGTGGCTGTCATGATTCAGTCATTGGTTTTGAAAAAACGTCGGCCATAAAACGATTTTTAGGCGAATCTCAGCAAAATTATGGCCTTCCAACATCAGGAGTTGCAGAAATAAATGGCATCTTGATTGAAGTAGATATCAACACAAAAAAAGCCATCCATCTTGACCGTATTCGCAAAATGATTGATGTCTAAGCGAAAAAATGCTATACTCCCCATGTACTCATCCATTAATTTTTTCTTATGAACAAAGCAGAACTCATCTCATACTTGGCAGATAAGGTCGGTGTTACCAAAAAACAGGCCGAAGACATGGTTGAAATGTTTGTTGAAGTTGTTGTCGAAACTCTTAAAAAAGGCGGCGAAGTCAACATTGCCGGTTTCGGAGCCTTCTCAGCCAAGCAACGTGCTGGCCGTACAGGCGTCAACCCTCAGAATCCAACTCAGAAGATTCAAATCCCTTCTGTAACTGTTCCAAAATTTAAGGCAGGGAAGGGTCTCAAGGACGCATTGAAACACAAAGAAACATCGGCTCCAGCCGCGATGTAATCGCACATCAAAAAATAAAAAAAATCACTTCCTGCATAGGGAGTGATTTTGTTATCGTCTACCCTGTGTCATTCCCGCGCAGGCGGGAATCTTCATCAGACCACTCGAACAAGATTCCCGTTTTCACGGGAATGACACCTCTCATTTGATTTGCCAATTCAGACAGCGTCACCTATTATCCACCTTAATATGGCATTCCAAAAACAACTCCCTTCACGTTCCGAAGATCTCTCCGGCTGGTATAACGCGGTCGTACTTCAGGCAGGACTAGCGGATTATGGTCCAGCCAAAGGCACCATGATTTTGCGACCGTATGGCTATGCCATCTGGGAAGAAATTCAACGTCAGCTCGACAAAGAGATCAAAAAGCATGGTGTTGAAAATGCCTATTTTCCAATGCTCATTCCTGAGTCTCTGTTGAATCGCGAGAAGGAACATGTGGAAGGTTTTTCACCAGAACTCGCCGTCGTTACGATTGGTGGGAATGAAGTCCTGCAAGAACGCCTCGTGGTTCGACCAACCAGCGAAACCATCATGTACGACACGTATGCCAAATGGATCAAGTCGTGGCGTGACCTTCCGCTACAAATCAACCAATGGAACAACGTCGTGCGCTGGGAAAAACGAACCTACCTATTCATGCGGACAAGTGAATTCTTGTGGCAAGAAGGACACACAGCTCATGCGACTCACGAAGAATCACTTGCTACGGTAAGCTGGGCTATTGAAACGTACGCCAAACTCTATCGAGACATTTTTGCGATTCCGGGTCTTCTCGGAAAAAAATCTGATGCAGAAAAATTCGCTGGGGCAGATATGACCATGACCTATGAAATGATGATGCCTGAAGGCAAGGCACTTCAGAGCTGCACATCACACGACCTAGGTCAAAACTTTGCCAAGTCATTCGGTATTGAATTTCAAGATAAAGATGGAACGTTGAAACACGTCTGGCAAACGAGCTGGGGACTTTCAACGCGCTCCATTGGCGGACTCATTTTAGTTCATGGTGACGACAAAGGCTTGCGATTACCTCCAAAACTTGCCCCAACACAAATCGTTATTCTACCGGTGCGTTTAGAAGATGAGATTCTTGCTGGCTGTACAACACTCGCCGCGCAACTTGAAGAAGCGGGCTATCGCGTCAAAATTGATGAACAGGATAATGAATCAATCGGTTGGAAAATCAATAAATGGGAACTCAAGGGCGTGCCGCTTCGCATTGAAATCGGCAAGCGTGAATTAGAGGCGGGTGCCGTCAAAATGGTTCGTCGTGATACCGGGGAAGCAATGACGGTTGCGCTGACAAGTCTCGTACAAGAAGCGGGAAATTGCTTAACCAACATTCAAACAGAACTGTTTCGCCAAGCAGAAAAGCTCCTTGCAGACAACCTGCATACGGTTGAAACCTATGAGGCCTTCAAGGAAGGGATGAACACCACACGAGGGTTTCTGAAGGCATTCTGGTGCGGGAGCCCTGCCTGTGAGAAATCCATCAAAGAAGAAACAAAAGCCACCACGCGATGCTTTACCAATGATATTGGAGAAGGTACTTGTATCTATTGCGGAAAACCAGCCACGGAAAAGTGGTACTTTGCTCAAGCCTATTAAAATCTCCGCAGCTCTTCAATCACGCGCTCAAAGCCTGTCGTCGCTGCTTCAAGATCATACTCATCACGCTCAGTGATTGCTTCGATATTGTCGCGCATATATTGCAGTTTGCTGCTTGCATTGTCATGCATCCGACGCGCAGTCGTGCTTCGCTCCTCCAGCTCGCGCTCTCGAGCCTCCATCTCAGCCCATTCCCGCTCCAGCCGAGCGCGCTCGTCCGAGGTCTCGCGTTTTTTCTCCTCGTAGACATGATCAAATACGCGATCAGTCTCCCGCAACCGACGATCAAGCTCATCAAATGTAGACATACCAATAGAAGTTGAGGAATAAAACTCCTGTATTTTTAGTATACACGTTTTCTTTGTAACGAAAGAAGCACTCGCTCGACGCCGAAGCGTTCAAGAGAATGCTTCGATCGTCGCACGAGTGCGAGCGTGGCGCCTCCGGTCAGAGGCGCGGGATCAGTAGATGTCGAGTTGTCGAGCCTTCGTCCGGTCGTTCGGAAACTCCAGAACAACCGGACCTGTGAGCTGGCATGCATCCTCGTCCGTATAGTAGATGCGCACCCTATTGTCCTTGCATTCGGTCTCGGCGCTGAGGTAGCGCCAGCCAATGTCCCAGCAGGACTTGCCGGCCTTGCGCGCGGCGAGGGCATCGACCTTCCACTTCGTCCAGCGCGGATCCTCGTCACTGGACTTGCCGGCAGCCGCGAGACCGTTGAGCGCCTTCTCGAGCGAGGCGGCGTCAAGATCGTAGCGACAGGCGTCGATGGCGGCCGACCGATAATCGGGAGCCACGTATTCTGCGGTGAACAGAGCTTTGGCATCAGCCTTGCCCTGATCGTTGAGCTTGGCCTGGATCCAGGCCCCCAGATCAGCAGCCCCACTAAGCTCATGCACGGTCGCGAGCGCCTTGTGCGCGATGTTGAGCGCTATGACACCATCGTTCGACGTGAAGTGTGCAGCGTTCTCCTTCACGTACACGTAGGCCAAGAGAGCTCCCGTGACCTTGTGGTGTCCCTCCCAACGGGACTGGCACACTTCACGCTTCTTCTCACGCTCCTCTTGGGTCACACCCTCCAAATATCCACTGTACCCGTAAATATCCTGGCACATCGAGCGCTCGAGGTCGTTGATGACGGCCAGCATGTACGGAGCAGGCTTCCAATGCTGCTTGTTCGGCATGCCCGCCAGGAGAATCCGGTCGACGGTCTTCCACTCATCGTAGGTTCCAACCAGACCGTACAGAAGGTTCGTCGACGCCTTGATGGCACCGTAGTCTCCTGCAACAAGCCCGTTGTAGCGCTTCCTGAATGGATCCACGAGCGGATCCACTTGTGGCGCCGCAACCGGGAGCGGGCTGACGCTCGGAGCGGGCTTCGCCGGCGGCGTCTTGGCAGACGGCGGCGGCTTCGGAGCGGCGGGTTTCGGGACCGACAGGGGCGGTTTCGGCAGATCGCCGTGTGCTCCCGATGCCGCTGACCCTGGCGAGGTCGGTTGTGGCGGTGCTGCCTCGGCGACACGCCCCGTGGAGAGGCAGGTCAGCGCCAACGCGAGCACGGCAGCGAACATCCTCGAGATATTCATGGAAAAGAGCATCGAAATCCTCCCTGTTCATCCGCCGAAAATGGCGGTTACGTGGCTGTATATAAACATATTTGCTCTACTTTGTCAAGCTAAGTTTCCTTTCATTTTTTATACGAAAAATGCCTCCGAGGAACACGGGGGAGGCGAGCCGTGGCTTCGGAGGCGAGTGGTTAGGGCATGAGACGACTTTGTAGGAAAGGCCGAAAACGAGTGACTTCTCCGGCGAGACCTTCAGAATTGGCGATCAGGATTGCATCCAACGCAATGGAGTGCGAGATATGAAACCAATCTGGAGCTTCTTTCTGGTCTTGCTGGAGTAGCATCTTTGCATACTGCTGCGTGCTCTCCGCCTGCACGAAGTAAAATCGCAGAGCCTGCTGTGCGAGCGCCTGACGCTCATCCGCTCCATTGCGAAGCGCGGCTGCAACGATATACGCCTGAGCGCAGGTTCCCAACATCTCTCGGATATCTTGATCCTGACTCATTCCACAGCTTTCGATAGGCTCCGTGGAACAAAGCTGCGTCTGATGACGCGCACATTCCGCAATACCGACACGGATATACCGAGCGATGTTCTCGGAGGAAAAGTCGCGGAGAAACTTCTTCATCCAGTCTGAGAGATAGATAGGCGCCTTAGATAACGGACGTAGCGCGGACTTTTCTTCCGCCGTAGCCGGCGCTTCGCATTCCTGCAGGGCAGGCTGCAAACGATACCAATCACGCTCATAATTGCGCCGTACCAAATCGCAGATATTTTGATGGTCCTCTGGCTTAAGGATCCAGTTCGTGGCAAGTCGCAGTAAATCCGAACCGACCCCGTACTCGTACGCTTCCCACTTCTCCCGCGGAACGGACCGATATTCCTCAAGAGCCACCTGAACAGCTGTGTGAATACTTCGAGCAGATAGATTGAAGAGCTGAGCAATACGGGCCGCTCGCTCTGCGGCATACCCAGCCTGCCTGTGGTCAGTAGATCCATCCAGCTCGGCAAGTTTGAGTTGATAGGTATAGAGCAGGTCGGCAACGAATTGCGTATCGTATCCCCGCTTCTCTGCCGCATACAACGCTTCGAGAAGCTGACTTATGCATAGCTCAACCGTCACAACGTCGTTGGAGCTGTGTGAAATCTGACCCGTACACCATGTGGTCGCGTAGTCATATCGCTCCTGATCAGATGATGCGTCATAGCCATCAAACAGGCTGATAACCGAGTGCTCACGCACCAACGATGCGGCGCGAGGAGCGGACGCATAGGGACGATAGGCTTGTTGCAGCCGTTCATCATTCCCGCAGTTGGAAATCACATAGCGAGCCGTTGCCCGCCAGTCACCCTCTTGCGCCTCGACAACAAGCACGAAAAGGATATGAGCGGCGCGATAGATGCGTTCCCTCCATGTAGCAAGATCACGTGAGGAGCCTTCATCGTAGGAAGCACGCCATCTTTTCTCTGCCTCCTGTTCTTGCCGACGAGCGTAGACGCACGCCTTGTAGAGGCCCCAACGAGTATGGTCTTTCAAGAATACGCTCAGTGGCCTCAAATTCACATCACCATTATTGATCCCTTGATCTAATTCAGGGGCAAAACTCTTCACCGCGACAGGATCGAGCTGCAGAAGCGACATGTAGAAAACGAACTCCGGGCCTTCACCGTTTTGCGAGAGCGCCTCCTGTCGCACCTGCTGCAAACGCGCGCTAACCTCGATCACCGATGTTACGCGAGCAACAGACCGAGGCGTGCTAACAATCGGTCCGCA